>JAUJND010000052.1 GCA_030446505.1 Chroococcidiopsidaceae cyanobacterium YX2bin18 | reverse complement strand
CGCCTCGGAAATTGGTGAAGAAGTGTACATGGATATTGCTAAGTGGCATCTTTTTCTATCTGATGCTCACCTGCACACTGTTTTGGCAGAACAGTTCTATCCCATGCTGACATCCAATTCCGTGGACGAAGACGCGGTTGTGCAAGTCCTGCAAAAAATTCCAGTTAAAATCGGCGGTGGTAAACGGGAAATTCCTTTACTTGATTTACTGCCCATGCAGTGCCAAGTGAGCCTGATAGATATCTTAGAAAAATATCAGAGCAAAATGTAAAAGGGGCTAATCGTTTTTCCTTGTGACTTAGCAGTGAAAGAGTGACTATTTAATAAAGCGTTGACGTAACCGCGATACAAAAATATCAACCTCTGGTAGTCTCATCTGAGCGGTAATTAAAGCAAAAAATCCCAGTCCTACTACTCCAGATAAACTTAACTGCAACAGTTGCACCAAGAATCCCTCACCGCTGCCAATTTGTTGACAACCCCAAAAAGTAGCCCAACTAACTACACCAGCTACAAAGCTACTACCAGTTAAACCAAGAATTGGCAAACTCCACTCTCGCCAAGGCAAACCATTTAACTTGCGATCTAATAACCAAAACAACAGCAGCATTGAGGTGATATTTACGCATACAGTTGCCATTACTAAACCCGCTGCGCCAAATGGGTTAACCAAAAGATAAGCTAGCAGCGTGTTGAGAAAAATATTTGCCATACTGACGCGAAACGGTGTCTGACCATCTCCTAAAGCATAGAATACCCGCACCAGCACATCGCGACCCAGATAAACAAACATCCCAACGCCATTAACTACTAGTAGTCCTGCTACTAACTGAGAAGCAGCTTGGTCAAAGGCTCCCCGCTCGTATACTAAGCGGACAATCGGGACTGCTAAAGTAATCATAATTGCTCCTAAAGGCAGCATTGTGATAGCTGCGAGAAGCAATCCCTGGCGAATCCGTCCTTTGAGTTCAGACCAATCTTTCGGGTCAGCCAGCCGCGAAAAAATTGGTAACATCGGCACCAAAATAACATTGGAAATGATGCCCAGAGGAGTTTGTACCAACATAGTAGTATATTGCAACGCCGCCGCAGATTGAGGAATATAGGAGGCTAAAACTAGGATGATGAAAAAATTGATTTGGATCATGCCGGATGAAAATGTGGCTGGGAGCATGATTTTGAGCACTTGCTGTACACCAGGCTGATTAAAATCAAATCGCAGGCGCAAAGTCCCCATACCGGATCGCCACTGAGCTGGAACTTGGACTAACCACTGTAAAATTGCCCCTGCTAAAGTTCCCCAAGCTAAAACCTGCCCGCCTAGCATGGCATATTGGAAACTAGTGATTTTACCGCCAAGTTGCAGAGCTAAGATGCCAAGCCCAATAATTACCGTAATACTGGAAAACAATGGGCTAACAGAGGGTAGCCAATATTGATTAGCAGCGTTAAGTGTACCAAATCCAATGCCGATTAGCCCCGCTAAAAGCGCCATCGGAGCCATAATCTGAAGTTGTTGGATGGCGATCGCTCGCACTTTTATCCCATAAGCCGTCTGATTTAATCCTGGAGCTTCTAAGTCAATTATGGGAGCGGCAAAAACAACAAGACTAATCGTTGCTAGCAGCAGCAATCCACCGATAAGTGTGGTAATAGTTTCGACTATGGGAGCCGCTTCTTGTTTCTCACGCTTGGACAGGACGCTAACAATGGCACTATGAAAAGGACCATTGATGCCGCCTAGTAATATCAGCAGAAAACCAGGTATGTTGTAAGCGTAGTTATAGGCATCAGCAACTGCACCCACCCCAAATGCAGCTGCGATTACTTGTTGACGCACTAACCCAAAAATTTTACTGATTAAAGTTGCAATTGCAACAATTCCCGCAATTCCAGCTAGAGTTCGAGAAGGTTTTTGTTTAGACACGAATGCTTAAAAATACCTCAACTTCATCACATTTAACCCTGAATTTAGTAAATTTTGGCTCAAAATAAGAGGCAGAATATTTATCCTTCCTTTATTGCCCCGCTATTGTTTCTCTAATCAGCATACTTGCATCAGTTACAAAGAGATGGAATGCACAATCGGGGAGCCTGCGGCATCATTAGTTTGGCTCAAATCTCGTACTCTGTGATCTGAGCAACAGTAAATTGTGCCATCTCTGATGGCGCACACATCAAGTTGAACACGCAATGCTGGCTCGTTGTGTAAACAGTGCAGCATTATAGCAAGCACTGTGTTAATAGCAGAGTAGGGGAGTTATTTAAATTCAAACTTAGATTAAATTTAGTGGGTCAACATCAATTGTAAGACTGACAGATGAAGGGCAAAGTAATCGCAGATAATTCCAGTCTGCCACTTGCAGCACATCGGGCGCAAACTTGAGCAGAATTTGCCACCGATACCGATTAGCCACTCGTAATATACCCGCTGGGGCTGGTCCTAATATCTCATAGTCAGACGTAGCGCTATTCTCTAATTCAACTGCCAACATCTGAGCAGTATTCTGAACTTCAACTGCATCCGTGCTGCTTAGTCGCAACAAAATTAGCCGACCGTAGGGAGGATAATTCAGCGCTGCTCGTTGTTCTAATTCTGACTGGGTGAAAGACTCATATTCGTGTTGCTGCACTGCCTGAATTACTGGATGCTCTGGCGAATAGGTTTGCACAATTACCCGCCCTGGATCATCTCCTCTACCAGCACGACCAGCAACTTGAGTTAAAGTTTGAAAAGCCCGTTCTGATGCTCGGTAGTCTGCTAGATGCAGCAATCCGTCAGCAGCAACAACACCCACCAGCGTTACTTGCGGCAGATCTAGCCCTTTAGTCAGCATTTGAGTACCTACCAATAAATCAGCTTCTCCATTAGCAAAGCGCGTCAGTAACGTCCGATGTGAACCCTTAGTGCGGGTAGTATCGCTATCAAACCGAATTAAACGCAATTGCGGCAACTGCCGTGCCAATTCTTGGGCGACTCGCTGAGTACCACTGCCAAAAAACTTTAAATAAGGGGAACTACATTCAGGACAATTACGCGGATGCGATCGCCCAAAGTTGCAGTAATGACACCGTAATAGTTCTGGCGCTCCTGCTTCAATGTGGTGATAGGACAAGGAAACATCACAGTTAGGACACTCCAGCACATAACCACAGCTACGACAAGAAACAAACGTACTGTGTCCCCGGCGGTGAATAAATAAGATTCCCTGTTGCGATCGCGCTTGCAATTGTTCTAGAGCCTCTTGGAGTGAGCGGCTAAATATCGAACGATTACCTTGCTGCAACTCCTGCCGCATATCCACAACTTCTATCGGCGGTAAAGGACGCGATTGAATCCGCTCTGGCAAGGAAAGGTAATAAGATTGGGAATTTTGGATTACTCCTTGCTCCCCTGCCCCCCTGCTCCCCTGCCTCCCTGCTCCCCTGCTCCCCTGCTCTTTGACACTCACCCAAGTTTCCAACGAAGGAGTAGCAGAACCTAATACTAAGAGACAGCTTTCTAATTCCGCTCTCCAGTGAGCAACAGTGCGGGCGTGATAGGTGGGGATTGGGGAGTCTTGTTTGAAGCTACCATCGTGTTCTTCATCTAAGATAATTAGACCCAGATTAGGCAAGGGGGCAAAGATGGCAGAGCGCGTGCCAATCACTACCTGCGGCTCCCCAGAGAGCATTTGCCGCCAACTGTCGTAGCGTTCGCCATCAGAAAGGGCGCTGTGATAAACACAGACTTTGTTACCAAATCGGGCGCGGAAACGGTCAGTTAGCTGAGGTGTTAGACCAATTTCTGGCACTAGAACAAGAGCAGACTTGCCTTGCAAAAGCAGGGGAGCGATTACTTGTAAATATACTTCTGTTTTGCCTGAACCTGTTACACCATGCAACAGTACTTGAGCAAATCGATCTAGCTGGTTAATCGTCGTTACTGCTTCCTGCTGGGCAAATGTTAATGACTTGGGTTGATCGCCTGCCATTACTAGCGCATTATCTGTCCGCAACACTTCTCGCTCTTGAATTACGATGTAGCCCTTTTGTGCTAAAGCCTTTAGTGTTGAGGAACTTGTGCTACAAACCTGCAACAATTCACTGAGCCACATATCGCTGCCGCGCCGCCGTAGCACTTCTAAAATTTCTTGTTGGCGAGGAGTGACTTCACGCTCGAAACCAGTCCCTACCAATGTCACCGCTTTCTGAAGTTTTGGGCGCGTAAATCGCGGAGGTTCTAGGTAGCTTTCTACCAATGACGCTCGCAATAACTCCCGTAATCCTCGATTAGCTGCTCTAACTTGACGCTGGAGGTATACGAAACTGTAGTCTCCAGATGTTTGTGCTTGTAGCAGTTCTAGAATTTGACGCGCAGTTGGACTTAAGAACGCATCAGCGCCAGATTGGATTTTGGCAATAGCTGCTTGCTTAAGCCGAATCCGACGCTGCGATCGCCCCAGTAACCCTGGTGGTAAAGCGGCACGGATCACTTGAATTAGCGGTGTGTAGTAATATTCGGCTACTCGATTTAGTAGTTCCCAATACACTGCTGGAAAAAAACCAACGCTCACTACATCTTCAATGTCCCGAATTTTTTTCCGGTGCTAAATCGGCTGGAGGATGTTCAACCAAGCGCAGAGCTACTGCTCCTACCTGCTGCGCCCCAAACGGCACACTCAAAATATCCCCTGGTTGCACTTTCAACTCGTTTGGCAGCCTGTAGGTATATATTCCCTGTGTTCCTGGACAATCTACTAGCACTTCAATCCAGCGATATGAAGTCGAACCAGATTGATAAAATGCTATAGGTTCAGCTACCACCATGGAAGACCTATCCAGACTAGAAATATACATACTTTAATGCCTTTAACAGTAACCTAACTAAGTAAGAAGGAACTACGGCAGTTCTCCAAATCCAGCACCGCACCTGCTGGTACACCATTTGGTCAAAAAAGTAATACCCTGTCTTACTTTTGATAGTAAGCTAGCACATCACTTTGGAGAGCTAATATTTTAACTAGTTGATTTTCATAAATAGGACTGGCTCAACATTTTTTATCCATTTAATTTCTCCAATAAATTAGCATTGTAAATTAAAGATGTGTTCTTCATTACTAACTTAGATTTTTAGTATATATTTTAGATATAACTATTTCTTTCTATTGATAGAGAGTAAAAAATTTACCGATATGCGATTCTCTTCTTAATGTAAATAATTTTTTAAATTAAAATATTTAAGTGACTATCGGTATATGAGTAACTATGTCAGTATTATGATTTTCCACCTACCATTTTAGTCTCAGTATTAAATGCAAGCTGATTCTTAAAGTTCTAAGAAACAGAGAAAGCAATTGGAAACATAATGGATATCAGCTTAGGGAACAAGGTCTTATATTTTTTGGTGAACATAAAGATCTAACTATTCTAATTGTTTAGAATTTGGAATAATCAGAAAATATCCTGATTAATAAGCTCTAAAAGATCTAAACCTCTTAATATTATTTCGACATAAGTTAGACATAAGTTAGACATAAAAAAGCTGAATTTTGCTCTATTTTTAACCTTGTTGCGGATTATATTAAATCTTAGGTAAAAATCGCTCATTTAGTTCACCAGTTTTTCCAGACTAAAAATCGATAGATCTATCTACCAAGACAGTAACTTAACCCGCTCTAAACTAAACTTGACTATGAATACTGCTGAATTAGACGCAATTGATATCCTGTTACCGACAGCAGAAATCAGTGATTCTAGTATTACTGAGTTAGAACCATCGCTCGATAGTTTAGAAGCAGCTATAGAAGATATGCCCACCGAGGCAGAAAATCTAGAGTTAGAACGAGATGGGGACGAACTAGCAGCAGCAAGACCTTCAGGATATAGCAAAACGAGGTCTGACGATGCTGTAGGAGCATTTTTTAAAGAAATGGCACGTTATCCGCTGCTTAAACCCGATGAAGAGTTGGAGTTGGCGCGTCGTGTCCGCTTTTTGGTAGAAACTGAGGAACTCCAAAAACGCTTGCAGAGCGAACTAAATCGCCAACCTACCAAAGTAGAAACTATAGCAATTATAGGATTATCAGAACGTCAATTAGAACATCGCCTGTATCAAGGTCGAGTAGCAAAACGCAAGATGATTCGCTCGAACTTACGATTAGTAGTTTCGATTGCTAAGCGATACTTGAATCGGGGAGTCCAGTTTCTGGATTTAATTCAGGAAGGAGCAATGGGTTTAAACCGGGCAACGGAGAAGTTTGATCCAGATAAAGGTTATAAATTCTCTACTTATGCTTATTGGTGGATCAGACAAGCAATTACGCGGGCGATCGCCAATGATGCCCGGACGATTCGCTTACCAATCCATATTGTAGAAAAGCTGAACAAACTCAAAAAAGCGCAACGGGAACTAAAGCAAGAACTACACCGTAACCCTTCTGAAAATGAAGTAGCAGCAGCTTTAGAAATTTCACCAGAACAATTGCGTCAACTGCAACAGTTGCGACGAAAAGCACTTTCTCTTAACCACCGTATTGGTAAAGAGGAAGACACGGAACTGCTGGATTTACTAGAAGATGAAGATGGTCAATCTCCTGAACAGCAGATGAGTGAAACTATGATGCGTCAAGAGATTTGGGACGTATTGAGCGATGTCCTAACCCCACGAGAAAAAGATGTAATCTCATTACGGTATGGTCTGACCACGACTGAGCCTTGTACCCTCGAACAAGTCGGCTGCTTATTTAATCTTTCTCGTGAACGAGTGCGGCAAATTCAAAGTAAAGCTATGCGGAAACTACGGCGACCTCAGATAGCTAAACGCTTAAGAGGTTGGCTGGGCTAAAAATAGTAATTGTTAAGTAACAATCTATTCATCTAATGCGACAAATGCAAACCACTCGTTGCTTTCATTCGGGGAGTTTGTAGCGCATAAAACAGTTAAATGGGATAAGTAAAGAGATTTGCAGCGCGGTAAGCTAGGGTAAGTAAACATTTATTTGATTAATGTCTTTTCCTTAGCGCCTGTGAGTTTAATTCCCGCGATCGCCTCCGAGTTAACTTTGCGTCCTGCCACGCCAGTTGATGTGCCAGTGCTATTTAGTTTAATTCAAGCGCTGGCTGAGTATGAAAAGCTATCTCACGCTGTTAAGGGTAATGCTGAAGCCTTAAAAGAGCATTTGTTTGGTTCCCACCGATACGTAGAGGCAATCATGGCAGAATACGCAGGGCAATCTGTCGGGTTTGCCCTGTTTTTTAATAATTATTCAACCTTCCTAACGCAGCCAGGAATTTATTTAGAGGATTTATTCGTGATACCTGAGTACCGTCGCCAAGGTATTGGTAAAGCAATGCTTACTTATTTAGCGAATTTGGCTGTTGAGCGCGGTTGTGGGCGGTTGGAGTGGAGTGTTTTAGATTGGAATGAAGAAGCGATCGCCTTTTATCGCCGCATGGGAGCTTCAATCTTAGAAGATTGGCGGATTTGCCGAGTTACTGGTGAATCGCTTACACAGTTAGCAGCTACGTCGTAAGCTATCAGTTAAAGTTTCTGGAGAATACCTAATGACTATTTGGGTAAACGAGCAAATTGATCCTTCTGGCATGATTCATGCTTGTATTGCCTGCTGTGATCAAGATCAGGCAAATGATTGTCATGATTCGTATCAGCGAAATTTAACCGAAGTGCAAAAAGCATCTGGTTGGATTGCTAGACTACGCACAGTTGATTCCTGGGATGAAGTGCCAGTTAATGCCCTAAAGTTGGATTGATAAAAGAGGCTATGAATAGTTATGAGTTCTAAATGTTGAATTTTGAGTAAAAAAGTGAAAAATCAATTACTCTGCTCTGCAATTCAAAACTCAATGGTCAGCACACCAGTTCTCTCAACGGGATGAGAGATTTCGGGAGGAATTATTCCCCCCGAAACTCTCGGGAACCTCCCGCACGCGACTGGCTCCGGAGGAGGCTCCGGCTGCTGCATTGAGCAAGCTCAAAACTCAAAACTATTATTAGGTGTGCTTAGGCGGACGCGGTGTACTAGAGCGAATTGGAATCAAGATTTGAATCAGCAGCCGCAGTTGCTCAGCAGTACCCATGCAGATGAGTAAATCTCCCGCCATTAATAAAGTGTCAGCAGTGGGACCACCAATGAGATTGCCATCAACACGACGAATTGCCAAAACTAAAGCGCCAGATTGCGATCGCAGCCTTGCTTCTCGTAAAGTTTGACCAATACAAGGGCAAACATCTGGGTCAAGTCGCAATTCTTCCATGTACAATTCTCGATCTGCACCCGTAAGAATCCCATCAACAAAATCCATCACCTGCGGTCTTAAAGCAGCAGCAGCCATGCGTTTACCGCCAGTAATGTAAGGGGATACAACGGCATCTGCGCCAGCCCGTTGCAGCTTTTGTAGGGCTTCATGGGTACTGGCGCGGCGATCGCCCGAATTTGGGGATTAAGTGTCTTCGCAGAAAGCACCGTATAGAGATTTTCCGCATCTGAAGGCAGTGCTGCCACCAAACCAACAGCCTGGTAAATTTTCACTTTTACTAGAGTTTCATCCAGCGTAGCGTCTCCTTGAACGGCTACATAGCCTAGCTCTTGGGCGGTTTGGATAGATTCGAGTTCCAAGTCAATCGTCACAAAAGGGACGCTTTCAGCCTCAAATTCTAAAGCAATTTGACGACCTGTGCGCCCAAAGCCACAAATGATATAGTGTCCTGAAAGTGATTCCATCAAGCGTCGCTGTTGCCGTAATCGAATTCCTTCTTGAAAGTAGCCTTGAATCAAAGCTTCTGTAAATCGGTTAACAATGTAGCCAATGCTGACTACCCCCATTAAAATCAGGGAGATAGTAAATAAACGCCCTCGGTTTCCCAGTGGATGGATCTCGCCAAATCCAACAGTGGCTAAAGTAATCACCGTCATGTAAGCAGCATCTTCCCATGACCAGCCTTCAACCAGCCAGTACCATAAAGTACCAACCAAAAGACGCAACCAAGAGCTACACCACCGGCAATTAGCTCTTTTTGGATACGATGATATTTCTGCTCAAATGTTGAGTACAAAAGTTTTGCTCACAAGGTCACTTGTTTGAGGATATCTTTAACTAGCTTAAAAACAAGTGTCATCTGAGTCCGATTAGACAAAACGTTTTGCAGATTTCAATTAAACTTGCAGATCAAAATAAATAACTTTGAGGAGCAATAGTGAGCATAGAAACTCTCGTTCAAGATCCCTCGATACCTGCATCAGATTCCGTTATATCTAGCCCGTATGAACCGGCTGACTTTAATGAGTCTGTAATGACTACCTACGGGCGATTTCCCCTTGCCTTAGAACGTGGCGCTGGCTGCCGTATGGGATACTCAAGGGCGCGAATACCTGGATTTTGTTGCTGGCATTGCTACTTGTACTCTAGGACACGCACACCCGGCAATGGTAGAAACAGTAACGCGCCAAATTCAGACACTGCACCACGTTTCTAATTTGTACTATATCCCCGTGCAAGGTCAGCTAGCTAAATGGTTGATAGATCATTCCAGCGCTGAACGGGTGTTTTTCTGCAATTCTGGAGCAGAAGCGAATGAAGGGGCAATTAAACTGGCGCGAAAGTATGGTCATACAGTTTTACACATTGATGAACCGATAATTTTAACTGCTAATGCTAGTTTTCACGGGCGGACGTTAGCAACAATTACGGCAACAGGACAGCCAAAGTACCAAAAAGATTTTGGTCCCTTAGTACCTGGTTTTCAGTACGTGCCTTACAACGATATCAAGGCAGTGGAGGCAGCAATCACTGAATCAGATTCTGGCGATTATGGAGTAGCGGCAATTCTGTTGGAACCATTGCAGGGAGAAGGCGGTGTGCGCCCAGGGGATATTGCCTACTTTAAGAGAATCCGCGAAATCTGCGATGAGACAGGTATTTTGCTGATGTTGGATGAAGTGCAAGTTGGGATGGGGCGTAGTGGCAAGTTTTGGGGGTACGAAAACTTAGGTATTGAGCCAGATGTTTTTACTTCTGCCAAGGGCTTAGGCGGTGGCATTCCGATTGGTGCTTTAATGTACAAGAAGTTCTGCGATGTTTTCCAACCAGAGATCATGCCAGTACATTTGGGGAAATCCCTTTGCCTGTGCAGTGGCTTTATCTGTATGTGAAACGTTGGAACGAGAAAACTTGCTGCAAAATGTGCATGATCGGGGGAACAGTTGAGGCAGGGGTTGAGAGCGATCGCTGCTCCCAACTGCTTTGAAAATTAACGGCATGGAATTGAAATACAGACACTCAGTTGACTTCTGCATGTTATCAAAGCAGCTATAAATGTTTGTTGCTGAAGTGATCCGCTTTGTGCCGCCGCTAATTGTCACAGAAGGTTTACAAGCACTTGAAAAAGCTATGTTAGCATGTCCTGATTGTATAATGAGTACATAATTTAGCCTTTTTCCTGTCCCTGCTACCCAGTGCTACAAACGAAGGTTTCAGTCCCCAAAGGAAACCACGAGTGCTCAGATGTTATCAACCACAGTGCCAATTCTACCCATGCCTAACAGCACTATTAGGAGGTAGCAAAATCATCCACAATCCAATGCTCTAGAGTAGCTAGTTTTTAAGTGCATCTGTAGAAACTATCAACAACCTTTCGCTAATTTTGATAATAGTTTCCTGTAGCCCTCTTATGGGCAATTTTGTCTGCTAGCTCAACTCTTGTAACCCGATATTGTGTTTGTGTCTAAGTCCCGACTGAATATTACTTTTAGTGACTTTCTGAGCAAATGCTTTTGAGAGGTGTCACAGAAGCGAACCTCTTACGATAGTTTTACAACTAAAGTTTTGAAAAATCTCTGTATAATTTAGTCTTTCCAAGTAGCGGAATACAAGTGCTTGTAGGTCAGTAAGTCCCTTTAGCGCTAAAGCTACATCTACAACTGCTAATACTTCCTACACGGTCATTGCTTTCAGATTTCCTAATTTTTGCTCAGTTTACTGGTAGAAAGTGGTTTAGCTAATATCGACTAATTCTTACTTAATAAATAGTAACAAATCTTACTTTAAAATTTCTACTTTTTTCACTTTTTCGTTGTCAAAGCTGGATTAGTAGTATTTAATACTTTATAAGTAGAGGACTTCTCTATTTATAAGGAAAATGTGTTAATCGGCTGATGCTGGTATGAACATAATCAACAATAGTAAATACCTAGTGTCAGACTAGAAATACACTAATGAAAATTAAGCGATTTACTTCTGTATTTGCAGCATCAGTAGTTCTGCCTACAAGCTTCAGTATGCAATTTTCACCTAAACCCTTTAAGAATATTAAGGATGTATTATGTAACCTCTTTTGCCCAGAACCACAATCCATTAAAACGAGCCGGCTTGCCTACTGGATGAATTTCAATAAAGCGCAGCTACGATGGCTTGGCTACGACCAAAGAGGGATTTCTTTGCAAAGAACGCCTCTGGTTTAGATGGTATACCTTTGCCTCAGCACACCTCAATATCTTGGAGTTAATTGGCATTATGACTGGCGAGAGAGGGAAAAGTTCATATTGAACGCTCAGTAAATTAAAAGGATGTAATTGCATTAAAAAACAGCCGGAAACGATAGTTGGTACAAACAACTTACCCTCTGCTTCAATTGTTGTCACTGGATTCGATGACAATACAAAACAAGAGTATACTTTAAAGACACTACGTCAGAACGCGCTTTTGATCAACTTACTCTGATTACACTTGGACAACACCAACTTAACATTAGCACTTTTCTTTGCATTTTGCTTAATGGTGAGGTAGACCAAGGAAGATTTGGAGAGACCGACGAGCGGTGCTAGATTATGGTAATGGTCACTTCAATTTAGAATCAGAGTCAAGAACGACTCAATGCTATTCCTCAAGTCTTGTTAACTGCATAATAATATTCTTTGCTGATTGATTGAGTAATTGTGTACTTACGAGGATAATTAACAATTAAATCCTGAATGTACTGCTTTCGTTGTGCATTAATTCCACGTTATCTCAAATACCGATTATTTTTCATTCGCGGAACAACCGAAAGTAATCGCATTGCTCTTTAGATCAGCGCTTATTGTTTTGTAAGGTCAAAAGTAAGCGACAGTTGCTTTTTTGTTGCTGAAATTACAGATCGCAGTCAAGAACTACAAAACAAAAGTTTAGATCATACTCAATATTGCCAATTTCCCGCCATGTAACCTACAACGTGCTTAGTTCTTCAGAAATTTCAAACATTGCATAGAAGTTATCAAGCAAGTAATACCGTCAGCGAACTTCACTAAAGAACACACTAACGTTGGATAAACATGACCAATCGTTGGGTTAACCCGCGAACTAGGAACCGGACATCAGCTTCCGTCTTCACGGTGATACCTAGTCACTATGCAGGACTTAAGATTGGCATCAGTGATTCCGTCTTGACGGTGATACCTAGGTCACGCAGGGAGGACTTAAGAATTTCGGCATCGGTGATCTGGTACGCAGAGTGCTAAAATGAGACATTTGGGTTTCCTCCTAAGGGAATGAGAAAGACAACGTTTTGTTTAGGTGAAGCCGCATCTGTTTTAGGATGGGATAGCTAATACGGCGTTTGGTCAACTGCTAGCAATTTATGCTAGCCTTTCCTCCTGTGGGAGCAGGAGAAAGCTTTTAAAACTCCATTCGCTGATATTCAGCAACGGAGGATGCAGCAGGTCGCGCACGCTGTCTGTGCCCAATCTCTCAAGGCCGTTACTTGCTCTGTCATTGTTTTAGACAGCGGCAGCGTCGCTTTAATTGCAGCAATAATATCTAATTGGGTAAACTCTCGATCTTGAGCAAAGGCTTCATACATTGCTGCAACCATTGCCTGCTCAATTTCTGCCCCAGAAAAGCCTTCCGGCAACCTTAGCTAGTTGTTCGAGATCAAACCGAGAAACATCTCGTTTACGTTTAAGCAAGTGGATATTGAAAATCTCTTTACGCTCTTCCGCAGTGGGCAAATCTACAAAGAAAAGTTCATCAAAGCGACCTTTCATAAAATTCCCCCGGTAAGCGTTCTACTCGGTTAGCAGTTGCCATTACAAATACCGAGAAGTTTTCTCTTGCATCCAGGTTAAGAAAGAACCAAATATCCGACTAGATGTGCCACCGTCAGAATCTGAAGATCCAGTACTACCGGCAAAGGATTTATCCAATTCATCGATGAAGAGAATAGCCGGAGAGATTGATTCTGCTGTTTTCAAGGCGTTTCGCAGATTGGCTTCTGAACGTCCTACCATAGAACCGTCGTATACCCGTCCCATATCCAGACGCAGCAACGGTAATCCCCACAGCCGAGATGTAGTTTTGGCAATTAGAGACTTTCCACAGCCAGGGACTCCCAGGATAAGCATTCCTTTAGGCTGGGGCAGTCCATACTCTCTTGCTCTTTCTGTAAATGCGTTTGAGCGTTGCTTGAGCCAGCGCTTTAATTCTTCCAACTCGCCAACAGCATCAATTGTTTCATCTTCACTCGATAAACTCCAGAATGCCATTGCGTCGGATTAATTGTTTTTTCTCAGATAGAACGATATCTACTTCGTTTTCCGTGAGCTGTCGTTTAGTAACTTGAGCCTTACGATAAACTTTTCCGCTTCATCGCGCGTTAAGCCCAAAGCTGCTTTTAGTAACTTTCTCTTGCCTCAGTAGTAAGCCGCCGACCACGGTTTTTGTTTTTGTTGTTGTTCTATTAGTTGATTTTGTTCTGTTAAGACTGGTAGGGCAAAATCAAGGACAACAACTTCTTTTTCTAGTACAATCGGTATTTGCTGCGTCGGCGACATCAGAACGATGGTTTTTTGCACAGTTTTTTGCATACCTTTAAAACTGGCGATCGCATCACGCAACCATCGTGTTACTGGTGGCGAATCAATAAATGGGTGTAGATCTTTGAATATAAAAATACTTGAATCTTTTTGTCTTATTACCCACTCAATCGCCGCTTCTGGAGACACAGTGTTATGTTGAGTAACATTCCGTGGCTGACCATATTCAACAATCCCATGAGTCACCGTCCATACAAAGATCCGGCGTTGGGGTCTTACTTGGGCGATTGTCGCAATTGTCTGCTCAGTCCGCTCTTCCTCGGAGGTCACAAGGTAGATTAGAGGATATTGAGCTTGAATTAGAATATTTAGCTCTTCTTTCATTGCCATCGACCTACTTTGAACCTAATAGAGATGGTGCAGACACTGCTCTTTTCTACTTTTTAAAAACGATAGATTATTCGCTTAATAACAAGAAACTAATTGTTCTCCCTCTTTAGCTGTTCCAGCTTGAGGCACTTGCTCAACAGGTTCTTGAGTTATTACTTCAGACTGACTACGTAGAGAAACCATTTCCTCGTTTCGGAGAACTACAGAAGTTGTACACTCTGGACAAGCATAAACCTTGTGAGTTTGACCATAGTTGGCTGCTTCTACTTCATCAATCACTTCTGGATGAGTTAGGTAGAAGACAATTGCCCGTTCGGCGAGTTCTGACATTGGTTCCGAGTCAATTGCGGCTCGAATTTTAAGTCGCCGATGCAGTTCTGGCGACAAATACAAAGTGACCTTTTGCTTAGCTTGCATATAACTTTTCAGTCGTCTTACCCGGGTATGTGTATCAGATTATCGACTTTATTCTTGGGTGTCAAGACACTAAAACGCTTTGACGGCAATATTGTTACATTTATTAATATTTAGTGAATTGAGATTAACATAGTAGTCTTTAGTTGCTTTGTTCGGTTCATGGCTTTACTTTTGAGCGTTAACCAAAAGTTTTTCCGCTGCATCTTCCTATCTATAAATCGCCCTTGATTTTCATAGGAGACTTTGAGTTCCTGATCTCTACCGCAAAAGAGGTCACAAACCTGATAGATTTAGCGAGTATCAGCGAGTAAGCACTGTTATAAGATGAAAGTCCTGGTTATTGGTGGCGATGGCTATTGCGGTTGGGCAACCGCACTCTACCTATCCAATCGAGGTTATGAAGTTGGTATTTTAGATAGTTTGGTGCGACGACACTGGGATCTAGAACTGGGTGTAGAAACCCTAACTCCGATTGCGTCTATCCAACAACGGCTGCGGCGATGGCACGATTTAACTGGTAAATCTATCGACTTGTTCATTGGCGACATTACTAACTACGAATTTTTAAGTAAAGCGCTGCACTCCTTTGAACCTGAAGCGATCGTCCATTTTGGTGAGCAGCGTTCGGCTCCTTTTTCGATGATTGACCGCGAACACGCAGTTTTGACGCAGGTTAATAACGTAGTCGGAACATTAAATTTGTTGTATGTGATGCGGGAAAGTTTTCCAGACTGCCACCTAGTTAAGCTAGGGACAATGGGTGAGTATGGAACGCCTAATATTGATATCGAAGAAGGCTACATTACCATAGAACACAACGGTCGCAAAGATACTTTGCCGTATCCTAAGCAACCAGGTAGTATGTACCATCTAAGTAAAGTCCACGATAGCCACAATATTCACTTTGCTTGTCGGATATGGGGCTTAAGGGCAACAGATTTAAACCAAGGTGTGGTTTATGGGGTATTGACGGAAGAGACTGGGATAGACGAGTTATTAATCAATAGACTTGATTACGATGGAGTGTTTGGCACGGCGTTGAACCGATTTTGTATTCAAGCAGCGATCGCGCATCCTTTGACGGTGTATGGTCAAGGTGGTCAGACGCGAGGCTTTTTAGATATTCGAGATACAGTGCGGTGTGTAGAACTGGCAATTACTAACCCAGCCCAACCTGGTGAATTTCGTGTCTTCAACCAATTTACGGAACAATTTAGTGTCAGTGACTTGGCATTGATGGTCAAAAAAGCTGGTAATGCAATCGGACTGAATGTAGAAATCAATCACCTAGATAATCCTAGAGTGGAAAAAGAAGAACACTACTTCAACGCCAAAAATACCAATCTGCTAAGTCTAGGGTTACAGCCTCACTTCCTCTCAGAAGCACTACTTGATTCCCTACTCAACTTTGCCGTTAAGTATCAGCACCGCGTTGAAGAAGCTCAAATTCTGCCCAAAGTCTCTTGGCGCAGGTAGTCGTTAACACTTCAGCAGTCACTAGTCAGAAACAGCCATTTACTAATGACTAATGACCAGTGACCAATAACTAATTATGCGAATTGCCCTTTTCACTGAAACCTTTTTGCCCAAGGTTGATGGCATTGTTACACGCCTGCGCCACACCGTTGAACATTTGCAGCGTCATGGCAACCAGGTGCTAGTCGTGGCTCCTGATGGCGGGATTACAGAGTATAAAGGAGCCAGGGTTTAGGTGTTTCTGCCTTTCCGCTGCCGCTGTATCCAGAGCTGAAACTAGCGCTACCAAGACCGTCTATTGGGCAAGTGCTGGAAGATTTTCAGCCAGACATTATTCATGTCGTCAACCCAGCTGTATTGGGATTGTCCGGGTTATTTTATGGCAAAATGCTGAAAATTCCCTTAATAGCGTCCTACCATACCCATCTACCGCAGTATCTCCAGCACTACGGTTTAGGGATGCTGGAAGGTTTACTCTGGGAATTGCTTAAAGCTGGTCATAATCAGGCTCAACTGAATTTATGTACCTCAACGGCGATGATGCAGGAACTAACAGACCACGGCATTGAGCGAGTGGAACTGTGGCAGCGGGGAGTAGATACAGAATTATTTCATCCAGACCTAGCAAGCCAAGAGATGCGATCGCATCTGAGTCAAGGTCATCCGGAAAGCCCCTTGCTACTTTATGTGGGGCGACTATCGGCAGAAAAAGAAATTGAGCGAATTAAATTCGTTCTAGAAGCCATCCCAGAAGCTCGTTTAGCCTTGGTAGGAGACGGACCGCACCGCCTAGCGCTGGAAAAACACTTTGCTGGGACTGCGACTCATTTTGTGGGCTATCTTACTGGCGAAGAATTAGGCTCTGCTTTTGCCTCTGCTGATGCATTTATTTTTCCTTCGCGAACAGAGACGTTAGGATTAGTACTACTAGAAGCGATGGCAGCTGGTTGTCCGGTTGTAGCAGCTAGTAGTGGTGGAATTCCTGATATTGTGGCTTCTGGGGTGAACGGATATTTGTTCGATCCAGAAGACGAGCAGGGTGCGATCGCTGCTACTCAACATCTTTTAGACCAGCAACAAGAACGGGAAACTATTCGCATAAATGCGCGTGTGGAAGCAGAACGCTGGGGATGGGCAGCTGCTACACGCCAACTACAAAATTACTACACGGCAGTTAGTCCGTGTTCAGTATTCACTTTGACTCATTAAGGGTGGCTCCAATTTTCACTCCCTTACTCCATCATCTCCCTCATCACTTTGAAAGGGGTGAGCGCCAATTCCTAACTGTTCTTTCGAGCTTTTAAGTTGTTTCCACAAAGCGTGAATTTTGTTGTAAGCCTCCTCTGAAGCTAGCTTTCCAGATGTTTCTAAGTTGCAGATATACCCTACTTGCTGGGCAAATTCCTGCAAATTTGCATTAAAAACCAAGTTTTCTGGCTTAAATTGACCATAATAGCGACTGCGCGGATGCAGAAAATCTGATCGGTCTACCATTGAACTCTCTCCTGCTTTTTAAACGCCATACTCTGTCTAACACCGAAATAAATGATTGACAACGCTGATTAATTTGCCTCCAAATTGTGATTATTGGTCGCTTATCCGCTTCCAGGTGGCTGTAATTAAATTAATTTAAAGCTTGATTTAGTTTGTCTTAACCAATCCTTAACCTAAATTTAATCAACAATAATTTATTATTCATCTTCCTCTGGGATATCAGACTCCTGAAAGTGTTGAGGTGGAATAGCAGCAATAATTGCATCTATCACCTTTGCCACTGGGATAATTTCTAAATCCACATCTGGGAAAGTTTGACCTTTGGGGACAATTGCCCGCTTAAAACCCAGTTTGGCAGCTTCTTTCAAACGTAGTTCCATCTGGGAAACTGGGCGTACTTGTCCGCCCAATCCTACTTCGCCAATTAAGACAGTACGCGGATCAACAACGCGATCGCGGAAAGAAGCAACAACGGCGATCGCTACTCCTAGATCTACAGCTGGTTCTTCCACATTTAGTCCGCCTGCTGATGCCACATAAGCATCTAATTTTGACAAAGGAATTCCTACCCGTTTTTCCAACACTGCCAAAATTTGCAATAGCCGATTGTAATCAACGCCAGTGGTAGAACGGCGCGGTGAAGCGTAACTCGTAGGACTTACCAAAGCTTGCAATTCCACCACAATTGGACGAGTGCCTTCACAAGCTACGACAATTGCCGTTCCGGGAGCAACTTCATCGCGGTTGCCTAAAAATAGCTCTGAGGGATTTGCGACTTCTCGCAGCCCTTTGTCGATCATTTCAAAGATGCCGATTTCGTGAGTTGCCCCAAAGCGGTTTTTTACAGTTCGTAGTAGTCGGTGAGAAGCAAAGCGATCGCCCTCAAAATACAGCACAGTATCGACTAAATGTTCTAAAACTTTGGGACCAGCGATCGCTCCTTCTTTGGTCACATGACCTACAAGTAACATTGTGACATCCTCCCGCTTCGCCACTTGCATCAATGCTGCTGTACATTCACGCACCTGAGCAACGGAACCAGGAGCAGAGGTCAGAGCCGGAAAATACACCGTTTGAATACTATCAATCACCGCTACATTCGGTTTCAACGAGTCTATTTCCCGCAAAATTTCTTCAAGGTCTGTCTCCGGCAACACATACAAATCTGCACCAGCAGCTCCTCCAAGCTCAGTCTGGAACCCAACTGCGGCATCCTGCTGTGGTGTTATCACTACTTCCCCATCAGCAAGCAAACTTATTGGAGTGACAACTCCCAAGCGAGAGGCTCTTAACTTTACCTGTTGTCCTGATTCTTCCCCACAAACATAGAGGATGCGATACCTTTGAGCTAGTTGATTCGAGACTTGTAGCAACAGTGTTGATTTACCAATTCCCGGATCACCCCCAATCAGTACTAAAGAACCCGGAACAATGCCCCCACCTAATACCCGATCCAATTCGTCATAGCCAGAAAACCAGCGAGTTTCTTGGCGATCAGTAATTTGGGCGAACGTTAAAGATGCTCGTGCTTTTGCTGCTTTAGGATTCGACTTGCCGTTGGAGCGATTCGATTGTAAACTTACGCCACGACTTGGTATTGCTACTTGGGTTGCTATTTGTTCTTCTAGTGAATTGTAAGTGCCACAAGCCGGACACTTGCCGAACCATTGTGGCGACTCTCCTCCACATTCATTGCAAACATAATGAGTCTTAGGCTTTGCCATTTTTGAAATGTTAAATAATTTTAATTTATTCTCAATCTTTAAAAAAAACTGAAATTCAAACCTAGCAGCAGGTACGGCGTTTTCAAAATGACTTAATGGAGTAATATCTTAATTAATGGTATTAAAAATTTATCATCAGAAATTCTTTTTAAGGAGCATTGAGAAGCTTGGAAAGTCATAAAGAAAAAATCCTGGTGGTGGATGACGAAGCTAGTATTCGTCGTATTTTGGAAACCCGCCTTTCCATGATTGGTTATGACGTTGTGACAGCTGCCGATGGCGAAGAAGCCTTAGATATATTTCACAAAGCCGAGCCAAATTTAGTCGTTTTGGACGTTATGATGCCGAAACTAGATGGCTACGGCGTTTGTCAAGAATTGCGTAAGGAATCTGACGTACCCATCATTATGCTAACAGCATTGGGAGATGTAGCTGACCGGATAACTGGGCTAGAGCTAGGTGCTGATGACTATGTTGTTAAACCTTTTTCCCCTAAAGAGCTAGAAGCCAGAATTCGTTCAGTACTACGGCGGGTAGATAAAACGGGAGTAACTGGTATCCCAAGTTCTGGAGTTATCCATGTAACAAACCTGAGAATTGACACTAATAAGCGCCAAGTTTATAAAGGTGATGAGCGTATTCGGCTTACTGGAATGGAATTTAGCTTACTGGAGCTACTAGTTAGTCGCTCTGGAGAAGCTTTTTCCCGCTCAGAGATTTTACAGGAGGTATGGGGATATACACCAGAAAGGCACGTAGATACTCGCGTGGTAGATGTTCACATCTCGCGGCTAAGAGCAAAGTTGGAAGATGATCCCAGTAATCCAGAGTTGATTCTAACAGCGCGAGGTACAGGTTATTTATTCCAACGGATTATTGAGCCAGGAGAGGAGTAATGAAAAGCTGGGGGAGCTTTCGAGCTGGGGAGGCAGGGGAGACAGAAAATTATCCTCAAGTCCTAACTTCTATCTAAAATGGCTAAATCTGATCAAAATGCAGCCTTGCGGCGGCTACCCATTGTTGTTGGTGGCTTGGGAAGTATTTTACTGCTGATTAATCGTTTATTATCGCCCCAGTTAACTGATTCTCAAGCTCGTGCAGATGTGCTGGGCGTGATTTTGAGTGCAGTGTTGATTTTAACGGGTTTACTATGGCAGCAATTTTCACCGCGATCGCCTGATGCTGTTGACTTAATCGGTGAGGAGGGTTTTGAGTTAACAGCAGATTTACCAGAAGCGATAAGAACGGAACTGGCGTGGGCATCACACTTGTTGTTGACCAATACTGTAACGCGATCGCTCGTCGTTTTTTATCGCGGAAAAGTGCTGTTACGTCGCGGGATTTTGGGGGTAAATCCGGAAGTAAAACCAGGAGCAATCTTGAAACGGGTGTTAGAAAAACAACAGCCAGTTTACCTGGTGGATTTAAAAGTATACCCAGGGCGGATTGAATTTGATTATTTGCCAGAGAATACTCAGGGTGTAATCTGTCAGCCGATTGGTAAACAGGGTGTGCTAATTTTAGGGGCAAATGTTCCTCGTAGTTACACAAAGCAAGATGAAAACTGGATCGCCGGAATTGCTGATAAATTAGATGTCACTCTTAGTAGCTTGCAATCTGTTTTTATTGGCGGACTAGTACCCCAAAAAAGCAGCGATGTCACACCAGCGCAGACTTAAAATATGTTGATTCTTTACTGGCTACTCGTTGCCCTGATGGTTGTGGGCATTATCGGGGCTGTAGTGCCTGGAATTCCGGGAACTAGCCTAATTTTAGTCGCTATTATAATTTGGGGAGCCGTTCAAGGTTCGTTTGGGAGTATCAGTGTACCGTTGCTTGTGGCGATCGCAGTTTTAGTCTTTGGCATCGGTATTGATTTTCTAGCTAGCTACTGGGGTGCGAAACAGGCTGGTGCTAGCAAGTGGGGGCAGATTGGAGCGATCGTTGGCTTATTTCTTGGCATTTTTGGCTTGTTGCCAGCCTTACCTGTTGGAGGACCACTCCTGGGTATTTTGCTGGGACCACTACTAGGAGCAATTATTGGAGAGTACTTATACCAGCATGATTTGAACCTAGCACTTAAAGCTGGTGTAGGAATTGTAGTGGGTTCATTAGTAGGGAATTTAATTCAAGGACTGTTAGCGATCGCCGTGGTTGGAGTTTTTCTATTTACAACCTGGTCACAAGTAGTTGGAACATAGGCTAATTTTAACTGCTTCGTATGCAGAAAATATATAATTAGCAGTGTTGGTATATTACTAATAAATAGGCATATTTAAGAAATTAGCCAAAAACCATTTTTTTGCCAGTACTGTTTTTCTATTATTTTTTCCAGTTTTTCTTGAGGAATCAAATTTTTCTCAATTAGGAGTTCACCTAGTTTTTTGTTACTACTAGGTTGTTCTGCTAAAGCTTGCTCTAGTTCAGCTTGAGAAATTAATCTTTCTTGCAATAGTAGCTGTCCTAACATAATATGTTGTTCTAACAAGACTTGCTCTATTTTTTCTTGAGGAATCAAATTTTTCTCAATTAGGAGTTCACCTAGTTTTTTGTTACTACTAAGTTGTTCTGCCAAAGTTTGGTCTAGTTGAGCTTGAGAAATCCAGCCTTTGCGGATTAGCATCTCACCAAGTATAGTTTTTGTTTTTTGTTCCAGAGTTGTTACAAACATAAGTAATTTCCATAACAAGTAAAAATATTTACTTAAATTATCCTAATTGACAACTACGTAAGTCTGCCTCAGTATATGAGGTTTGCAGGTAAAGCTTTTATGAAACCGCAAACCGCTTGCGTACACTCTTTTCATACTGGCGATCGCAGTTTTTTCAATTACCACTTACATCAAGAGGTACTAGGTTTAAAACTGATTACTCTCTTAGCATCCTCTATTTTTAAGTAATTGTGGCTTTGAAACTGTGAAGAGCTAATAAAGATTCTGTAATTTTACTTACGCTGTTTACAACAATAATACTTAAATTTTTCTTTTTTATATTCCTTTCTGAACATAAACCTGTCGGTAGTATTCCTGGTACTCCTTTGACAGTAGAGGTTGCCACCAGTCGCGGTGAGTTAAATACCATTCAACCGTTCGATGTAATCCTTTTTCAATTGTCACAGTAGGAATCCAACCCAACTGAGTTTTGATTTTAGTTGCATTAATCGCATAGCGCCGATCATGACCTGGTCGATCCTGCACAAAAGAGATTAACTTGTTGCAAGGGCGCACTGGCAGTTGCGGAGAATACTCGTGTGCGGAGTCATCCTTTGAGCAAAGTGTTTGTGGTGCTAATTCATCCATTACCTGACACAGCATCTGAACGAGGTCGATATTTTTGACTTCGTTGTTGCCTCCGATATTGTATGTTTCACCTGGAACGCCTCGGTGAATTACGACATCCAAAGCTTCACAATGATCGCCGACATAAAGCCAATCCCGAACATTTTGCCCATCTCCATAAACGGGTAATTGTTTACCGATTAAGCTGTTGATGCACATCAAAGGAATTAGCTTTTCTGGAAACTGGTAGGGACCGTAGTTGTTAGAGCAATTTGTAATTAGCGTGGGTAAGCCGTAGGTATGGTAATAAGCTCGAACTAGGTGATCGCTGCCAGCTTTAGATGCTGAATAGGGACTATTGGGGGCGTAGGGCGTGGTTTCGGTAAATGCAGCGTCGTTGGGATTAAGGCTACCGTAAACTTCGTCTGTAGAAACATGAAGGAAACAATAGCTATCTGGTCTTTCTTTGTCCCAGTGCTGCCGAAAAGCTTCTAGTAAAGTGAAAGTTCCCACTAGATTAGTTTGAATAAAAGCCGCTGGTTCAATAATGGAGCGGTCAACGTGGGATTCAGCTGCAAAATGGGCTATGGTGTCAATGTTTTCTGCTTGTAATAGCTGGTCTACAAGCGAGCGATCGCATATATCACCTGCAACAAACCGAAAATTTTCTTGCCCATCCAAAGCCGCTAAATTGCGCCGATTACCTGCATAAGTAAGTGCATCTAGAACTACCACTCGGTCATTTGGGTAAGCGTCGCACCAGTAATGAACAAAATTTGAGCCAATAAAACCTGCACCACCCGTAACTAATAATCGCCGCGGCGATCTGCTATCACTCATAATTATTCCTTAGTCCTGTTTCGTCTGTAATTCCTGATCTTATGTTGCAAGTAGTGCCTGCAAAGCTGCCTTGATCTTGAAAGGTGTAGTAATTGATGTCTGATGGCGCACTACAAATAATTGCCGCAAGATTTCTCAAAATGATTCACTGGCTATTAGCAGCACCAATGTATCACCAGCACTAGCAACATTAAACACATCTAGAAAACTAATTCAGTCTTAGCTCAATAGGAAAATTACTCGCATAACTACGACTTTGATTGTTAGGCTTGTGTATCAGGTGACTGATCTGGAGTAGTTTCAGGACATTTACCTGTGTCGTAATTGAACTCGATAGTAAAATTGTAATTTGTGGTATTACTATCTGCTTGGAAAGGATAATTGCTCACAATAGCCTTCGCCTGGGCAATATCAACTGCCCCTTTGTTATCAAACAACTCAGGTCCTGAAATAATTTTGCCCTGGGGGTTAACCACTGCTTTAACGTAAGCAACGCCACCATCGACCTGTTTTTCGCACGTTGCAATTTTTTGGCGAATAGGCGCTTTAGTTTCCACTTTCGGGTACTCACTCTGAACTCTCTGTTGTTGGGCATTAAACTTTTCCAACCGTTGGATTGTATCTGCTGTCGCCACTGATACACCAGCTTGGTTGGGCTGAGGTGGCGATCGCCGCAGTGCTTGTACTATCTGTTGCCTTGTCATACCTGCTGGGGTATTTGCAGGTGCGGGCGTGGCTGACGTGGCACGATTAGCCCTAGCAAGCTGATCTCGCAGTGCTAGTAGCTCTCTTTTTGTCTTTTCAGGAACTTTTTGTGGTGGCGCGGTAGGGGTTAACGGTGTCGGGTTGGCTGTAGCAACTTTTTGTTGAGGTGGATTAGTGTTCTGTGGAGGAGCAAGATTTTCTGGAACTATTGGTGTGGGTACGGGTACTGTTGGGGGAGCGGGAGGGAAATTATTTGGGTCGAAAGGCTGGGCAGTAAGACGGTTAGTAGGTAGACCAGAAATTAGGGGTGGAGTCCATCGGCGCGGAGCTGACAACAATTCATCCGAGTAGTACGTCCGATTTCCTCCTGAGCCAGCAGGTTTATTTATAGCAGTCTTTGTTGGTGGCGGTGGTGGCACTCGAACAGTTTTAGTTGCAGGCGAGGGTGCCGTGAAATTCTTAGGAATGGAGTTGGGTGGTAGCTGAAATGACTGGGGAAATGCTGGCAAAGGTGGCAATGCACTCATTTGGAACGGTGGAGGCGGCAAGGGAGGTAATACACTCTGCTGCGTGGCAAAGGGCGGTAGTGTTACCTCGGAGGTGGACGGTAGACGGCTTTGTTCCTCTGGAGTTAGTTGAATAAGTCCGACGGTTTGTTGTGACTGGGACTCTAATGATTTGGATTCAAAAGGCAACACAGGCAAAACAGCCCAAAGTAACCCGTGAACTCCCAAAGAAGCTAAGGCAGCCAAGCCAGTGGAAGAGCGCAAGGTTTCAGGTATTTTAAGTAGGGAGGCGTAGGTCATAGAAGGTACTGTACACAAATCTTCGGTTGTAACAAGTCGGTAATTTTTTAAGCGATCCTAACTAGCGCAACAC
>JAUJND010000051.1 GCA_030446505.1 Chroococcidiopsidaceae cyanobacterium YX2bin18 | reverse complement strand
TAAGCTTGCTTCGCAAAACTCTTGGAAATGAGAAGAATCCACTAAATGTTTTCGCCATAGGATTTATAGGTCGCCGCCTCGAAAATTATGGATGGGCTTGGGCAGAAAATATCCTTTATTTCGCCAAAAATGACCATTGGTCTGGACAGCAAGTGATTAACTTTTTCTATGCTTTGCCGTTCGAGAAATGCACTTGGAATTTATTAATTCCTTTTAGTGAAGAAATAATAAATCTATATTGGAAGACTATTTCCACAGGGTGGATTAATGAAAACGATGAAGAAGCTGCAATCGTTAAGTTGTTAGAATTTAATCGACCCTATTTAGCTCTAAACCTAGTCAATTTACACCACAATGATCAAGCTAAATTTCTACCATCAACACTATTAGTGAATATCCTCGAAAAAGCTGCATCAGTTAACCATAACACCGAAAAACCAATATTTGATCTCAATCATATTAGATATCGTATCGAAGAGATTTTTGATATTTTAGAAAGAGCAGGCGATATTGAAGATAACAAAATTGCTTTTTTGGAGTGGATATACTTACCGCTATTAGTTCATTCCGAAAGACAGCCTAAACTCCTTTACCAAGAACTTTCCAAAAACCCTTTATTTTTTGTACAAATTCTAGAATATGTCTATAAGTCAGAAGATGATAGAAATAAATCAGTAGAAATTGATCAGGCTGCTTTAACCCGCGCGGAATTGGGATCTAGGTTACTTGAATCATGGCATCAAGTACCAGGTCTAAAGGAAGATGGGACTATTGATCTAGAACAATTAAGAAATTGGGTATTGAAGGCACGAACAGCTAGTCAAGAAATTGGAAGAGGTAAAATAGCTGACCTAAAGATTGGTCATGTTTTAGCATATGCACCGAAATCACCAGAGGGCATTCTACTCTGGCAAATATATCTTTTCTGTCTGGCGGTAGAATCAGGATCTTATAGCTTAATGAGGTATGTATCCTCCAAGGTGGGATGCTCCCAATCATCAGACGGTATATGGCCGGATATCGTAGTTCGAGAACTTATTGAAGAAATTGCGAGTAAACAGATGGAACGAGGTGTAACAACTGGTGTCTTTAATAAGCGGGGAGTTGTCACAAGATCAATAGGTGAAGGTGGAATTCAAGAAAGACAATTAGCGGAAACTTATCATTCTTATGCAGTTGTATTAGGAGATAGTTATCCCAGAACAGCGGCAATGTTACGCAGTATTGCTGACCGTTATAGCTCTAAGGCTCACGGACAAGATATCCGAGCAGAATTAGAGGACTAAGAATAGTTCTAGCTGTAAATCTAAGGAAATATCTCATCAATCTGTTAACAATGCTTTTAATTGTTGTAACAGGCTTGCAATTTTCTTGGCTTTCTTAGAACTATTACTAACTGGCAGCGCTCGATTAGTTCAGCAGAGCGATCGCCCTTCAGTAAACCACCTCAACCGCGATCGCTTCCCCCTGGCTAAGTTTCTGACACAACTGGGTTGGTCTTGAATCGCATTCAGGGTTAAGTAGCCGATCATTTACTGTGAACAAACCTGCTGGCACGTCTAACTTGACGCACCACTCTGAGAAAGGCATAACTCCCCAGGTCGTTATAAATTCAGGAATACTAGCTGGTCGCTGTGCTCTAGGGACATCTCTTAAAGCACAAGTAAGGATCAATTGGTTGAAACCACACAGCAGAGCATCGGGGTAAGGGAAGGGGTCTTTTTCACCTGCAACTACTCGCTCCATAGATGGGATTAGCCCAAGAGCAAGGAGTGATAGCATTTCCAGATCATTTAGTTTTGTTGGGTCGCTAGCCATTTTTATTTTGCACTCTTGACTGCTGTATAACTTTAGCCGAAGACAAGCAGAGCGTCATTAGTTAATCCTCATCATTAACTCTTTGCCCTACAACGGGTCTACTCCCTTGCAAATAATGCTCGTACCGAACTCATGCCCTCATCGGTGTGGTTGGATGTCTTCTACTGGGGCGATCACGAACCCGATAATGCCGTTCAAAGTTCAGCATCTCAAGAACACTCTTAAGTCACTACCTTGCTCATTAGTCAAAAACAACGGCAGGGTTGAGCCGTCGTAGATAACCTATAAATTCTATATCTCACCTCTCAATGGTCAGATCCGACAAGTTTACTAGTTTTCCTTTCCACGATTTTCTTTTAGTACAAGTGTGTAGGCAACGAAAGTTGTTTGAGCTACTACAACTCCCACCAATGTACCTCCAAGAGCTACCATAGTCTGAAATTTTCTCAGCTTATCAAGCCTTTGTGTCTGAATACTTAAATTCGCTGGCTCAGAACGGTTTAAGAGATTGAATTGCCATCTTGCTGCATAATCATCAAGATAAAAGCTCATCGGTAAACTAATAGCGTATCCAAGCACTGTGAATGCTAGGGCTGTTGGAATCGTTAACCTTAAGTTCTTAAACATAAAGAATTGCATAGAGAAGTGACACTTTCGATATTCGATAGCTGTTAATATCAAACTAAAATCGCCCGTAGGGAGTATGCAACAGACTCGCCGCCTTACGTTTAGCCGCCTCTCCCCGCCTGTCATACCGCGCTGTAGTCACGGGACTAGCGTGACCCGCCAACTTCTGCACCGTACTAATGTCAGCACCAGCATCTAGTAAATTGCTGATGAAAGTACGGCGAAAATCATGGGGGGAAAAGGAAGCAATAGAAGCCTCCTGACCCCGCTGCCGCAGGATATCTAATACCGCTTGGTCAGTCATGCTTCGGATTTCAATTCGTCCACCTCTACGAGTGGGATAAAACAGAGGTCCAGGTAAGTTCCCTCGCCAATGCAACCAATCAAGCAATGCAGCAGCAGCGCCATCATCCAAGTAAGTTGTCCTGTCCTTATCTCCTTTACCAGAGCGCACAGTCAAACAGTTATTTTGCCCGTTCCAGTCTTGCAACTGTAAAGCCACAACTTCTGCTCGACGTAGACCTGCTCCATACAACACGGCAATCAAAGCAGCATCTCGACTACCCTTAACAGACTTATCTTGACAGCAAGCATTGAACAAAGCTTGAATTTCTCCTGTACTTAAAGCTCTACCCTTGAGTAGCCGCTGTCCTGTTTTGCGCTCAATCGCCACTGCCCGATGATAGTCTTCTGCTGACATTTGCCCCAGTTTCCAGGCTTCTTCTAACACTCGACAAAGTGCTGCCATCATTTTGTTAGCACTATTAGGTGCATAATGCTCTAGCAGTTGAGTATAAATTGCCTGAGTATGCTGATACCGCAGGTCTGCCCAAGGAAACCTTAAGGCAGCAAGCTCTCCTTCACTTACCATCGTGGCTATTGTCTCCAACGCTTGCCGCATTGTCCGCCGCGACCCGACACGCAACTGAGATAAATAAACCAGTACAGGATTAACACTGGCATCCTCAGTAGAAAAAGCGATGCCAACGGCTGTACGCTCTACGACCATCGCAATGGGGATTGTAAACTTTGGCAGGATTTGAATCATTTTTTCACACTTCGGCAGCAAAACCTTAGTTTCCGTCTCCAGATGATTATAGTCTTTGTGAAGCACACTTCTCATAAGCTATTTTTAAGAAATTGAGTCTAGCGAAAGTCTAACGAAAATAACAATGGTAAACTAAAATTGTTTCCCAGCCTTAACCCCAATTATTGCTTCTGTATACGTTATGGCTTCACTTGATGACAAGGCTCGTGAACAAATTGTGAGTCGCGTTCTAGCTGCACAAAAGCAACGTCCTCAAACGTTGGCGCAAATGAAGGAGCGTCAACAGCAGGGTCTGGATGTAGCGCGTAAGTGCGCTCAGATTCTCAAGCAGGACTTCGGCGTTCAGCGAGTAGTGCTGTTTGGTTCAATGCTGGATTCAGAGCGGATGTGGTGGGGGTCAGATATTGACCTAGCAGTATGGGGGCTAGCGGCAGGAGACTTCTTTAAAGCTGGTGCTGCAATCGAGCGAGGACACAGCTTCTCTGTCGATTTAGTAGAAATTCAATGTGCCAAACCTCACATTCTCAATGCTATTGAACAAGGGGTAGAGGTGTGAAGCAGGCTCTACTAATCCGTCGAATTGAACAAGAACTAACTCAAATTCAACTGGTGGTTGCTGAGATTAGAAGGATGCTTGAAAAGGTAAAAACTACAGGAGATAAAGACTATCTGGGAACCGTTGCCCTAAATCTCCAAAGCTTTTATACGGCAGTTGAGCGGATACTAGTTGCAATTGCCAAAGAGATTGATACTAGCGTTCCCCAAGAAGAAAGCTGGCATCAGGCATTGTTAGAGCAAATGGTCTTAGAGATTCCAGGGACTCGACAACCTCTACTTGCTATTAAAACTTTTCAGGAATTGAATGAGTTTCGCCGCTTTCGGCACGTTGTCCGTAGTAACTATGCTCATCAGCTTGATCCTGAAAAAGTACAGGCTCTTGCCAACAAGTTAGACATGGTTAGTCAAGACCTGCTAAAAGACTGCCAACAATTTTTAACTCAGCTAAAGGCTCAAGATGAAGATATTTAGAGGTAGGTAACTCAAATGCCCACTCGTGGTCGTGATAAGTGCAAGCAGTGTAGCAAGCTTTCTATAGAGCAAGTCTTACAAAAACACGGAGCCGAAGGAGATGGTTGCTGGGAGGGCAAGCTGTGCAATAAGCGCCGCACCTATTACAAGAAACGTGATTACTATAACCGCAACCGCCGCCTGAAGTACAGAGGAGAAAAAGAGTCTGCTGCTCAATTACACTCAATTACAATTCCTACTGTCCCTGCTGTAGTCATTCACTTTTACCGCCAGCGCAAGGATGAACCACTCCATGCCTTGAAGGTAGAGTTATGGGTGGGACAGCAGAAACAAGCTACACTTCAGCCTGTACATACCTTGGGATGGACAGAAGCACAGGTAAAGGACTATATCAAAAAAGCGCTCACTTCCTTTTGTCAAAAATATGAGGTAAAGATTAGCGGCATTGCTGCCACTGTCGAACTTGCTCCTTGTCTATGTCCACTTTTACCTTGTCCGCTCAAGATTGACTTGAACGAGGAACAAAGCTGATGCCAACAGTAGCAAAACAACTAGAACTGAATCTATGGGACGAGCTGAAGACTGCTATTAGCGAACCAGAGCTAGCTGACTTAGAGCATCTTTGGCAAGTTTTAGAGCAAGCGATCTCGAAAGTTGATAAAGGTCAGCAATTACAAGTGGCAGGAGAAGCGATTGTCCAAATAGTGAAAGTCTATGTTGGACGAGCTAATTCTATCTTGGACGATTTAGAGGTAAGTGACAGCAGTGATGGACCAGTTCTAGCAGAGGATTTTCTAGTTGGTCTAATGCGGCAGTCGATGACAATTGATTTGTCAGAGCTAATGGAAGAAGTATTGACCGTCGAAGAGGATTCACCAACTGAGGTGACTACTAGTAGTGAAGGGTCACAAGTATTACCTATAGATAAAAAAACGGCGCGGGCGATCGCTTACCAAGCTCAAAAAAAAGCACAGCAACAACTCCAAGATTTGGCTGAGCAAGAGCAGGTGTCACTGTGGCAGCAAGTGATCTCTCTCTGGATGCAGCGGCATAATGGTAAGGCAGTTTCTCTACTACAGTTACAACGAGCGCTAGAGATGCCTTTAATAGAAATTTGGCTAGGTCTACTGCTTGGAGAACAGGAGCAATATAAGTGGGAGACTAGTGGGGAATTTTACAATGATGCAGGGAAACTTTGGTTAAGCGAATTCAGGGTCAGAGGTCAAGAGTTAGGGGTTAAAGGTTAGGAGTCAGGAGTCAGGCTAACCTACTCCTCCTTAACCGACGAATATAGAAACTAATTCTCTAAAACTACTGTCAAAGTAATGCGTAACGTTCTTTAATTTTTACGATGGGCTTGCAGTTTCCATCTTTCTACCAGACTTTGGCTTTAGCAATTAGCACCAGCTTCTGCCTTGCTCGATAGCAATTCAGTTAAGCCTGTTTGATTCTAGATAAGACTCACAGCCTAACTAGCAGCACTGGCAACTGGTGGTGTAGCTTCCTTTGGCTCTTTTGGCTTTTTCTCAAACGTTTGAATGTTCGGCTCATTCAGCACAAAACCTTGCTTGGTCTTCTCTCCCATCTGCCCAGCAATCGCTGCTACCCACATCGGATAGTTTTCTTGCGCTTGCTCTAACTTCTTAAACATTTTGGGCTTAAGGGTGATAGTTACAAGGCGATCGCCTGTGTCAACATCAAACTGCTTCCCACCATTTTCCAAAGTTCTGATATCACTTGGAAACTCATTGATTTTGATGGTTAGCTCCAACTTTCCTGATGTCGGCATGACTACTCTCCCTTAATACGATATCCTTTCTTATAGCACTAGTCGTTAGTCCGAGCATCTGCTCTTGACAAGAGTGTGCTGTTTTTAAGTTCGTTTGGGGCGCTGGCTGTAGTATTTGGTGCTTAGTGCGCTTCTCCATCAACTCTCGCCGCAGTTGTCGAATTCTTGCTGACCATACTGCCTGCTCAACTCGTCTTAGCCAATTCGTTTCATCCATATAGCGCTTCCCAAACACTGAGGTTGTAAAAAGAGCGCGACTTGACTCTAAGAATTGAGATTAAAGAAACAAATGTTACCTAAATTTATCCCCAACCGCCTCAAGAGCCATTATTGGCTTTATCTGTGTTTAACTGTGCTGGCTAATAGCGTGACTCCTGAAGCCTCAGCACAAACAATAGAGTTCTTTCAAAAGGTCAGGCAGAACGAGCAAGTTCGTAATTATAGATGCCTGCAATTAGGTTGAAGCGCAAGCCAAAGCGTCTGCGTCGGTTGCGATAACGTTCAGCCAGAATCCGAAACCGCTTGAGATATCCGTTGACATGCTCAATCACCACCCGCAGTTGGGCAAGCTGGCGATTCTCATGGCGCTGCTGAACACTCAAGGGTGTGTTTGGTCGCTTTTTGTGGGGGATACAACTATTGGGATGCAGCTTTGCCAAGCCTTGATAACCTCGGTCAGCCAAACACTGCCGTTGTGGATGCACTCGCACACCACTGCCTTTGAATAGTCGAAAATCATGGACTCGACCTTTGCCGTGAGCCGTACAGATAATATGACCCGTCGCCTGATTAACCACTACTTGAGACTTGAGTGTGTGCCGTTTTTTCTTGCCGGAGTAGTAAGCTCGCTGTTTTTTTGGGGACGCTCAATCGGATGCTCGACCACATCCACCACAACCATCACTAACTCATGCTCAGGCTCTAAAAGCTGCTTGCGTCCTGGCAAGCGAAACAGTTGTGAGTGGATTAGCTCTGTTTCCGTACGCTGAACAATGCGATAGACTGTCGCTTCACTCACTCCCCATGATTGAGCGATGTGAAAATAGGTGCGGTACTCCCGTAAGTATTCCAAGGTAAGCAAGACTTGGTCAGCGATGGATAACTTGCTTGGTCTGCCTGGTGACTGATGGGCTCTGGCTTGTGTAATCACACTTACCATTTGCTCAAAAGTTTCAGGTTGCACACCGCAGGCTCGTCTAAATTGAGCAGGCTTGAGATGTTTAATTTGTTCGTAGGTTGGCATGGGTAGTGGTTTTACACTACCTCTGACATAAATCCCTACCCTTTTGCAAGAGGTCTAATCAATAGCTCTACTGTCCCAAACATAACCACCCCGATCTCTCAAGTACCACCAACTCCACCACCCCAGGATGTTGTACCACCTACTGAACCAACTCCTCCAACAACTCCAACACCTGAGCAGTTGCCACCGCCAGAGGAGTTACTAGAGTCTCCACCCGCCGCTCCCCCAACTCCTACGCCAATTCCAGGTAAATTGCCTGAGCAACAAGTTACAGTTGAACGCTTTGAAGTAATCGGCAGTACCGTGTTCAGTCCTGAAGAATTAGAATCTGTACTTGCTCCATTTACTAATAGACCACTCTCACTTACTGAACTGTTCCAAGCGCGTTCTGCTATCACCCAACTCTACATTGACTCTGGTTACATTACTTCTGGTGCTTTGCTCCCGCCTCAAAAGCTGCAAAGAGGAGTGGTCAAAATCCAAGTGGTTGAAGGTAGCTTATCAGCAATTAATGTAAACGGGACACGACGGCTGAACCCTGATTATGTGCGATCGCGCTTACCCACATCCATTCCTCTAAATCAAAAGCAGTTGCTAGAAGCATTGCAACTACTGCAACTCAATCCCCTAATTGAAAACATCTCTGCTGAATTAGCTGCCGGAACCCGCCCTCAAACGAGCGTGCTGCAAGTCGAAGTTAAAGAGGCAAAGACCTTTAGTAGCCAACTTGTGGCAGATAATGCGCGATCGCCTAGTGTTGGCAGCTTCCGCCGTCGCGCTCAAGTTAACGAAGTCAACTTACTTGGACTTGGGGATGGGTTGAGCCTTGCCTATAGCAACACTGATGGCAGCAATGGTGTAGACGCTAGCTATACCTTACCTATCAGCTCTCGTAATGGCACTCTTAGTTTGAGCTACGGCACTACTAACAGTGAAGTCATTGAGCCTGAGTTTGACCTACTTGGGATTAATGGTAACTCGCGCTACTACGAATTAACACTGCGGCAACCCCTATCACAAACGCCTACACAAGAATTTGCCCTTGGTCTGAGTGCTGTACGTTCTGAAAGTGATATCTCTTCTTCATTCTTAGAGGACGTTGGTGTGTCTCCTAGTGAACTTTCGCCAGGAGCAGATGAGGAAGGACGTACCCGCATTTCGGCAATCCAATTCTTCCAAGATTGGACAAAGCGCAGTAATCGTGAAGTCATTGCCGCCAGGTCGCAGTTCAGCCTCGGAGTTGGTGCGTTGGATGCCACAATCAATGATGATGACCCTGATAGCCGCTTCTTCTCCTGGCGCGCGGACAAGCGCAGTGGGTACGGCTGTTGGCTCCAGAAACCCTGCTATTACTTCGTGCTGATGTGCAACTGTCTCCTGATGCGCTTGTCCCTCTAGAGCAGTTTGGCTTAGGTGGGATAGATAGTGTACGGGGTTATCGTCAGGATGCGCTGCTGACTGATAATGGTGCTTTTGTTTCTGCCGAAGTGCGACTACCGATTTACCGTTCCCCTCAACGGCAAACGGTTTTACAACTTACACCTTTTGTTGATGCTGGTACTACCTGGGGTAGCTCCCAAAGAAATAATCCTGATGATCCAAACACCCTAGTGTCTTTGGGGGTTGGCTTACGCTTGCAGTTGAGCGAGCGCCTTACCGCACGTCTGGACTGGGGGATTCCTTTGGTTGATATCTCCTCGCAAGGGGAAAATTCATTGCAAGAAAATGGGGTGTATTTTTCCATAGTGTCTAGCCCGTTTTGAGGAGATGTAAGCGAGTGGAATGCAATTTTAGTGAAGGGCATTCTGGTAGTAACGCTGTTGTAATATTTTGCAGTATTCCTTTGCTCTTTTGTAGTTAGCAACGTTAGTTAAGCTGCTTTTTTAGGAGGCAAGCAACCGTCAAACCTGTAAGCTTTAAACTGGGAGTAGTATTAAAGCTTTTAAGGGTTTATGACTTTATGTTTCGTAGATTTATAATTCTTTTTTTAGCTCTGATTTTATCCTGGACAACTATTGGCTATGCGAAAGCTGAGACAACCATCCCTTCTTTAGCCAGCAATGTCGTCAAGACAGCGATAGCTACTCCTCAAGTAAATGACCAGGAACAGTATCCGGTGCAGCAGGTCACCTATGATGATGCTACTGGAGAGTACAGCGTGGTTTTGCTCAATACTCCTCCAGGTACGCCTCCAGTTTTTCGTTCCCCTAATTTACAGATGGCACGGCTGAGTGATGAAGAAATTCAAGCTGGTCAACAGAGTTATTTGAAAGTGGAGAATGGGCAGCCAGTTCTATACCTGACAGAGGATTTTAAGATTGAGTATGTTCATGCTGTAACTGACCAAAAGACAAATCCCCAAACAGGACAACCAGAAACAGTCGTGGTACGCAGAGAAACTGGCTTTTGGACTCCTTTTGCTGGGGCGTTGGCAGGTCAAGCAATCGGTAATTTGTTGTTTAGACCCCAGTATTACGTACCACCTGTTTATCAGCCAGGAGTATCAGTGCTCAGAGGTTTTGGTGGCTATGGTAACTCTTACGGTCAAGCAGTTGAGCGCTACCAGAGTCGCTACAATGCACCGCCCTTGGCAGTAAGAAATAGACCCAGGAATTTCCGCACTACGGGACGCATTAGAACACCTGGTTATGGTCAGCCGATGCCCAGACGCTCTCCTAGAGGGTTTAGTCCTGGTTATGGTCAGCCGATGCCCAGACGCTCTCCTGGAGGGTTTAGTCCTGGTTATGGTCAGCCGATGCCCAGACGCTCTCCTGGAGGGTTTAGTCCTGGTTATGGTCAGCCGATGCCCAGACGTTCTATGCCGCGTTACAACACTGGTAATCGCCCTAGTGGTTCGGGTTACGGTACGAGTACCTTACGCTCATCTGGCAGGTCAAGTTCCAGCTATAGACGACCATCATCTGGTAGTTTTGGCAGTAGCCGTTCTTTTGGTTCTAGCAGAAGCCGAGTTAGTGGTAGACGGCGTTAGTAAAGGTCATGGTAGTTCACGTTAATCTTGAGGGCAACGGCGAGCACTCTCCAGATTACTTCAAACACTGCTTCTCACATCTCAAGAAGAATGGCATACCAACTCTCGGCAAGTAAACTCCAGACGTATCACCTTTGTCCGCAATCGTATTACTTCCGCTACGAACTGGGGTTGAAAACTGCCGCCTTCTTTGGTTCAGCTGCCTTGGGAACAGCCCTGCATCAAACCTTATCTCAGGTCTACCGTGACTGGAGTTACACCGAGCCACTGCCAGAACTTGTTTGGGTTCATCACTGTTGGCATCAGCACTCTGGCTCTTTGAGTCCCGCTCAAGTCGAAGATGGCAGAGAAATTCTGGAGAACTACTACCACAATTTTATTGCCGATGAACCAGCTCTGCGCCGACCTCTTGCTGTGGAGGGCAAGATTCAAGGGCGCTTGCAAGTAGCGAACTTAGAGTTTGCAATCACGGGACGCTACGACCGCATAGATTACTTGAAGGATGGGCTAGAACTGATTGATTATAAATCGGCTAAAGAAGTCAAACTACCAGCCCCAGATGAAATTGACTTGCAAATCGGTTTGTACTACCTAGCTTTGGAGCAGAGATATAAACAGAGCTTGCAGCAATTAAGTCTGTTGTATTTAAGGTCAGCAGAGAAGTTCACCTTTGATGCCACTCCCAAACACAAGCAGCTAGTAGAATGGACAATTAGTGAACTTGCCTTCAAGTTACGCACAGATGACTTGTGGGAAGCGAATCCTGGAGAACATTGCGAGCGCTGCACTTATTCACGCTACTGTGCGGCTATTCAAGACAATCCTGAACCACTGCCAGAGAATGCTAAGACTCCTCGGCAGATGCAGTTGGTGTTAGATCTGTAACTCCTGCACAAGTTAGCTTGCATTTATGCACTACCTGAAAAGATTACGAGGATTGAAGCACTAGGCTCCGGCGGCACAATACTCCAACTCAACAGGGTCATGTGCTGAGAAGATACGTATTTCTCCCTGATGTTCACGCACTAGCTGGCGCAGTCGCTCCTGATTTCTGCGGCGCATCCAGTCATTAACAGCGCCAAGCCGCTGGACTAGCATTAGACCCAACGGGCAGTAAGGTTTGTTTGGGTCCATCTCACCTCGATGGTAGTAGGCATCACCTGCATGAAGTAGCCAACCATCTTGGGTGGAAACTGCTACACCCGTATGCCCGTGTGTATGTCCTGTAAGTGGCACGAGCAAAATTTCTGGAGGTAGCCCGTTCATCTGCCTAACGCACTCAAACCCAAACCAGCTCTCTCCCTGCACTTGGTAGCGTATCCAGTTTGGCTCGTGCTGCCACTGCGAGGTGCGGTAGCGATAGCGAGCTGTAAAGCTCTTGGGTGTGATTGCGGCAGCGTACTCTTGCTCAAGCAAATGTACCTGTGCAGCAGGAAAGTCCGCAAGTCCGCCTGCATGGTCTAGATCCAGGTGTGTAACAATGATATGCCGCACGTCGTTTCTAGAAAAACCGAGGCGTTCTATCTGGCGTACTGCCGTCTCTTCTGGGTCAAGGCGCGGTCTAGCAAGAAACAGGAACCCATTGCCTAGCCGTTGGGATGGATTCTCAACATCGTGCAGTCCCAGCCCTGTATCTACTAAAACAAGACCAGAGCTAGTTTCGACCAGGAGGCAGTGGCTGACGAGTGGCGTTCGTTGCAGTAGCGAACCATTACCACTAACGAGCCGTCCGCCAATTACACATTGTGTTGCACAATTGAGATGGTGAACAATCATCCTAAAATCCTAATTAACCATTGGTGCAGCAGCAATTAATCGCTCTTGTAGCAACGTATATCGTTCTTGAGCTTTGACTTGCCTAACGGCTAGACCAATTGCTTTAGTGGAACCAACCAGAATTGCTAATTTTTTAGCCCTCGTCAGACCTGTGTAGAGCAAATTCCGTGACAGCATTAGATAATGCTGCATGGACATAGGCAGAATCACTACTGGGTATTCTGACCCTTGGCTTTTATGTATTGTCACCGCCCACGCCAAAGCTAACTCGTTAATATCAGCATAGTCATAAGTTACAAACCGCCCCTCAAACTGCACTGTCACCTCTTGTTCCTCTGTGTCAATCGCTAAGATCGCCCCCAAGTCGCCATTGAATACCTCACGGTTGTAGTCATTCACCTGTTGAATTACGCGATCGCCCACGCGCAGTTTCATCCCACCCCGTGCCAGTTCAGCTTTGTCGAGACGTGGTGGGTTCAGCAGTTCTTGCAGCACGACGTTGAGATTGCGCGTTCCCACGTCTCCCCTAGTCATCGGACATAGCACTTGCACATCCCGCGCCGCGTCAAAACCTAGATTTGGAATTAAATCTACAAGCAACTCTTGAATCCCCTGAACACCATGTTGCGGTTCGGGTGCATTTAACCACAGGCAATCAGAATTAGGATTAAGAGAAACTGATTCCAGCGCTGGGTACTGCCCAGAATTTATGCGATGAGCATTGCTGACAATAGCACTGGCTTGAGCTTGGCGAAATACTTGGGTTAATCGGACTACTGGTACTTGCTCACTGGCAATTAGGTCGCGCAGTACGTTTCCTGGTCCGACTGATGGCAGCTGGTCAATGTCACCTACCAAGAGCAGTTGGGCATCCATTGGAATCGCTTTGATTTGGGAATGCGCTAAGAACAAGTCGAGCATTGAGGCTTCATCTACCACAATCACTTGTGCTGGAATCGGGTTATCCACGTCCCGTTTAAACTTCATGCTCCTGGGGTCAAACTCTAGTAAACGGTGAATTGTCTTTGCTTCAAACCCTGTCATCTCACTCAATCGTTGCGCGGCACGACCAGTGGGAGATGCTAAGGCAATACTTTTGCCCATCGCTTTCCAAAGAGCAACGATAGTACGAAGTGTAAAAGTCTTCCCCGTTCCAGGTCCTCCTGTAAGAATCAAGACCCGCTCACTCGCTGCCATTTCCACTGCTTGTCGTTGTTCGGGCGAAAGCTGCACTCCAAAAGCAGCCGTGAACTTATTAATCCACGCCTGCACTCGTGGTAAGTCTACTGTGATTGGACGATTTAATAACTGTTGCAGCCTTGCTGCCAATTTCTGTTCACTCTGATAAAAAGGTAGCTGATAGCAGATAAATTGATGTTGTCGATGCCCCTGCATTACTATCTCATCTTCCATCCCCATTTGAAAAATTAGGTCTTTTACCACACTAGGCGATGGCTGATGGTCTGCTAGCGCTAAACGTCCTACTACCTTATCGACTAACTCACCATAGGGCAAGAAACAATGCCCATCTTCTGCTGCTTCCCCCAATACGTGGACAATGCCAGCGCGGTATCTGTATTCAGAGCCTGGGGCAATTCCCAAGTTACGCGCGATCGCATCTGCTGTGACAAATCCAATGCCGTAGATATCAGTCGCTAGCTGGTAGGGGTTATTAGTAACAACTTCAATTGCCTTATCGCCATACTGTTTGTAAATTTTCACAGCATAGGTGGTGGAGACACCATGACTTTGGAGAAACAGCATCACTTCCTTGATTGCCTTTTGTGTTTCCCAAGCAGTTTGGATCATCTTCACGCGTTTCTTGGCAATACCTGGGACTTCGGTAAGCCGCTCAATTTGATAGTCAATTATGTCGAGCGTGTCCAACCCAAAGTACGCCACAATGCGTTTAGCGGTTACGGGTCCCACTCCTTTAATTAATCCACTGCCAAGATACTTCTCAATGCCTGTCAGCGTAGCTGGCTTCGTTTCCTGGTATTGAGTAACGCTGAACTGTTGCCCGAACTTGGGATGATCTCGCCACAAACCCACAAGCTTTAGTGTTTGTCCAGCTTGAATGTTAGGGAAGCTACCCACGATTGTAACCAGGTCTTTGTGACCCGAAGCTTTTAACCGCGCTACGCTATAGCCTGACTCAGATGAGTGGTAGGTCAGACGTTCTACTACTCCTGTTAACGACTCGTGTTGAGCCGAACTAGTAACTCTTGGATCTAGATTAGGAGCAGGGGACATTTTACTTTGCAGGCATGGGAATGAAACTATTCTGCTTTTAGTTGTACTAGAGTTTTCGATGATTTAATAGTACAAAATTACTATAATGTTTTCCAGGTTTTAGCCTAGTAACAAGCGTGAAAATCTCCAACTCATCTAGCGTGCAACCGACGCAGCAATTCTAAGTTCAAGTGGCTCGTATCCCCAGCATCACCAGCAATTACAGTAAATGGCTCTTCTGGCTCTCCCAGATGATTCAACACCAGCGCTGCACCAGCGAAATCTTGATTCTGTGTATAGTCATTAATTGTGATGACTGTCTTGATGCCGACAGTTGTGGCAGCTTGTAGACCATGCCGTGAATCCTCAATCGCTATGCAATCTGGCGCTGATAAGCTCATGTCCTGTAGCACATACTGATAAATGTCCGGTGCAGGCTTTTTGGCAGGCACGATGTCACCTGCCGCAATCACTTCAAACCACTCTAGTGCATCTGGAGCCAAGGAGAGTTGCAACAGGGCAATTACATTTGGTAGCGCGGCTGTCGTAGCGATTGCTAACCGAACTGAGTTGCTCCGAGCTTCTTGTAGCAATCGCTTGACTCCAGGACGTAATGGAATAGCACCACTAGCTACTAATTGCTGATAATGCTGGGTTTTAACGGCGTGCAGTTCGGCAATGAACTTATCAAGATTAGGAACTTGAACAAAATCTGGTTTGTAATTGTTGAGATAAAACCGGATGCGCTCTTTGCCTCCAGCAACTGCCAGCAAATCTCCATAAAGTGACACATCCCAGTCCCAATCTAACCCAGCTTCGACGAAGGCGCGATTAAATGCTAGCCGATGACCATCTCGCTCCGTGTCTGCCATTGTTCCATCTACGTCGAAAATCACTGCCCGTAATTCACTCATCAAACCGTTCTCCAATTGTTTTTAAGCTAATTTGACCCAGAGTGCTAGTCCACCCCCACGACCACGCGCCGCCATAAAATTCTCAGTTACTAAGAAAAACGCAAAGAAGGGGAGTGTTGCGATTGCTTGAGCGTAGAAATCTGTTGCAGTAGCTTTACCACCTCGAAACTCCCCACTATATACAGCACGACCAAATAGTCTTAGCTGCATTTGAGTAAAGTCAAACGCCAACAGGTTTTTCTTGCCTAAGTACCGAGCAGGACCTGTCAGCTTAAACAGCAGTGACCCAAACTGAACAGAATTATTAATTTCTATTTGAGATGTCTGAGCCGAAATTGTTGACTGGCTAGTGAAGGAAATCTGCGCTTTAACAATTTGAGGTACATACAAACCTTTACCTAACGCTACACCACCTCTCAAATGAGCTTTGCGAGGAGCCGTAAAGCATAGCCGCCAATCACCCAAAAGAGAATCAAGGGGATATGTCAGGCGTTGTTGTTTCGCTGCTTTTTCTGCTTGCAGCAGGGCATTTACTACTTCTTTGGTAGAGGGGCGAACTCCAAGACGCAAGCTGCTTAAAGCGGTGTCGCTCGTCTTATCTCGCTTATGCGCCGCAGCATCAGCTAGAGTAGCAACAAAGTTTGCAGATACATCAGTGGATGTCAAATCAGCCATCATTAGCTCCGTTTCTCTTTACTTCAAGTTGTAGCAGTATCACCTAGTCTTCTTCGCTGACCAAACCATAATGATTCTCCAACCATCGCAACAAACCTTCCTCAACAGGAGTTAGATAAGTCTGTCGTCCCAAGTCTTCCAACACGTTGTAAGCACCTCGATCAAGCAGACCAATATTCCGTAATCGCCTAATCCGTTTCAGTGTTTGGGGTAGTTGACGGCGTACATCTGGGTCATCAATTGGTTTGAGGTTTTCTGGTTTCACAAGTATAGTGCCATCGTGAACATCAACTCCTAGAGTAAAGTCATTTAGCTGCGATGCGATCGCCCAACAGCTATTGTATTTACGTTCAGCACCCTCCAATCGTGCCAGGGTAAATGCATCACCTATGGAGCAAAAGTCGCTGGCATTGCGTAGCATCTTTTCTTTCAGCCGTTCTACAATGCCTTTAACAATCCGACCTGTTGGAACCTTGCCACCAGCTTCGTCCACTGCTTGCTGCCATACGATGCATTGCTCCAAAGGCCCTAGACGTGCTAGCGGTCTGCATTGAGATTCAGATTTAGGCAAAATGTCGCCAATTGGCGACAAATTATCTACGACGGCGGCAGCATCAATTAGTCGATATGGATAAGCGCGTTGAAAACCAAACCTATCTTTACAATATTCCTCGAAAGTCCGATGAGTACTTCTGTACAACCGTTTATCCCTTAGCTCCCGCAAGGCTGCTCCCGCTTCATAAAACGCTCGTTCTACCTTATGTTCTAACCGATGAAGCTCGGCTGCTTCCGCTTCAGTTAGCTCCTCAAAAACCTCAACCGCAGTTACTGGAATAACTTCAGCACCAGATAGTTCAGACATTGACGGCATTTCCTCCTGCTGGTTCAAGGCACTGCTCACTCTTTCAAGGTCTAAGGGATTGCAAGATATAGGAATTGAAATTTCAGTGTCGCTCTCAAACTGCACCCAAACTTCCGGCAGAGCATAGTCCAGGTTGATTTCTTGAAACACTCCCAATTTCCCAGTAACTCGGTGTCGAACGAGATCGCCTTTAGCAAGACTTTGTGCAGCAACAAGGCGAGTGTCGTAACTGCCTGATGTGCTGCTGTGACGTGATTTAGTTTTAGGCATGATGGCACAAGGTTTGTATTTATTTCCAGCCAATTCTTCAAGCTGCATTTTGTTCCAGGCGATCACCACAAGCCAGGTTTTCAATCTCCGCCCAGGAAAGCGTTCGCACTTCACTCCACAATCGCTGCACTCCATTCGTTAAGTGGATCAGGATATCCCCATTCCCCGACTGCGAATAGGACATCAAGCGACGGCGGATAGCTTCATCTGCCCAATCCTTCCATCCACTTCCTGGTTTTGTTAGGGATGCCTTCATGCCCTTGTTGACAGCAGAAATAAATAAGCCAATGCCTGGTTTATTTTTCCAAGTAGCAAGTGCTTGTTTGAAATACTCAACTGCATCTGGTATCCGCTCTGGATGACGGTCTAAAGCTGAAATCAAGTTTGTGTTTAGGCGCAGATTCTCCAGTGGTTCTGGGTCTGGGAGTAATGCTGATAGCTGTTGCAGTAGTTGGGTACGTTCGGGCGATTCCAAAGAACTGAGTGTTTGTGTAAGCGCTCGCTTGGGTGGGGATTTAGCTTTTTGGGTTGAAGCTGCATGGGTAGGATGCTCAGGGCGGGTGCGAATAGCACTGCGGCGGATGACAGCAATCTTGGGTTGATTGCCGTTTGTTGGTTTATCGGGTAACGGCAAGTTAGACGTTTCAGACAAAGCCAAAGCTGCTGGAATAGATTTTGAGTTGGGACTCCAAGAGGCGATTAATTGAATCAGCGTGTTTTGCACAACAGCAACTACTTGCTGAGATAACTGGTTTAAGTAACTGGTTGTTGGAGTATTTGGTTTAGCATCATTCAAGCCTGCTTGTTCATTGCCGAGAGATTGAGCTTCAACCAAATTTTCTTTCTCTCCCCCTTTTTCTAATGGCTGCGAGGTTAGGGGGAGTACCTTAACTGGAATACCTTCTATTGGAGTACCTTCGTCTGTCACTTTCAACAGGGGTAGTGGTGTCAGTTCTGTAACCACCCCCCTGTCACTTTTACTAGGGGTATGTGTTTGACTACCCCTGTCACTTTTAACAGGGGTGGTAGCAGATTTAGTCCGGGTCAAAGCAGCGCGAATTGCTTCTAGCCTTTGTGGGTGTACCCATCTAGATTTTGGTGTCAGTCGTCTTAGAGTGCTATACCCTGAGCGCTCCTGACTTTCGATTAGTCCAGCGGCTTCTAGTAGTTGGAGGGCTAAACGCACGCGGCTTTCACTGATCATGCAAGCTTTCGCCATGTTGGGAACGCTCTCCCAAGCTTCCTTGCGTCCAGCGCGGCGGACAATGCGGGCGTAGATCCGGAACTCGAAGGGGTCGAGTCCATAGTCATCCATCTCGCTTTTGACGAACAATCCTAGCTCTTGCTCATCTAAAACTGGGGTGGGAGTCATAGTAGTCCCTCCCCAAAGCTTTTGCTTAATCCACCTAGTTGAGATGTAGCTTGAGCGCGGTCAATTGGAAAATTAGGTACTGAACGCTTAGGTTTTATGTTTTTGTGTTTGTGGAGCATCTCGGTTTCCTTGTTTGGGACCGAGACAAGTGCAAGTGCTCTCAATTGCTCAAACCCCTGCTAAAATTAGCAGTAATACAGTTGGGTCGGGATGGTGTTTGTTCTTTACTTGCACTGTCTCGGCTTTTAATTTTTAAGAGACATATTGGACTTGGACTAATTTGACAAAGGAGTTCTTTGCTTTCGTAGGGCGAAGTTCCTGGCTAGCTTGCTACTAGTTAATCGCTGTCCCAAGGTAGACCTGAGTAGTCCCTTGATTAAATTAATGGCAACTGAAGGACAGAGCGTAAAGCAGTCTATCCTCAAAGCTTTTGTTTTACTGGCTACAAACTCGCACTGGGCTAAAAATATTTCTTGGCAGCAGTTTACTACTATCGCTGCTTCAAGACAAGAGGCGTTCGCGTAGCTGCTCAAGAGGAGCATCGCTTTTGTGAATATCTGGCCGAAATCGGAACGACAGGATTTACTTGCTGAAAAGGCTGTGACGTACTCAGGAGTAGCAATCCACCACTTCCTGTACGTACTTGGTGAGAAAACTTTCAGATTTTGTTTGACAACAGACAGGCTAACGCGGCACAATACTACTAAGAGCATAATGCTTGACCTCCTCGGTAAAGGTTACAGGTTGAGCCTTCGGTGGCGGAAAACAGTCTGTCGGCAAACAGACCTCCCACACAGCCGAAGCTTATTCAGTTGAAGACATTATACGCGGATTTCGCGCTTAGTAAAGCCGAATCTAGTGAAAGAACTTTGGCAAAACTGGTGTAAATTGGATATTTGTGCATTGTTACAACCTAGTATGGTGTGCAAGTGAAAATGGGCTAGCGATAATGAATTTTCCTTAATTAACCCGCTCTGCCTTCAAACCTGCTCTTTTCCAATCAGAGATAACTGCTGCCACTCGTTTTGAATCAGGTTCAGCAAACAGACCTCGGCGGCTGTGTCGATTGACAATTGAAAGAACCTCTACTGACGGCAGGAAGCAGCTAACCACCAAATCACGCAAGCGAGTGTAAAACAAAACAATCGACTCTAAGCTTTCATCAAGCTGATCCATGTTTTTACCTTCGGGTAAATATTCATCTACGATAATCCGTGCTTTAGCTCGTATAACAGTTTGCCAGTCCGGAATTGGGGGGAAGGCAAGTAATAAACTAACCCTTTCTGTAACCTGCCCCACAAATTCAGGTGAGTTAGGGTCACCGCAGTACAGTAAATGCCTTCCCCCTAACTGCCACCAGACACCAGGCACGTCAGGATTAGAGCCAGGTTTATCTACTTGTGAACCTGAAGCAGTAACTCCAGCCTGGTTTGCTATGACTCCAGCCTGGTTGAGGGGTAGCCGAAGCCTGAGTTTTGGGGCGAAAGGCAACAACCTCAAGTTTAGAATGCGACTGTGTAAGCGGGGCTGGGATTGGTGGAGTTTGTAGTGATTGTGGCTGTGGTTCTAAGATTAGTTCCGGTTTTGGTTTAGGAGGTATAGCATATTTCTGCTTTAGACTTTTGGCAGCTTTATGAGTGATAGATTCACCTGCTCTAGCACGACTAATTGCTTCTTCCCTTGCAGCTTCAGGAGTTGATGGGGCAGCTAGTTGGTAAAGAGCAGAGAGGTCAAATGTCGAAATTTTCGACATTTCCACCGAACCAAACTGGTTAGCAACGTGCATAAACTTGTTAGCCGTGTCCATGATGCCATTCAAACTCAGCCTCCAGCCACTCTCCAAAACGTCCATGCCCTAGCCTTTCCTTTACTTTAATTAACTTCTTGCCTACCTCAATAATATCTTGAGCAGTCCGTTTCATCAAAGCTCGAATTTCACCTGTTTGCTGCCGTACAAAGTGAGAAGTCGTAGCATCAAGGCTGGTGTAATCAAATCCTTTTTTGGGCTTTAGGACTAGCGGCGGTTGGCATGGAGGTCAAAAGAACAATAGTAAAGCTATCGTCTTCAATTTTAGCTGCGAATTGACGTATGTGGTTATAAATTGGGATTTTGGTTAGGCATAAATAGGAAAAGGTAGAGATGGTTGCAGTTGTCCAAAATTTGGACAAGTCAGACACCAGGCACGTCAGGATTAGAGCCAGGTTTATCTACTTGTGAACCTGAAGGAGTAACTCCAGCTTGGTTGGCTATAACTCCAGCTGCTTCGGGGGTAGCCGGAGTCGGTGTTTGGGGGCGAAAGGCAACAATCTCAAGTTTAGAACCCGACTGTGTAAGCGAGGTTGGGATTGGTGGAGTTTGCAGTGATTGTGGTTGTGAAATTGGTTCTGGTTTTGGCTTAGGAGGAGAAGCGTACTTTTGTTTAATAGCTTTAGCAGTTGCGTGGGTGATAATTTCACCTGCTTTGGCACGGTCGAAGACTTCCGCTTTCGCTGCCTCTGGAGTTGAAGAACCTGCAACTAAATACAAGGCAGAAGGAGCAATCTGTAAATCGGTGAATTCAACAGTTGCAAATTCTTGTGCGACCTGCATGAACTTACGTGCTGTCCATTCACCCCAACCGAACTCAGCTTTGAGCCACTCTCCAAATCTTCCATGCCCTAGTATTTGTTTAATGTTAATCAGTTTCTGCCCAAGCTCAAAAATGTCTTGAGCAGTCCGCTTCATCAATGCCCGAATTTCGCCTGTCTGCTGTTGAACAAACCGGGAAGTTTCAGCATCAAGACTGGTGTAATCAAAATCTTGGCGAACTTTGAGAGTGGCTGAAGCTGGCATGGAGATTATAAAGAAAATAGTGAAGCTATCGCCTTCAATTTTAGCTGCGAATTGACGTATGTAGGATAACACCCTGGGATTTTGGTCTAGCATAAATAGGAAAAGGAGAAGATTTGCAGTTGTCCAAAATTTGGAAAAGTTGGGAGCTAGGGAATTTTTAGCTGCACTAGCCTGGTTTTTGGGTGCTGCGCTCAACCAAGATAAAAATATCGCCCAAGCCCTCAAACGCGGTTACAAAGCGCTGAAAGCCTTCATTTTCATGCCCTAGATAGAACATGACAACAGGCAAATCAGCGCTATTGTCAGGATCAGAAAAAATTAGGTACTCAGTAATAAAGCAGCGGGGGTATTGTCGGAGGCAGCGGAACCATTGACTATTAGTCTGAGCTGCAATCAAAGCTAGAGCTTGAGTCACCCTGCCCGACTCGAACTCAGTACAGAGTTTTTCCACCCAGTCTTTAACGGCATCTCCACAAGGCGGATTGACATATACTTTGCCCCTCCAGTCATGGGTAAGACCGTTATCCTCTTTCATAAAACGTTTTCGTGCCGGAACACTAAAACTGTGATAGCTGTTGTTACAGAAAGCGAGGTCAATCTCACCTAAGCAGGCTAGCACCGCCTGCAAAAGGATGTGGCTGTGGCGTGGAGTATGGTTTGCCTCAGATGTGTTAGATGTTGGGGAACTGAGAGAGTGGGGAGCCAGCGAGGAATTTAGTTCCCCCAAAGGTGAGGAATAGTGATTACTATTCCCTTGCTCTATAGGTAAGGCATCCGTTTGAGCAGGATTCATCTCCACTCGCTCCACCCACTCAGGTTTGAGCGTGAATCTCACACCAGGGTGGTCCTCCACGTTGACCCGCAGCAGACCATCGAGCGTAACTTCCCACACTGTTGCAGTTTTGCCAGCCCACTGGTCTATACCGTTTTGCCTACGGAGGATAGTAACGCGAGAGCCAACCTCAAAATTATCTACCTCAAACTGCTTTTCTGCTTCTCCAAGTAGCGGTTTTAACTCAGGATGCTCAACAGAAGCTTTCTCTAGACTGCTCGGTATGGACGATTCCCTTCCTAAAGTCTCGGCATCAATGTCGATGGTAACTGGCTCCTCCTGAGCGGGCTGAGTTAATCTCTTGTAATGGTTAGTAATCTCCTGCGCCTTGGAGTGGCTAATTGTTTCCCCCAAGTTAGCACGATTAAGAGCTTCCAAACGGGCTGCTTCTGGAGTGGAGTCAGCAGCTAGAATGTATAGCGCGGAAGCAGCAATGTCCAAATCGGTGAAATTCACCAATTTAAAGCGTCGAGCGACCTGCATGAATTTCCGTGCTGTCCACTCACCCCAATCGAACTCAGCTTTGAGCCAATCACCGAAATAACCATGCCCTAGTTTGTGCTTCACTTCAATAAGTTTTTCACCAATTTCAAAAATGCCTTGGGCAGTATGGCGAATCAGGCTTTTAATCTCAGTAGTACGTTGTTGTACGACAATCCGAGTTTCAGTGTCTAAGGCAGTGTAGTCAAAGTTTTGGGTAAGATGATTCGATGGCTGCTTTGAAGGTCGCTCAGGTGATTTTTGCGAAGTCATAGTTAATTTGCTCTATGTGAAAAATTGCTGGTAGTAGTTGTAATGGTGAGCACCCACTCATGGCTTGGTAATTGGGAGCATAGAGATTACCGGGATTGCTTTAGGGAGAGAGCTACTGGGAAATAAGCAGTTGCAGCGCTCTTTAGGCATTGCTGATTTGAAGAACGCTCTTTATGGGCAATTGCATAAATTCTTCTGAGGGCGCGATCGCTAATTCAAACCTCACCACCCAAACCACGAGATCGGGGCTACCAAACAGGTTGATGAATTCATCTTTAGATGACCATAAGCCACCCTCAGCTTGCAAATCGGACTGGGGTATATCTGCTAGTGCTTCCTGGTAGGGACACTTGGTAAGTCGGATATCAGCAATCTTTTTCGCCCCTCGACACAACGGTATTTTGTCCCATGCTGAATGAATTAAGCGATCGCCCTTATAAGCATTTACCCAGGATTTCGCAGTGCGATCACTCCAGAGGCGGCGGGTACAAGTTTTCTGACCAGACAACAGCGTCTCAGTAGTCCAGGTAAAACTTAGAATCATCACTATTTCTCCTCGATATTGGTGATCACATCATCAAAGAAATTCGGTAGTCCAGGGGTGTGTTCGCCAATCCAGGGAAACTCTCTAATTCGCAAATCTGGCTCCCAGGCTTCAGGATTACTGCCTTTGCTATTGAGTCTGTAAGTACCTGACGATTTTGCCCACGCAGTACCAAGCTGCTTGACATACACAGGTATAACTGCCGCACGGCACTGATTGATAATTGAGCGTATCCAGTCGAGGGAACAGGGACGGGCTTGATGTCCCGACTCAGCACCAATAATTGCCCAAGAAACACCTCTCTCAAACGAAGCCGACTTGTATATTGCCTCTGCTGCCACCAGATCTATATCTGACAACAACGGCTCAATACTGAGAAAAGTTGTATAGCCGACATCAGTAAGTTGGGTTAACCAGTGGCAGCGCTCATTGGCTGTCTGCTGGTTTTCTATCGAAGTGCCTAACCACAAATTCTCTAGGGGGGAATTAACCAGAAATACTGAACGGGAGATCCAGTCAAGCATCCGCTCTGGTCGCTTAGTAAGCATTTGAAATGTTATGTGAGGGCAGTCGTAGATGCAATTGAATATCTCGTCTAGCCATTCCTCTTTCACGTCAGGGTGGAACGGATCTGACAATGACGGCATAAATATCCGTTGTGGTTTTTTGATATGCCGGATCTCCTGCAACACCTCTTTGCGGAAGATGA
>JAUJND010000050.1 GCA_030446505.1 Chroococcidiopsidaceae cyanobacterium YX2bin18 | reverse complement strand
TGACAGGTCTTGATTACTGAGAGAACTTAGATCAATTCCAAGTCATAGTAAGCCCTCCTTTGTGGAGCAACGAGCGCAACGATTTTAACACCGTCACCACGCTTGCCTCTAATGTGGATGGAGCCAGTTCCAATTTAATGCTGGGCGGTCATTGTCAGTAGCCAGCCGATCTTTTTTGCCTCTCTAATTACTCAACCCCTTGTTCGCCTTTACTTCTATCACCCTGTCAGCCATCTAAAAACAAGCTGATCCAAGTGGCGTTGCAGGTAAAATTCAGTTGAGTTGAAAATCTGAGCGCATTGTTAAGTCTGAGGCGATAGCTTTCCGGCGTGAACTGAAAGAATTTGGGAGGCTTTCAACCACTGGGAATCAAATGAACCCAAGTGAGTAGTAGTAATCAAAGTTTGAAACCGATCTTGAATTGCATCTAGCAATTGATTTTGGCGGTTGGGATCTAATTCGGCTAATACATCATCAAGTAAGAGCAGCGGTGGCTCACCAATAACTTCTTCAATTAGTTTTAGTTCTGCCAACTTAAGCGCCAATACTAATGTGCGCTGCTGACCTTGCGAACCGTAAGATCTTGCAGGTGTCTGGTTAATTGTTAGCTCAACTTCGTCTCGATGCGGTCCCACAAGGGTAGTACCTTGGTGCTGTTCAGCAACAGATCTCTGTTCAATTTTCTCTAAAAAAGCCTGCTGTACTTCTTCTGGATGATTTTGTTCTAGAGGAACATTAGGCGCGTAGTTTACTTGTAAAACTTCTGTACTGCCACTAATGCTAGCGTGCCACGTAGAGGCGATGGGAGCTAACCGTTCTATAGCCCGCGATCGCCTTCTAATCACCCGCACCCCTGTAGTCACTAACTGAGTATTCCAAACAGCTAATTCTTCTAACTCCTGACCCCCACTCCCTGAACCCTGACTCTTCAAAAACGCATTCCGCTGCCGCAATACCTGGTTGTACTGCTGCAAAATATAGGCATAAACAGGTTCAAGCTGAATTAACAGCGTATCTATCCAACTGCGGCGTTGTTCTGGACCGCCGCGCACCAGGTCTAAATCTAGGCTGGAAAACTGCACTGCATTGAGGATACCCAAAAAATCTAGCTGACGGCGCAGGGACTCGCTATTGAGGGCAACAGTACGGCGACCATTGCGGCGCAGCGTTAATGATAAGTCACTGCTGCCATTTTGTCGTTCTAGAGTCGCGGTAATTTGTCCAGTCACTTCTTCTTCCCGAACCAAATCGCGATCGCGCGTAACTCGGTGCGATCGCAATGTTGCTAGCAATTCCACAGCCTCCAACAAATTCGACTTTCCTTGAGCATTATTGCCGACCAAAATCGTTTTAGGAGCCAGAAAGTCAACCCGCTGATCCTGGTAATTCCGAAACTGTCGCAGGTGTAGCGTTTTAAGATACATAATTCAGAAGCGAGGAGCGAGAGACGAGGGGCGAGGGCGAGAGGATAATTTTACTCCTGTCTCCTGTCTCCTGTCTCCTGTCTCCTGTCTCCTCAATTTCTTCTCTTTCCAAACCAACGAATATACAGCTTCTCCATTTCAATCCAAACAAACATTAAAGCACTGAAGCCGAAGCAAATCGCTAGTTCTATCGGGTCTAGATAGTAAGTACCAAAGAAATTTTGCAAGGGCGGGACGTAGACCAGCAGCAGTTGTAAAATCGTCGTTACGACAACGGCTCCCAGCAAATAGGGATTAGAAAAAGGATTCAGTTCTATTGTCAACCGCGTGTTCGAGCGGACTGCTAAAGCATGACCCATTTGAGCAAGACATAAGGTAGTAAATACCATTGTCTTCCAAGTGTTGGGATCGCGCGGATACCCAGCCGCATGAGTATGGTTGTAAGCCCACAACATCAAAGCGATTGTAATAATCGCAAAAATAATCCCAATCCGGATCATGTAGGAACCCAGCCCTCTAGCAAAAATACTCTCGCGGGAACTAAACGGAGGACGCTTCATTACATCCGGTTCCGGCGGTTCCACTGCTAAAGCAAGAGCGGGTAAACCATCTGTAACCAAATTCATCCAGAGAATTTGTAATGGGCTAAGGGGAACGCCGCCCAGACCAAATATAGGTGCGGCGGCAATAGTTAAAACTTCGCCAATATTGCTACCCAGGATGTATTTGATGAAGCGGCGGATATTAGTGTAAACAACTCTGCCTTCTTCCGTTGCCGCAACGATGGTTGCGAAGTTATCATCCAGCAACACCATGTCGCTAGCTTCCTTACTAACATCCGTTCCGGTAATGCCCATCGCAATTCCAATGTCAGCTTGTTTGAGCGCTGGAGCATCGTTGACACCATCACCCGTCATCGCCACAAAACTGCCTCGGCGTTGGAGTCCTTGGACAATTCGCAGTTTGTGTTCTGGCGAAACTCTAGCGTAGATACTATCAACTTAATCAACTCACTTGAGAGTGGTTGATTTCTATCATCCTTTCTGGTATTTCTCATCTCAATTTCTATGTCAGCTTTATTGAGCTCTGGAGCATCTTTGACACAATCACCCGTCTTCGCCACAAAACTGCCTCGGCTTTTGAGTCCTTGGACAATTCGCAGTTTGTGTTCTGGCGAAACTCTAGCGTAGATACTAACCAAATCAACTTGCTGATCTAGTTCCTGTTGACTCATCCGCTCTAATTCTTGACCAATTAAGACGCGATCGCCTGCTTTTGCAATCCCTAAATCCGCCGCGATCGCTTTTGCAGTTAGTGGGTGATCCCCAGTAATCATCACTGGGCGAATCCCCGCTTCCCGACACCGCGCTACAGCATCACGTACTTCTGGTCGGGGTGCATCTAGCATCGCCACCAATCCCAGCCACACCAATTCTCGCTCTGATGTTTCCTCGGAATTTTCCGGCGGTAATTCTGTCAAAGGTTTGTAGGCAAAGCCCAGCACCCGCAAACCATTACTTGCCATCTGCTCATTTTGCGCCAGAATTTGTTGGCGTTGTTGCTCTGTGAGCGCCGCCGAGCGATCGCCTACATGAATTCGATTGCAACGCTCCAAAGTTAGCTCTGGCGAACCTTTGGTAAACATTAAGTAATCAGATGTCCCTAACCCGCTTTCAGCTAACTGATCTCCTACTGCTGAGCGCTGCACGTTAGAAATTACACTCATCCGCTTGCGTTCTGAGGAAAAGGGAAACTCAGCAAGACGGGGCAAACGGCTAGACCATTGATCTTTCTCAATTCCTGCTTTACCCGCTAGTGATAGTAGTGCGCCCTCTGTCGGATCTCCAAGGATTGTCCACTGCCCCTTTTCTTCTTGCAAAATCGAATCATTACATAGCGCACAAGCGATCAGTAAAGCTTGAAGTTCTCGATAGGCTTCTGGCTCAATTCTCTGATTGTCTAGCTGAAATTCGCCTTTAGGGGCGTACCCTTCTCCGGTAACGCGGATTAAATGGTTATTGGTGTAGGTTGCTTGCACCACCATTTTGTTTTGCGTCAGTGTCCCAGTTTTATCCGAGCAAATTGTCGTGACACTTCCTAGAGTTTCTACCGCTGGCAGTTTGCGAATCAGAGCATGACGACGCACCATCCGTTGTGTCCCAAGAGCCAGAGTAACGGTGATGACAGCTGGCAATCCTTCTGGTACTACGGCAACTGCCATACTCAGAGATACTTCCAAAAGTTCTTCAAACGCGCTCATTCCAGCGCGGATGATCCCGCCGACAACTACTATAGCCACCAAGATCAGAGAACCTGTTACTAAGACATTACCCAGCTGAGACATCCGCTGTTGTAAAGGAGTAGGCTCACTTTCCACTGCTTGAAGCATCGCCGCAATTCGCCCTATTTCTGTGTGCATTCCGGTGCTTGTGACGATAACCTTGGCTCGTCCCTGGACAACTTCGGTTCCTTGGAATACCAGATTGAGGCGATCGCCCAATGATGTGTCTTCCGGCAATTGGATTACTGCATCTTTATTAACTGCCTGAGCTTCACCCGTCAGCGACGATTCCCGCACTTGCAAATTTTGCTCCTCAATCAAGCGCCCGTCTGCTGCAATCTGTACCCCAGCTTCTAAGAGCATCACATCTCCTGGAACCAGTTCCTTGGCATCTACCTCCTCCAGTTTCTTGTCACGTAGCACTCTTACTCGTGGGGAAGACAGACTTTTCAGCGCTGCTAAGGCTTTTTCAGCGCGACTTTCTTGGAGGTAGCCCAGGATGCCGTTAAGGATCACGATTAAAGAAATCGCGATCGCATCTTTAGGAAAGTTGTTGCCCCGCAAGTCCAAAACAGCAGAAACTACTGCTACTGCCATCAGCATCAATAACATAATGTTTTTGAACTGATCTAGCAGGATGGTTAGAGCACTACGCCCACCAGTTTCTTCTAGTTCGTTGGAACCGTATTGTTGCAAGCGCTGTTGGACTTCTGAGGAACTTAAGCCAGCTTCGCGATCGCTACCTAACAGTTGTAGCGTCTTATCAACTTCCGAGGCGTGCCAGACGGCAGCTGGGTTTTGCAGAGAATTTGCAGACATGGATAGCGTCCGGGAGTACTTATAGAAACTAATAATAAAGCTATCTATACTAACTGGGCAGTAAAGCTGTTCATCTTAAACATTAAAAAGTTCTCAAACTAATTTAGGATCAAACTCAGTTTTGTTCACGGCTGTTGTCTCAGTAATTGCTTACTTAAGCTGAACGCTTCTCGTTCCAGGCATAAAGCTAAACGTTGACATACCAATTGTCTGGTCAATGTTACGCTAATCCTGACATCTGGAAGACCCAAGGTGGATTAGATTTTTCTATGACCGCAACCCCATCCTACTATCTATGCATCAATCTCCGCGACGGACTATCCGCCCAATAGGAGTTGCCGCACTACATCTGAAGAGCACACGACTGAAATCAATACACCTGTTGATCCAATCAAGGATATTTACTTCAGATTGATCCCCATACTGATAACACTACAATTCTAAATCCGAACATAGTGTCATTTGTAGATACGACGGGTTTAGCTCTGTGGCAGGACACCCTCTGGTGTACGCGAGGAAAGATACTGTCTACTTCTGCAAAATAGGAGAGAACCTCAAGCCTTTCGTTACTCTACCTTACCGTGCTGATGGCGTTGCCGTTCAAGATTCAACTATTTATGTTACAAGCCAGAAGTATGGTTACATTCTAATTACGGTACGTAATACTGGTATGAAATTACGAAGTTTACGCACCTGAGTCGGGGGTAGAAAATATTGCAGTCCGGGGAGAGCAACTTTGGATTTGTGATAGTACTGAACAAACTGTTTACTGCCTGAACGCGCCACAGGAGAGATTAAATTTAGCGTCTTGACACCTTTTGATTGTCCGACTGGGTTAGCAATACATTTCGACCCGCAAACAAGTCAGGAAACGCTTTATGTTGTTTATGCTAGTGTTGAAGCTTATATCCGGATAAACCCAATGCCGATCCTCACACGAACTCAACCTTACCGCGATCGCGACTTTATTCACCCTCAATTTTGACTGCAACTCAGATGGACGTTATGCCTTATCCAATGGCTACCTGATTGAGATGTCTTATGTCGAGGAAATTTCCCCTTTAGAAGAAGTAAACTTAGAACAGCCAGAGTGGCGAATTGCTCTGCCATCGGAAACTACTCGCCAAAAGGTAAGACACATTGAATTTATTGGTCTACCTTTTATAGAAGAAATAATCGCAGGGCAGCGTAGCACTATTTAAATTTGATGCTCTAAACCCAGCGAACGACATATTTTTGGCTGGAAAGCGCCGATAGAAGTCCGGGGGATTAAGTACCGCCTCACTCCCAAAGATTCAGAAAATATTCCCGAACTTTCCCAAGAATTCCAGACGCGCTACTTGATAGATGATGATGAATTGGCGATGGATAGCGTTATTGAAGCGCCGCGCCGCCCGTGAAGCAATTGGGACTGAAACTAATTTGCTGCGGAAAATGTTTAAAATTCGCAATTATGTGTATGACAAGCTTTCCTACGGCATTAAACCCCATATTGATCCCCCCTGATGTAGTTCTCAAAAGAGGTATCGGTTCCTGCGGTGAGTATGTCGGAGTTTTACTGCCTTATCACGTTTGAATGGAATTGCTTTGTCGCACGATTGGGCGCTATAAGTGTCCACCTTACGCTGAACAACAACAGTGCTACTGCAACCAGACTTTAACCATGTTTGGCTAGAGTTTTATGTGCCTGGGCTAGATTTGTGGCTACCGATGGAGTCAAATCCCGACGATGTAGCAGATCAAGGTCCATATCCATCGCGGTTTTTCATGGGATTAGCCTGGTATCACATTGAAATTGGTAAAGGAATTTCGTTTGAAACCCTAACTAGCTTTGGCTTACCGCTAGAAGATACTTCAATTGGCGACTTAGCGCTCAATCACATTCGTTTTACAATTGTTGAGGAGTTACCACCTTGTTAGAACATACATTTTCATGCTAACCGTGAATCAGATTCGGTTAAAGGTAATGAGAAGTTAGTAAAAAAGCTAAGGCGGTTTTATAATTAATTTAATCTATTTGAGGAAGAAGTAAGAATGACCCAAGTGGTTCTAGGTGAAAATGAAGGAATCGATTCCGCTCTACGTCGGTTTAAACGCCAAGTTTCTAAGGCAGGTATTTTAGCTGATGTCAAGTATCGTCGCAACTTTGAAACCCTGCTAGAAAAGCGCAAACGAAAGGCAGTTGCGGCTCGACGGAAGAAGCGTTTTCGATAGTAATATTGTTTGCCTGGGTTGGTTATGTCCAATACAACAGCAAGTAATAAGCTGAATATCCTAATTATTCATTAAGTTAGCAGAAGCGGACTTTTTAAATTAAAGTCCGCTTTTGTTATAAATTCAAAACAAGAGCAAATCTATTTTTTATATCAATTCACGATAAAAGTTATCACTAACGAAATCGTAGTATAAAAACCAACTAATTACTCACTTCCAAGGAATGTCGGCTATTACAGCTATTCATTGCCTTTTCTACTCCCTGTTTTTGACTTAGTTCCACACACTCAACCACAAGTTGAGAATGTCAGACATTATTTTGGTTTCTGCTACAGAAAATCGCCCAAGCACATGAGAAACGGCAGTTGGATCAATACTTGAAGTTGGATTTTGGGGTCTACCAATGCCAATTCGCAGCCGTGGGAAGTTTTGAGTGCTAAGGTGAGCGATCGCACTTTTCATCCCGTTGTGTCCCCCAGCGGAACCAGACAAACGGAGGCGCATCTTGCCACACGGCAAATCCATATCATCATAAATCAGCAGCACCGACTCTGGCGGCAGCTTATACCAATCAATAACTGAGCGAATTGCTTGTCCAGAGCGGTTCATATAAGTAAGTGGCTTCAGCAAACGAATTTTATCTACTGTTGCTCCTCTACCTTCGCCAAACATTCCCTGAAACTTACGATTTTCGGATAAAGAAATTTGCCAGGAACGCGCTAAAGCGTCAACAGCGGCAAAGCCGATATTGTGGCGCGTTTGATCATACTTAGGTTCTGGATTCCCCAGCCCAACTATCAATTGAGGCACCAGTTTTGGTGACGCAGCAGATTCTGTCATGGTGTCTACAGGTTCTGAATTGATTGCGTAAAACGCACCTCTAACAATATTCTCCTTGAGAGTAATCGACCTAATCCGATGTAGTAGTGGCGTGATTTTCCGCGTCCGTCTGAGATTGCGACGAAGAATTCTCTGCCACCTTTTCCGCTGCTATTTGCTTGGGTTCAAGTTCAGCAGTCGTCTTTACTGTTTGCTCCAGCTGCTCTGCTTCGCGCTTAAACTCAGTTTCAAACTCCCTAGAAGCTTCCTGAAAGCTCCGAATTGCCTTACCCATACTGCGACCAATTTCTGGTAGCTTTTTGGGACCAAAAATCAAAAGAGCCACAGTCATGATCAGAGCCATTTCTGGCAGACCAACCCCAAAAATGTTCATGGGCAAATCCTCCTACAGTGTGTCTTAAACTACCCAAGTGCGATTTATATCTAATCCCAGTTTTAGTATAGAACTCAATAAACAAGCGAGTAAGGTAACACTGGGGAAGGTCACTACTTCCTAATAAAAAACCCGGTAGAGTTCCGGGTTCAGGAGATGTTTCGTGATTAAAAGCAGTTAGCCACCTAATGTGCTCCAATCAGGAGTTATATCAGGTCTCTCAATCAGCAATGAGGAGTTGTAAATTTGCAGGATAATCAGCAAGAAGACAAAAAATAGCAGTATAAAGACGGCCATTAATGGTGTCGTACCCCAACCCCGAACAACTTTACCATACTCAGAGTTTAGGGGTCTGAGGATTTCTCCCAACCTTGTCCGTTCTGTCATGACTCACCTATTCTCAGTTTCAACAGCATTTATTAATGTTCTGTAATATTGTATAGGAATAGCACTCATATTCTATTTAGCTCATGGAACCCGCAACAGTTCTTAGCATTTCGATCGCCGCCATTGTAATTGCAATCACTGGTCTATCAATTTATACGTCTTTCGGTCCTCCTTCCAAAGAATTAAGCGATCCGTTTGAAGATCATGAAGATTAGCACAATAGACACTTGGGCGTTGCTAAATCAAAAGATGATTAACTAAGCACTGGTATTTCTCGATTTCTGCCAATTTATGACATCGCGTCATTGCTGCTTGGAAAGGGCAGGAAAGGTCGATAGCGCCAACTCGCTGACCGCTTCAAAGTCAATCTAATGTTCGTGCGGAATTTGCTGTATCAGTATCGCTTAAGCGGGCATGTGGAAGCAAAACACGGGGCGCAACGCTAAATCCGAAAATCTCGGACGAGCAGTTACTAGTCGTGCAGCAATTAATCGATGCCAAAAATGATGCCCTGCTGTCCTTTGTTGTGTGAGTAGTTTACCAAGCGCACCGCAATCAAGGTGAGTATCTCGACTATGAAGCAATGGCTAAAAAGAGCAATATTACTAGCTTTCTTTTCTTTTTTGGCTATAGAGATTTACAAAGTTTGGGAGTATAACAGCAAATTTGGTAACGATTGCTGGTACGAGCCCACTACTCGTCAGCCAAACTGCGAGGCAAGTATTAGTATTAAAAGGGATGTCGTCTAACCAAACTATTCCGGTGTAAATAACTAGACCTGCTTTGAAAATCCAAGGCTACTAAGCTTGTACAATTGACGGAAGCGGAACGAAGTGAACCTGAGAACCCAGGGTTTCGACTCGCTTTTGCAATTGGTTGAGGCGTTGCTCCTTGAGATGTGATTTTGTTTACTTCCTCGCTTACCATTTTTCCTGATTTCGGTAGACTTGCAGTGTGGACAGTGCATAGTAGAAACCTTAATTCATCTTTCCATTATGCAACGCCGACACTTGCAGCTAAACATTACCCATTTTTCAAAATTTCCAAAAACTTCTGCATTAAGTTCTGTAGAGTAGCGGTTAGCGTCGTAATGCTTAACAACACGGATGCCGTAAGCCTTAAAAAAGCGATCGCGCTGATGCTATGTACCGTGCAAGAAGGATACTAGTTAGCTTGACTTTAAATTAGCAGTAAAGGTTACTGTCAAACTAGCGATTTTCCAAGGCTCTATTTTGCAGATTTGCTCGTCTAATATCTGTTCAGGTAGCTGCAAACCTCGGTCTAATAAATCAACTGCATCGACAAGGCTCAAATTCAAATCACTCTCTAAATATAACTGGGCTGTTTCTCTGTAGAATTCATTGCTGCGTAAAATCCATTGGTGCGGATTATCTTGTGTGTGGTTCAACGCCATTGAACTTAATTTGAGTGCTGACAAAGTCTAATAAGCTACCAACACTTGGCATCTGATACGACTTGGCACTCGAAATTGCCGGAAATAACATTACTTGTAGCGGTAAATTTAGCTCATATCCACGTCGAACTGTGTGTGCCTGTTGCCAACTGCCACTATGAGGATAGAGCGCGTAGGTAAATTGGTGAAAGCCCTTATCTGCATCTGGATTAGGCCAACTAGGACTCCTTAACAGTGTTAAACGTAATTGATTCGGCTGACTGTCGTAGCCATATTTACAATCATTCAGCAAACTTACGCCGTAGCCATCTGCACTTAAATCCGCCCAACGCAGTGCGGGAACTTCCCATTTTGCTTGCTCTGCTGGGTTTTTTAGGTTGGGTTGGTCGTTGGATAGCACCGCAAGGAATTTCATAGGTAACGTAGTCTGCTTTTAGATTTAAAGGGAAAGCTGCTTTTACTAATACCTGACGTTCTTGCCAGTCAACAGTGGTTGTAATTTTGAGAATTGGCGATCGCTTCTGCAGGATATAGTCTTGGCAAAAGTCAGCCGAACCCAGCGATCGCACAACACGTACACAATTTTTGACTGAACCTTGTAACCATTGAATAGATTTCAACACAGTTGGGGCATAAGGATGTTGGGCATAATTCGGATCAATATTCCAAGCATCCCAATATTGCCCACTATCTCGGAAAGCGAGTTGATTTCCCTCGTCTTTGTGCTAAGAATTTCTTTGTTGTTAATTTTGTCAAAAACACTGCACAAATTACCAGTTTCACCACTAATAACTACTCGCAAGAATTCATTTTCTAAAACCCAATTTTGGGCAAAGTTCTGATCAGAGGGATGAATTAAACACTGGTATGCTATCTGTATACTTGCCTTTAGCAGCCAAGGAAGACGTTGCAGCCTTAGTTATGGCAACTTTTTGAGGGCATAACCAAAAGACGCGATAGCCAATAGAGGGGAATATCAGTGGCGAGAAATAACAGCGTTGAGTTATCGCCTAGCTGACAAGGTAATTGGTGTCCTTCTAAGTTATAAATTGCCCAGTTTTGTCCAGACTCCGGTAAGGAAACAGATACTACCTCAGAGCGCTGCCAGTTAAGCGAGTTAAAAATAACAATTGGCAAAGCATCAGGTTGCGGTGGTACAGGCAGAGAGATTTGATCTGCGATTACTTTTAAAGACTGCTGCAATATTTCTGTGCCAACTTGTTCAACCTCCTGCCAAGAAGAATTGGCATCTATATAAACTTGGGAAATTGATGAACCTGGTAGGATATCGTGAAACTGGTTAAACAGCACCTTTTTCCAGGCAGTTTCCAACTCAGCCTTGGGATAAGTTACCCCAGCACTCAGAGTTGCTAAAGAAGCAAATAATTCTGCCTGGTACAACAATCCCTCACAAAAACGATTCCAATGCTTTTGATCGGCATGGGTGGTGTAGCAGCCACGATGGAATTCTAGATATAGTTCATCGTTCCAGACGGGGAGATGGGGGGCTGGGGAAGTAGGGGAAGTAGGGGAAGTAGGGGAAGTAGGGAAGTAGACCTCTCAGCAGTTGAAAACTCTAGGCGGGGAAAGAAGGGGGATTGTTGCCAGCGGAGTTGCACCTCTAACATATCGCGAGTAGGTCCGCCGCCGTGATCGCCGACACCAGGAAGCCAGAGCGCTTCTGTCAGACTAGTTTGCGTTTCCCAATCACAGGCATAAGTAGCCATTTTGAGGGGATCGACACCCTCACCGATCAAGGGAGACATGAAGCTAAATATCTGACTACCATCAGGCGATCGCCACCAGAAAGCACCATAAGGAAACTCGGTTGTATCATTCCAGCGCAATTTTTGGGTGACAAAATATTCAATTCCTGCTTGTTTAAAGAACTGTGGCAGAGTAGCGCAAAAGCCAAAACTGTCCGGTAGCCATGCGACTGGAGAAACACTGCCAAATTTTTCTCGGACGTAGCGCTGTCCATATAACAACTGGCGCACAATAGATTCACCACTTATCAGATTAAGCTCTGGCTCAACCCACAAACCACCCACAACTTCCCAGCGTCCAGCTGCTATTTGTTGTTGGATGGCGACAAATAAATCAGGGCGATGCTGCTCAATCCAGGCATAAAGCGCGGGGGTGGAATGGCAGAAGATTAGTTTGGGAAACTCTTGCTGGAGATTAAGAACTGATGCAAAAGTGCGTTGAGCAACGTCCCAAGTTTCACTTATCGACCACAACCAAGCTAAATCCAAATGAGCATGACCTACTAGATAAATACACCGTTGCTTGATCTCATCAGTAAGAAATTGGACTGAAGAACGCACTTGCAACAGCGATCGCTCAAACTTGTGTCTATCGGGTAGCGCTAACCAGTCAATTTCGGCAATCGCCGCCGTCAGGAACGGCAATTTTTCGGGGGTAAAACCTAGATAGCGCTGTAAAACTGCTAATTCATCAGCGATAAAACCAGGTTCTAGGTAATGATCAGTGGTTGATTCATAAATGCAGAGCGATCGCACTAATGCCCCATGATCGTGCGCTGGACTTACTAACCGCAAAGCAACGCTGATTTTTTGCCCTGGCTGTACAGATGGACTCAGCAGCACTCTAGTTGAGCAATCAAATAAATCTCCTTCTTGAATCAGACAGCCATTGACATAAATTTGCGCTGATTCTGCCCACCAAGTTAGTGCTAGCCGGAGGCATAACCCTTCTAAGAAATAACCATCTAAATCTTGAGGAATTACTATTTGTTGAACTAGCCACAACACCCCCGTTGACCAAGCAATATGTCCTTTGTGGTTTAACTGTGCTACAGAGTTGTGACAACCAAATTGAGTTACTTCCGCAATTGACACATCAGTAGTACAGCAGTGCCAGTTTGCTTGAATGTCAACTTGACTACAAGAGCGCAGTCGGGCGATCGCTGTGGAAATCAGGTTGTTATCAGACTGGGACGTTCGAGGGGTCATATTTTAGATAAAATCAGGGCATCTATAAAGGATGAATGCGCTAAATACTAAACGCTCACACTCTAATAATTGATCATTGATCATTGATTTATGTCTTCCGCTTCCTCTGGTCGTTATCAAAGCAGACTCTTTAATTTTGTTCATCGGCAATCTCGTAGATTAACTCAAGGGTGCGATCGCGCGTTTCGGCATCTTCAAGTTGCTACTAATGCTGTAGTTCCAGTATTGCTGTATCCAATTTATTTACTATTTCAGTCAACAGCAGCTAAACAGTTGCATCGAGCCGCGCAACAAAGCTGGACTCAATTGCCCGTAAATAATCCCAATTCCCTACCCAAACCCCCAATTGATACGCCAATTCAGCGAGTATTGCAAGCAGTCGTGTCATCTGAGTCAGCTTTTTTAACTTTTCCGCAGGACAAAAAATCGGCAAATTTCCCAGCGTTTTTAAGGTTTTTACGGTTTAAATTCTTTCCTAGCGGTCTTGACGGTAGATCTAATCTCAGTGGCTCCTCACCCCAAATCACTTCCCTTCCCATCTCTCCATCTTTGAATCCGCCCCGCCCTGTGATTCAAGGAATTGCTACACAGCTAACGAGCCGCACTCTGGTACTAGTTACAGCCCAAAATGAAATTCTGGACATCACCCCACAGCAGCAGCAAAAATTACAAGAACGGATTATTGCGGAAGTCGCTGACTACTGGCGCTACCAAGGACTATTAGGAAGGCAGCAAGCACCCAAGCACCTCGTCGTGTCTACATCGGCTATATTTTTGCCAGTAAGCCTCATAGCCTGGGTACAGGAAGCACTTGCACTTACTAGCAATGTTTTCCCCAAATCTAGCTTAGTTAAGAGCCATGAGGGAAGCTTGATCAAGGCAGAAGGCAGCCCCCACCCGCTAGTATTTTTAGATCGAACTGTTGCTGCCCTAGAATCAAAGCATTTAGTACCTTTGTCACAAGTTGCCCTTACTTTGCGCCAACGCAGCTGGGAACTAGTCAAACTAGGACAAACTCAGTTAACTATATTTTTATCTGGCATCCACCCAACTAGCAACACACTAGCTAGAGCAACACTTCTGGATTCCGAAACTCGTAGGAGTAGGATTAAAACCTTAATTTTTGCAGCGATTAATTACTTTTTTGGTGATCGCGTTAGGCAGTCAACAATTGCGACTACGCCAACAATTACCTCTCTAAAACTATCAACCACACAAACCAAGCTAAACAATCATTCCTTTAAATTGCCAACAGCCTCTCAATCAGTGATTGATGATCCCTGGTTAACGTCCAACGATTTGTTCGGTACAGATTTTGAAGCAACTTCAACTCTTTACGAGCCACCATCATCTCAAACGACAAGTCAGTTGCCTGGAACAACTTTAGTTTTCTCTAGCCAAGCAGTTAAGTATTTTCTCCGAAATCTAGGCAATAGTTTTCAGACGTTGCCACAATCACAGCAAACATCTGGGCAAGGATTACAGCAAAAAACGATTAAAGGCAAGAAATTAGGGAGAGTAAAAAGTAAGCAATTGTCCCCACTCCCAAAATCACCTTTAGGCGTAAATCGTGGTGAATCCAATTACTCACACAGATCAAAAACTGATATTGAGCCGAAACCGGACTGGATCGAAACCAATGCAACGGACATTGGTTATGTATTGCATCCATTAGAGCAATTACTGACATGGTTTGATCGCGTTATGCTCTGGCTGGAAGAAATATTGCTAAAAACTTTCCAGTGGGTGCAGCGGCTGTGGCGAGGTAAATAACTTCTCAGTTTTGAATTTAACTTATAGCGAATAAGTCACCGCTTTATTTACTCCGCCCGCTCTCGACGCACCCCACCCACGACAGGGATAATTTCAGAGTCAGAGAATGGATCGCTACCGCCAACCCAGTTAAAATCACTAATTCGGAGGCTAAGGGAACCTAATTCCCTCTGCGGATTGTAGCGGAGGGTAATGCCGTAGGTACGACGGCTATATTCCACAATGTAGTCGGTGCTAATTTGTTCACCCGTATCTAAGTTAAGTACTGCCTGCACCCCAATCCGAAACGGACCGTAGATTTGTTGGGTTAATCCAGCCGAAAGGACTCTTGTATCAACAAAGCGATCAAAGAAAAAAGGTGATATACCGTTGATTAAGGTCTGAGAGTAACTGATATTAAAGGCGGTATAGTCCAAAAAGGGTCGGGAGAAATGACCAAATTGCCCTTGCAGCCCAATAGTGCCTGTGATAGATGTTTGATTATCACCACTACTATAAGAAGTGCGAGTTCCGGTTACTCCGACAATTGCTTGGAGGTTGGGAACCACTGGTGCTGCTGTGTATCTCAATCCTGCGGTAGCAGTGGGAGGTAACGGTTTCCCTTGCCATAACAAAAAGCCACGACTTAAGGCAGCACTGCCTTGCACACGGTTTAAGGAGATACGATTATTTTCTCGGATTGGTTCTAGTAAGTCCAAACGATCAGTGTCGGCTTTAATGCGTTGAGCACCTGCTTGATAGCTGAGGTTAACTCCAGTTTTACCTAAAGGAATGACTGGCGAAGTTAAAACACCACCAATACTACTCTGGACAGTTTGATAGCCAAGGGAGCCATTGTACAAGCGATCGCGGTAGCTAGATTCCAGCGTCAATGTATGGGGTAACCGAGTGCCAATTGTCTGACGCAGCCGCAAACTTGCCCGCAGATCCCTTTCAATTTCTCCCAGTTCCAGACTTTCAAAAGTCGCAGTTCCTCTGACTGAAGTTCGTGGCCCTAGGGTAGCATTGAGCCTACCCTTGAGACCATAAAGCGATGGGTCAAAGATGTTACCACCGTTTTCTAGCAGAGCTTGTTGCACAAAAAACTGCGGTGTCAGGCTCACTTGCACCTGAGTTGTATCAATAGGATTGAAAGTACGCTCAACAAACACACCGCCGCGATCTTCGCCATCATAGCCGAAGGTGGCAGGTGCGGGGCTAGTTTCACGCTGACGCCGATCAATTACCGTCTCATTGCGGGGAATTGGGAGGGAGAACCCTTGATCGAACACTAAACGCTGTCGAGTTGTCTTAATCCGATCGCGATAGGGCGTTTCCCGCGTCAGCGTCACCGTATCTGCTCTTACTTCCAGTTCAGGGGGCGAAAACGGGTCATTGGTAAAGCGGACGTTATTTGCTTTCCAGCCTTCAGGATAAAAGTCAATTCGCTCCGCTTGAAAGCGCACTCGCCTAACTTCACCAGTTTGTTGTGGCAGACCACTACCCGCCGAAAGTTCAACGCCACCAGTGTTGGTAACTTGTTCGAGGGGTTGATTGGCTGTGACCCGATTACTTGGTGGTCGCGGCGGGACTGCACCAGCTGTAATATCGGTGGGTAAAGTCCCAGAAAAATCCGCACCAGCTGTGGGAATAAAAATCTCACCACTGCCATTCAAAAAATCCCCACTGTTTTGGACAAAGTTAAAGGTAAACCGCTCACCGCGTAGTGCCTGTTGTCCGCGTGTGAAGGCAACATTTCCTTCACCCACGGCAAACTGATTCGGCAAATTTATTTGCAGGCGATCGGCATCCAGTACTCCGCCATCAAATCTCAACAGCACGTTGCCTTCAGCAGTAACAACCTGGCGTTGTTCGTCGTACTCTTGACGATCTGAATTTAATTCGAGAATTCTTTTACCTACTGGAGGAGTACTGGCGGGTGACTGGCCATTTGGTTGAATTTGCTGAGGTACAGTTTGTGGTGGTAATGTGGGTGGCTGAACTACAGGCTGTGTTTGCCTAGGGATGGGCAATATTCCTGGTTGAGTCTCAACTGGTGTTTGAAGATTTTCTCTTGGTTCGGGTGATGAGGCATCGTTGTCTGTATTACCGCCCTCTTGTGCTGGTGGTGCCTGTGCTACCGATTCCGTAGCAGGTATTGCTTGGGTAGACGGCATTAGCCCATGTCCAGGTCTTGTCTCCGATTGCTGTTGCCCGCTAGCCGTCTTTGAGGCGGTAAGTTTTTTTAGTTTTGTAATCGTGCTGGAAGTACTTCCATCGCCAACTTTCAACGGCTGGATTGAACGTGCTGCAACAGTATCGGCACTAGTGCTGCTTTTGGAGGAAGTTGCAGTAAGTTTTTTTAGTTTTGTAATCGTGCTGGAGGTGCTTTCAGCACTAACTTTCAACGATTGAATTTCCGGAGAAGGTGTTGAGCGATCGCCTTCAATCGCATTGTTATCAAAATTTGGTGTTTCAACCTGCTTAACCTGATAACCAACTGAAATAGGTGTACCTAAAAGTTCGGCACTCATAGCCGCGCTTAATTGAGAAGACTTAGCCACAGTTACTTCCGCGGCTGGAGGCGTTTTGAGAGGTTTTGAATTGCCCGACTGAGTAGCAGATGGAAGTGCATTAACACTGTTTGAGGCTGATATATTCTCAGGTGTTAAAATCTGGACAATTGGAGGCGGTTCAGGCGGCGTGCGTGGGTAAGTCCTATTTAAACAAAAGTGAGCGGACGAGCCGCCCGGAGCATGTCCGCTTAACTCAGGGAAAACCGGTGTGTGTGGTATTAGAGTATCAGATTGAACTCCATTCACAATGTTTTAGTCTGCTATTTTCTGAGGTGTTAAAATCTTGACAATTGGAGGCGGTTCAGGCGGCGTGACTGGGTAAGTCATATTTCACCAAAAGTGAGCGGACGAGCAGCCCGGAGCATGACCGCTAACCGCACTGAAAACCGTTTTGGTTGGAAGAAGGAAGATTCTAATATAAATTTTGGCTTCCATCTTCCAGTTTGAGTCATCATTCAGTTGCTTATTCAAGATCCCGTTTACCGGGGTTACGAGCTGGATCGTTTGTATTAAAGCCAACGATAAATATACCAACGAATAAGGCAACAACGACATAGACAACGATTTTGAGGGTCAGCATATAGGTATTCCAAACGGTGTGAGAAGCTAAGGTTACTTATCAGATTTTACAGATAGCTTCCTTATAATACCCAAATGTCGCCCCATTTTTAGCTGAGGATTCTCTGGTTACTTTTCCTTCAACGCATGGATAGATCGGTGCTCTAGGCAATAGAATTACACTGACGCTTACTAGTCTATTCAGGTTTCCAGGTAATTACTTTGGGGACAAAACAGTATTAAGAATTGCCAACTATAAGCAGAAGTAGGTAAACAATAGCGGTATCTAGACTAAGAGGTTCTACTAACTAATGCAGCCAATTCGCACATTTAACATCTCACCTTCCTTGCCGCCACGACTCGAAAAGTTGCGGCAGCTAGCCTACAACCTGCACTGGGATTGGAATGTTGAAACAAAAGACTTATTTCGCCGCCTAGATATTGACCTTTGGGAATCCAGTCACCACAATCCAGTTCTGATGCTAGGCACCATTAGTCAGGCGCGGCTACAAGAAGCTGCGGAAGATGAAGGCTTTCTTGCCCAAATGGACAGGGCAGCACGCCAGTTAGAGGAGTATCTCCAAGAGCGCACATGGTATCGCAAAAATAGGACGAGTTCCTCTATGGAGGAAACCTCCGTTGCGGGAACTGGCGTTCAGGATACAAAAGACAAAAGTGAAAATTCTGACTCCTCAACTGAATGCTATGCCTATTTTTCTGCTGAGTTTGGGCTGGTAGATTGCTTGCCAATTTACTCTGGGGGCTTAGGCGTTCTGGCAGGCGATCACCTCAAGTCCGCTAGCGATCTAGGATTACCGCTGGTGGGAGTGGGCTTACTTTATCAGCAAGGCTACTTTGCCCAATATCTCAATGCTGATGGCTGGCAGCAGGAACGCTACCTGAGCAACGACTTTTATAATATGCCGCTGCACCTGGAGCGTAATTCTGATGGTTCTGAGTTGCGGATTGGCGTGAATTATCCAGGTCGCACTGTCTATGCCAGAGTTTGGCGAGTGCAAGTGGGAATGGTGCCGCTGTATATGATGGACACCAACATTGAACCTAACAATTCTTACGACCAAAACATCACAGACCAGTTATACGGTGGTGATATGGATATGCGTATCCACCAGGAAATCATGCTGGGAATTGGTGGAGCGCAGATGCTTAAGGCGTTAGGGCATCAAGTAACGGCATACCACATGAATGAGGGACACGCAGCGTTTTTGGCGTTGGAGCGTATCCGGATATTAATTCAGGAAGCAGGTCTAAATTATCCTGAAGCTAGACAAGTGGTTGCTTCCAGTAGTATTTTTACAACTCACACGCCGGTACCAGCTGGAATTGATTTGTTTCCCCCAGATAAAGTTTTGTATTACTTGGGGTACTATGCAGATGTTTTTGGTTTGTCGAAGGAGCAATTTTTAGGACTGGGGCGGGAGAACACTGGTGATTTGACCTCGCCCTTTAGTATGGCGATCCTGGCGCTGAAAATGGCAACCTTTGCCAATGGTGTCGCCCAGTTACATGGCGAGGTGTCGCGGCAGATGTTTCATAGTCTATGGCTGAATCTGCCGATAGAGGAAGTACCAATTACGGCAATTACAAATGGTGTTCATGCCAGGAGTTGTGTCGCTAAGTCAACTCAAGAATTGTACGATCGCTACCTGGGACCAAACTGGTCGTCCGCACCAGTTAAAAACCCATTATGGGAGCGGCTGGAGACAATTCCAGATCAAGAATTGTGGCGCAACCACGAGCGCTGTCGGTTAGATATGGTTGTGTATGTACGGGAGCACCTAATTAAACATTTGCGCGATCGCGGTGCTTCTGGCTCGGAAATTGCCCGAACTCAAGAAGTCCTCGACCCGTCTGTGTTAACTATCGGCTTTGCGCGTCGCTTTGCCACCTATAAGCGGGCAACGTTGTGGATGCGCGATCTAGACCGAATCAAGCGGATTTTGAGTGGGAATAAAGACCGCAAACTGCAATTTGTTATTGCTGGTAAAGCTCATCCAAAAGACTTTCCAGGGAAGGAACTGATTCGCGATATCAATCGCTTTATCCGCGAACAGGGATGTGAGAAGCAAGTTGTGTTTGTCCCCAATTACGACATTCACGTTGCTCGCTTGCTTGTCGCTGGTTGTGATGTGTGGCTCAACACGCCCCGCCGTCCGCGAGAAGCTTCTGGGACAAGTGGCATGAAGGCAGCTATGAACGGATTGCTGAATCTGAGTGTGCTGGATGGCTGGTGGGACGAGGCTGATTATGTCCACACTGGATGGGCAATTGGGCATGGTGAGAGTTATGAAGATCCCACGTACCAAGACCAAGTGGAGGCGAATGCTCTGTACGATTTGATTGAGCAGGAAGTGGTGCCTTTGTTCTATGAGCGAGATGCTGATCTACTACCCCGGCGCTGGAGTGCCAAAATGAAGGATGCTATTCGGTTGAATTGTCCGTTTTTTAATACAGAACGGATGGTAAGGGAGTATGCATTACGGGCTTATTTTCCAGCAAGCGATCGCTACCACACCCTCACGGCAAACCAATACGCCCCAGCTAAGCAATTAGCTCATTGGAAACAGAATCTGGTTGCTCACTGGTTCAATATCAAAATTGAAAATGTTGATATCTCTGAGCCAGCTGAGATTCAGGTGAACCAAACGATTGCTGTAAAATCTAGAATTAATTTGGCAACTCTGAACCCAGATGATGTCCAGGTAGAACTTTATCAAGGTTCTATCGATACCAGTGGAGAGATTAGGCATGGTAGTCCAGTTGTAATGACTTATCAAGGTCAAGATCAACAGGGCTGTGGCGTTTATACAGGTAACATCACTTACGGCAATTCTGGCTTACAGGGCTTGTCTCTGCGTGTATTACCGAAAAACGAATACTTATCTAGTCCCTATGAACCGAGATTAATTCTCTGGGCACAATAGTAGTTTTGGATGCGTGAGTGTTGAGTTGAAATAAATTATTTAATTTACTACTCAATACTTCAAAACTCCCGTAGGATTGGGAACGATAATGTACCCCTCAGTGCGATCGCCTAATACCAAATTCCGCTCTTTGCCCCAGTACCACCAGTACGCCCCCACGTAAGCACAGATGAGGCTATCTAACTGATCTTCAACTGCTTTGAGGGCAGCACCCGTACTGGGGATTTCTGCAAAAAATGAGTTTGCCAAAGGTGTAGAGAAAGACGATAAATTAAGGCTCGGTTGGAAGGTGGGCAAGTTCTTAATAATTAAGCTAAGGAGCTTTTCTAGCTCTATTCGCCGCTCTAAGAGGCGGCCTTTTTTATATTTAAGAATCCGCTCTAAACCAAATAACTGCACGATCGCTGGATGGGGAAATACCTCAATTTGATATCTTCCCAGTTGTTGAGGTTCGATAATTGGTGCGTGAGCAAAGCTACGTGCTTCTAGTTCTAAGCCAAAGTTGACTGTGCGTTGGGCAAACGGTAGGTTGAGATTAGCAGGGTAACAACCAGCGTGATACTTACCAAAATATTTATGGGTGAGTTTATCAGGTAGTCGCGTTCCAGTGACGTTGGTGATAATTGTTGGAGCGTCTACAGCGATGATAGCTGGCTCGTCTGGTTGTACCCAGTCATCAATCCAAGTAAAGATGTCTGCGAGTACTTCTTTGCGGTCTATATCCAATAAATGTAGCTGTTTGTCTGCCCATTCTAAGCAACATAAGCCACTTGGTTGCGATCGCCACCCCAAATCAATACCTAGAAATTTCATTACCATCGAGTAAGATGTGCGGTCATTATCCCACTTCTAGGTAATGCTGGATGGATTGGGTAGGGTGTAGGGCTTTTCGATTTTCTGATGGGTAAGGAGCAATAAGCTGCAAGAGCGGTAAAGTACTCATCTTGGTGGTATTAGACTGCAACGTGCAGTAAAAATCATGAAATTTCGGAGTTGTATCGCTATCTAAGGAATAAACAGGAGGTTGATGAAGATTTATCCTTCAGGAAATCAGGGTAATGCCGAAAAAAATTCGAGAACTTAAGCAACTATTAAGCAGGGTAGGATTCCAAGAACTTCCAGGGAAAGGCAGTCATACGAACTGGATACATCCACTTTATACAGGCAAAATAACAGTTTCTGGCAAAGATGGTGCAGATGCCAAACCCTATCAAGAGAAAGAGGTTTTAAGAGCAATTCAGGAAGTGAAGGAAAACCAAAATGATCAACCGACTTAAATATCAAATGGTGATTCAGTGGTCAGAGGAGGATAATTGTTTTCTGGTCGGTTTCCCTGATTTTCCAGAACAGCAATGGCGCACACATGGTGATACTTATCAGGAAGCTGTCACCAATGGAATTGAAGCACTCGAATCTTTGGTGATTGCCTATGAAGCCACTGGAGAACCCCTGCCAGAACCCAATACGATTTGCGTCGCCTGACTAATACCTCCCTCTGGAAAAGGACTATCAAAAACAATGAGATAAAAGCTCATCTAAATAATTTTCGGCATAAGCTTGTTAGCCTGGTAAATAATCAAGGCAATGATGGTGCTGGCTTTATTTAGTTTTAGATCGAACAATATTTTTTAAATCTTATTAAATTTTGCATATATAACATAGTGTTTGATTCATGAACCTAGCCGATATCCTCAGAGATTCAGATTACAAACTTTCGCAGTTTACTACGGCTGAAATTGAACAATTAGAGCAGACTATTACGCTCAAGGCGACCAAAAACGGCGAAGTTCCCTACACAGTTTGTTTGGTTCGCAAGAAGGCGATTAGGCTCACGCCAGAGGAGGCGATCCGGCAGCTATATCTACGAGTTTTGACAGAAAAGCTACATTATCCGCTAAGTCGCATTCAGGTAGAGTATGGAGTGAATTTTGGGCGGGAGGTGAAGCGAGCAGACATTGTGGTAATGGACAAAGACCGTCCTAATACTGTCTATGTGCTCGTAGACCTAAAAAAGCCGAAGCTAAAAGATGGTAAAGATCAGCTATTAAAAAAATTAAAAATGTAGATTCATATTTTTTATTTGCCTATTTGATAACCAATCAAGCAACTGTATTAGTTAATAGATTAAAAAATAGAGGAGTTCAAGAGAGAGTCAACTTAGATGTATTAAACAGAATTAAAGTGCCTCTGATGGGACAAACTTTTCAGAGATTCGTGAGAAATATGATTATTCTCGGCTATCAGATAAGAAAATCTTCTAAATTGAGCTATGAACAAGCTGAGGATTTGCTGTTGTCTGAACTCAACTTGAAGGACTGGCAACCCACCAAAGAAACCATTGCCGTTAAGAGCTTTGCCGAGTCTTTCCTGTCCTCTGATCGCTTCGACGCTGAGTATTACCAGCCAAAGTATGATGATTTAGAAGATGCTATTACTAAATATGGTTTTACTCAATTAAAAGCGCTCTGTAGCAATGTTTCTACAGGATTTCCTTATGATAGCTCAGAGTTTGTCGAAGAAGGAATCGACCTAATAAGAATAAACAATATCACTCCCTATGGGCTAGACTTATCAAACACAGTGAAGATAAAAATTGAAAATTCTTTATTAAGACCAAGAGACAAGGTGAAGCGTGGGGAAATTTTAATATCCATGTCAGGTACAATTGGTTTGTGCTGTTGTATTCCTAATGAAATAGATGCTTTTATTAATCAGAGAATAATTAAATTTAAGCCTATCAATTTCAATGGCGATACCCTTGCGTTAATTATAAATTCCTTTGTCGGCAAGATACAGCTACAAAGAGTAGGAACTGGTGGTGTTCAAACTAATCTTTCTAATGGCGATATTTTAAGCATAAAGATTCCAGCTTTATCTCCATCTATTCAACAGAAAATATCGGCAAGTATTCATCAGTCGTTCAACTACAAGGATAAATCCAAACAACTACTGGAAATTGCTAAAACAGGAGTAGAACGGGCGATTGAAACCGATGAGGCAACGGCAACTGCTTGGATGAACCAGCAACTTGAAGCCTTGGGTATTAATCTAACCACTACCACTTAAACAATTTTGGAGTAGTAATGAAAGCACTTAAAGTTATGGCAACGATCAATGAGCAGGGACAACTAACCTTAGATCATCCCCTCATAACGGATAAAAATAGCCGTGTAGAAGTCATTGTTCTAATTCCAGAAGAAGCAGACCTAAACGATAAATCTCAAGCAGAAGTATTAGCAGATTTCCGGCAAGCTTGGCACGAAGCCATGACTGGACAAACTATCCCAGTTACTCAACTTTGGGAAGGAATTGAAGATGCCTGAGCAGCCTTTAATTCAAGTTGAAGCTTCGCCAACGTTTAACCGAAATCTACGCGCTCTTGCTAAGAAATATCGTAGTATTCGCAGTCGAAGAAAAAGAGGATGTCTAGATAACTGCTAGAAATTGCTAAAACAGAAGTAGAACGGGTGATCGCAACCGATAAAACGACGGCGATTGCCTGGATAAAGCAACAACTTAAAACATTAGGGATAGAAATTGAAGAGCAATTGGCAGAAAAAATGAAGAAATGAAAGAAATTCGTTTTAGTGATCATGCTCAATTAAAAATGGAGGTTTTAGCTAGGCATGAGGTAAGCATTGATCCGGATTTTGTGATAGAAACAGTGTGCTCTCCAGACAAGCTAGAAACTGGAGAAGATGATAAACTGATTGCCCAGAAGCATTTAGATGAAAACTTAGTGCTTCGAGTCGTTTATCGAGAATTTAACGCTTTCATTTTGCTCATCACCCTTTATCCTGGTAGAAGGTCTAGGTATGAAAAAGATTAGCTATAGCAAAGATGTTGATGCTCTGTTGATTGAACTTTCTAACGAGCCAATTGCCTATGCTGAGGATGAAGGACAAGTAATTTTACACTATTCTCAGGATGCCAAGGTTGTTTTAGTTGAAATTCTAGACTTTCGACGTTTGATGTCAGATGAAACTGTCACAGCATTGTTAGCCTCTTGAGATGACTTGCTAAAACAGGAGTGAAAGAGGTGATTCTCTCAGAGAGAGGCTACGTCAACGCAACCGATGAAGCGACAGCGATCGCCTGAATGAATCAACAACTTGAAGCCTTGGGGATAAAACTGACATGACCATTACCGCTATTGATTTACCGATGCAAGAGATCGCCCAATTTTGCGATCGCTGGCAAGTTATCGAGTTTACCTTACAGAGTCTTGTAATTACTCAGCTGATTTGCTACTTCCTGCAAAGCGCGAGATGTATTTACGCAGTTGGGCAACCGGATTTGGAGAAGATTGAGTCATAATTGAGAAATTGATACATATCAGAACGCTTATATAATTTTTAGGGCAGTACCTGCATAAATATTTAACTATTAATGGGCAAGCAGCGCGTTCTCTCTGGAGTTCAACCAACCGGAAATCTACATTTAGGCAACTACTTAGGAGCAATTCGCAACTGGGTGGAAGGGCAGAGCCAGTACGAAAATTTCTTTTGTGTGGTGGATCTACACGCAATTACAGCACCGCACAATCCAGCGACACTTGCGGCTGATACTTATACGATCGCTGCCCTTTATTTAGCCTGTGGCATCGATTTAGAATACTCCAACATTTTTGTGCAATCTCATGTCTCTGCCCACAGTGAACTAACTTGGTTGCTCAATTGCATTACACCGCTAAACTGGCTGGAAGACATGATCCAGTTCAAGGAAAAAGCAGTAAAACAGGGAGAAAATGTCAGTGTTGGCTTGCTGGACTATCCGGTATTAATGGCAGCAGATATTTTGCTCTACCAAGCTGATAAAGTCCCTGTAGGCGAAGATCAAAAGCAACACCTGGAACTTACCCGTGATATTGCGGCGCGGTTTAACCACCAATTTTGCCAAGGAAAGCCAGTTCTGAAGTTGCCAGAACCGCTAATTCGCAAGGAAGGTGCACGAGTGATGAGCCTGACAGATGGCACTCGCAAAATGTCTAAGT
>JAUJND010000049.1:29744-34595 GCA_030446505.1 Chroococcidiopsidaceae cyanobacterium YX2bin18 | reverse complement strand
GAAATGGAGCAGTCACTTTTAAGCAGGTTAGAAGAATCTTAATAAATTTATAGAGCAGAGGGAAATGTCTCTGGGGGTTCCTCTGCCTCCTCCATCTCGGCAGTAGTGCGCTCAAGCGGTTCCACTGCCTTTGTCTCGTCAATGTGAACCACAGCATCAAACTGGTTGGGGAGGCAAGCGTAGAAGTAGTGGCTATGGCGCTCAGTTTCAGGACGGTAGATCACACCGATTCCACGCTCCAACCGGGATTCTCGCAGACTTTTGATTCCCTGAGTATCCTGGCGTAAATTCAGCAGAAAGCGGGACAGCCCAGTGCTATGAAACAGAGCTTCGTAACTTTCAGACAAGGCGGGATGAACTTGTTTCTCTTCGGCGGGTCCATCCCAATCTGATGCAGCGGTAACAGTCCCCGTATACGTGCTAAAGCCAATAAGTACCACATCCTGACCGCACTGTTCGCGTAGCAATTGCCCCACGTTCAGTTGCCCTGTATCTGCCATATCTGTTGCCCGTGCATCTCCTAAATGAGAGTTGTGTTCCCAAACAACCACCTTAGTAGGCTTTCCCTGCCTATCCAAATGGGAAACGAGGTGATTCAGGGTTTCTACCATGTGACGGTCGCGCAGATTCCACGATGATACCCGCTCACGGAACATGGAGCGGTAGTATGCTTCTGCATTCTTCACCAGTCGGGCATTCTGCTCTGCATAGAAGAATTCATCCTCTGCTACCCGACCGTCCAGATTTGCATACTCAGCAGCCCGGCGTTGCAATTCCAACAACTGATGGACTGCATCTTGCTCACACGACTGACTTAAACCGAAACTGGTGGCATATCCATAAGCCTGAGTGTCTTCCCCAAAGTATTCAAAGCAGGAGTAGCGAGAACGGGCGCACTTAGCAGCTTCTGGGTCAATTTTCTCCAGATAATCAAGAACTGCCCGAATTGAGGCATTCAAGCTGTAGAGATCCAGACCATAAAAACCAACTTTGGTCCCATTCTGGGATAGCACGTCATTGTATTGGCGCAGCCAAGTGATAAAGTTGAGCACGTCTGTGTTACACCACATCCAAGCTGGAAAGCCCTGAAGACTTGCTAATGCTTCCGCCGCTGTAGCATCATCATTAATTCCCCGCACAAAACGATTAACCCGGTAAGCGTCTGGCCAATCCGCCTCAACTGCCACCGCCGTAAAGCCTTTTTCTTGAATCAATCGTTTGGTAATCTCAGCCCGTTGCTCATAGAACTCATGGGTTCCATGAGTTGCTTCCCCAATCAGTACAAAGCGGGCATCTCCAATTAAGTCGAGCAATGGGTCGTAATCTTCGGCTGCACCTGTTAGTAAATGAGCTACCTCGCGTACAGCATCAGTGAGCTTCGTTATTGCCGTATCTGGCATTGTTTGATCCTCCTCTCCTAGCCGTTAGTTTCTTTAGTCGCTGATGCTACCGACTGACCACAAAATGGATTTCAAGCATTAACACGTATCTGTTCTTGACTGCCTACCTCAAGCAATTGAGCGAACTCTAGTGGGATCTGAGCGCAAATAACACTGCGTGAACTATCAGGAGCATGATAAAGAAGGCACTTTAGTTTCCTGCCCGTACTCCTAATAGTTCAAACCTTTTACGCCTTGATATTTATGCTAGAAAGCTAAAATTTTTCTCTCCTCTAGCCAGTGGTTCATTCTATTGGCTCGACTGCCCTATCTAGTGAGTGAATTAGTATTAAATCTATTTGTAAACTTAGCTACGAACCTCTGATACGCTTGCTAAGTGTGAATAAAAAGAGTATCACCAACCGCAGAACTTAGCTTTCGATAATAGTAGTTTGAATAAGTAATCTCCGCAATCGCACTCCTAAGCAGGTATTGTGGAAAGAAGGCTCACACTTGCTTTCCGTCCGCAATGAGTGACACTTTAGATTCGCTATCCGCCGAATTTTTAACCGACTGCCTGCAACTAGAGACTCCACTACCTCTTGCCCAACATCCAGCTTCTGTCTATCTATCCCAGCTGCGTCCTAGATCCCAAAGAACAATGCGGCGGAACTTGGATCTGATTGCTCATCTCTTAACGCAGGGACGTTGTGATAGCCTTACCTTGGATTGGAGTAAATTGCGGTATCACCACACTGCGGCAGTCAGAACTGTTTTAATGGAGCAGTTTGCTCCCTCAACTGTTAACCAAATGCTGTGCGCTCTGCGCCGCGTGTTAAAGGAAGCAAAAAAACTGAAGTTAATATTGCCAATGGATTACACCGACGCGGTTGATATTGAGAGTGTCAGAGTTTCTCAGGAACTGCGGGGGCGATCGCTCTCTGACAAAGAGGTTGTGGCAATTATGCAGGTGCTCAAGGCAGATGTGACGAGCGCTGGTCGCAGAGATGCAGCATTACTGGCTATCCTTCTAGGTTCAGGGTTAAGACGCTCTGAGGTAGTAGCTCTGGATTTGAGTGATTTTGAAGAGAGCACTGGTGCAATTAAGGTGCGCGGCGGCAAGGGCGGAAAAGACCGGATGGTTTACCTGCCCAGTAGTGGAATTCGGGTGGTGTCAACTTGGATAAAAGTTAGAGGAGTGAAAGCTGGACCACTGTTGTATCCAATCAGTAAGGGTCATCGAGTGATGCAGCGACGCTTGACTGACCAGGCGGTGCTGTATATTCTTCAAAAACGGGCGCAAGAGGCTCTTGTAGATTCCTTCTCTCCCCATGATTGCCGTAGGACGTTTATTTCTAACTTGCTAGATGCAGGAGTGGATTTAGTAACGGTCTCCCAGTTAGCGGGTCATGCTTCTCCAACCACTACATCTAAATACGACCGCCGAGGTGAAGTGGCAAAGCGCCGTGCAGTGGAGTTGTTACATATTCCTTTCGTTGAATAGGCTTTCTGGAACTTACAGGGAAGAACGAGAGCGTGAAAGCCCAATTCTTCTATAGCGGTCGCCAAGACTTATAGGACATAGACTGAAGGAAGCCTAATTCAAACTCCCCGACCAGTTGATGTCAAACCCTATAGCTACGACCTGCGTCAAAAAGTCATTCAAGCAATGGAGCTAGATGGGATGAAGAAAAGCGAAGCGGCTCAAGTGTTCCAACTCAGTCGCAACACAATTGACTTGTGGCTGAAGCGGCAGGCTGAGACCGGAGACTACCAGGCAAAGTCGAATCGCCCCCATCGCACAGCCGACAAAATCACGGATTGGAACAAGTTCACTCAGTTTGCCAAACTGCATGGGGAGAAAACACAAGCCGAGATGGCAGCGCTGTGGGAAGGTAATATCAGCGCTCGAACCATCTCACGAGCATTGGACAAAATCGGCTTGAGTCGAAAAAGACGTACGGCTACCGTGAACGGAATGCAGCCAAACGTGCCACCTACGTAGCTCAACTGGCAGACATTCCCCTGGCACAACGGATATATGTGGATGAATCCGGGATGGACGAACGCGATGATTATGGCTACGGCTGGTGTGAGCGCGGAGTGCGCTTTGAGGCACTAAAGTCCGGACGAAGAGCGGGGCGAGTCAACATGATTGCAGCTTACTGCCAACGTCAACTCATGGCGCACTTCACGCTGGAAGGTGCTTGTAACCGTATCGTGTTCGAGACTTGGCTCGAAACCTGCTTAGTGCCTGTGCTGGAACCAGGACAGGTGGTGATTCTCGATAACGCTACATTCCATCATGGTGGGCGCATTGAGGCTCTGATTGAGTCTGCTGGCTGTCGCCTGTTGTACTTGCCCCCTTATTCTCCAGACCTCAATCGGATTGAGAAGTGTTGGGCTTGGCTTAAAAGTCGGGTTCGCAAGGGTTTATCTAGCTCTGGCTCCCTTCGGCAAACCATAGAATCTGTTCTTAAAGATGCTACGTCCTAACACTACTGACTATAGCTATAAATGCTTAATTGGAGATCACTATACTCTTAAACACCAAGGAGAAGATATCTATGCAACTTACAGGTAAAGTGGCACTGATTACAGGTGCTGCTTCAGGCATTGGCAAGGCAGCAGCACTCTTGCTAGCCAAGGAAGGCGCGAAAGTTGCAGCGTTAGGACGCACCGAGGACGAACTTAAACAAACAGTTAATCAGATCCAGCAGCACAACGGCGAAGCAATATCTCTAGTTGCCGACATCTCGCAGCCAGACCAGATGCAACAGGCAGTTCAACAGATTGTGAACCAGTGGGGGCGGATTGATATTGTATTTGCCAATGCCGGAATCAACGGTGTGTGGACACCATTGGAGGAACTTACCCCCCAAGAGTGGGACAAAACATTAAATGTCAATCTTAAGGGTACGTTCTTAACCGTCAAGTATGCTGTGCCTTATCTAAAGAAGCAGGGCGGCTCAGTGATCGTAACCTCATCAGTCAATGGCACCCGGATGTTTAGTAACACAGGTGCGACTGCTTATGCCTGCTCTAAAGCTGCCCAAGTTGCTTTTACCAAAATGGTGGCGCTAGAACTGGCTAAACATCGTGTTCGAGTCAATGTTATCTGCCCAGGTGCGATCGGCACAGATATCAGCGAAAGTACCGACAAACGAGATTTGGAGCATATCCGTGAACCTGTTGAGTTTCCTGAAGGGAAGATACCTTTAACTGACGGCAAGCCAGGAACCTCAGAGCAGGTTGCCCAGTTAGTCCTCTTTCTGGCAGCAGATGCCTCAAGTCACATCAGTGGCACCGAGATTTGGATTGATGGGGGACAGTCCCTGCTACAAGGGTAGGCAAGTCGAAATAGTGATTTATAGAAGTAAGCGAGAAAGCAATACGGACAGGTATTACATCTTAATAGCGTGTTTTAGAGCAATATTGAAGAAGAAATTAAGTTATGCCAACAAAGATTGCT
>JAUJND010000049.1:0-29644 GCA_030446505.1 Chroococcidiopsidaceae cyanobacterium YX2bin18 | reverse complement strand
GTCAACAGTGGGCAGATCACTATTAGTGATGGCTCCTCCTTTCTAGTAACTGCTTTTAGAGCAATATTGAAGAAGAAATTAAGTTATGCCAACAAAGATTGCTGTCAACAGTGGGCAGATCACTATTAGTGATGGCTCCTCCTTTCTAGTAACTGCTTGTAACGGTTCGATTAACGATCAGCGCGCCCAAGGTTTCTTTGTCCGCGATACTCGTTTGATTTCCTACTACGAAATTTCCCTCAATCGTAATCCACTCACGTTACTAACCTCTAGTGCGATTACACATCGCGTTGCACTCTATCAATTCACCAATCCCGAACTTCTCACCATATGTGGAACGCTGCCCGACGGCTGTTTGATTATTACCGTGCGACGCGACATTGTTGGCGGTATGCACGAGGATATCGATATTAAGAACCACCACCGTGATCGCGTCGAGTTTCAGCTAATGTTAGCCATCCGCTCAGACTTTGCTGACATCTTTCAAGTTAAGGGAAAGCAGCTCCTACCACGCGGCAAGATAGAAACAACTTGGAAGGAAAATGCACTTACCACCGAGTACCAAAACAAATCGTTTCGCAGAGGAATCATCACTGCACCGGACGGGGCAAGTTCACCTCTCCACTATGCTAATGGTCGTCTCGTCTTTGATATTGTCCTTGAGCCAGGCGAAACGTGGCACTCCTGTATCAACTTCATTGCCTTGGTTGATGGGGAAGTTCTTGAGCCTAAACACACCAGTGCTGCAACTGACGTGACGGAAGCTGGAAAGGTGATGGCAAACTTCCTCAATGCTGCTACACAACTGCGCTCATCCAATATAGAGGTCACGCAAACCTATCAGCAGGCACTAATTGATCTGGGCGCACTGCGGATTCAGGTAGAGGACAATGAGTGTTCATGGATGCCAGCAGCAGGTATGCCGTGGTTTGTTGCCGTCTTTGGACGTGACGCAGTTGTTACCAGTCTGCAAACAATGGCAGTTAGTTATGAATTTGGGCGTGGCACCCTGATCAAGCTAGCTCAATTACAGGCAGCTCAGGTAGACGACTGGCATGATGCTCAACCCGGCAAAATTTTGCACGAACTGCGGCGTGGTGAGTTGGCGCAACTAGATGAAATTCCCCACACCCCTTACTACGGGACAGTGGATGCTACCATCCTCTGGATTATTACCTTAGCCGAGGCTTATCGCTGGAATGCTGACTCCAATATGCTCGACTTAGCCCGCGCACCCCTAGAATGTGCACTAGCTTGGATCGACAAGTACGGAGATTTTGATGGTGACGGTTTTGTGGAATATCTCAGCCGTTCCCAAGCCGGCGTGCGTAATCAAGGTTGGAAGGATTCTGGAGATTCAATCATTTACCCGAACGGTAGTTTAGTTGAACCACCGATCGCGCTGTGCGAGGTGCAGGGTTACGTGTATGATGCTTGGCATCGCGCGGCTGACATTTATGAGGTCTGGGGTGAAAGTGAACAAGCTCAAAAACTACGCTCCAAAGCTAACGAGCTTTACCAAAGGTTCAATGAACAGTTTTGGATAGAGGATGAAGGCTTTTACTGTTTGGGTCTCGACGGCAACAAGCAACAAATTCAGTCTATTACCTCGAATCCAGGTCATCTACTGTGGTCTGGTATTGTGCCGCCGGAACGGGTTCCGAAGCTTGTTCAACGACTTTTCCAAGAAGATATGTGGTGTGGCTGGGGAGTGCGAACCCTCTCGAATCAGAACCCAGCCTATAACCCGATTAGTTATCAATTGGGCAGCGTTTGGCCCCACGACAATGCGTTTATTGCAGCTGGATTGAAGCGATACGGTTACCACCAAGAAGCCAATCGGATTGCGGAAGGTATCTTTGCCGCTGCCAGTTACTTCGAGTCCCAACAGATGCCAGAACTTTTTGCCGGAATTGAACGCCAACCTGAAAGCTTCCCCGTGCCTTACCCGGATGCCAATGTCCCGCAGGCATGGGCTGCTGGAGCGATTTGCTTGCTTATCCGCACCATGCTAGGACTGGAAGCTAATGCGCCCCATAAACTGTTAAGGGTTCGTCCTTCTCTACCGGGGTGGTTACCGGATGTTGAACTTGCAAATTTGGCTGTTGGAAATGCGACTGTTACGTTACGCTTTTGGCGCGAGGATGAGCAGACACGATGGAAAGTGGCTCAGATGGATGGCGAATTACAAGTCTGCGCTGATGATTGACTCTGCTCCAAGCTAATAAAGAGCGTATTTTTAGTTTTCTTCTGAAGTTCTCAGCCAATTTTAATCGGTCTATCAGGGCTAATTCAGGATGACTGCTTATTCTAGTAATCAAGCCAAGCAATCATTTTAACAAATATTTTTGCTGGGTAATAGACAACTGGATAGCTAGTCATGAATAAACGGAATCTTTTACAGGCTGGCACAGCAATAGTCGGCACAGTAGCATTATCGCGCTACCTCCCTTGGAGGTCAAAAGCCCAAGCAGTTCCCCATACTGAGTTTGAAATTACCAAAACCGAAGAAGAGTGGCGCAAGATTTTAACATCGGAACAGTTCTATGTGCTGCGTAAGCATGGCCGCGAAACGCTCTTATACCAGCTCGCTTGATAAGCAATACGCCAAAGGCACTTATAAATGTGCCGCCTGCGACCTACCACTATTCTCATCTGAAACCAAATTCAACAGTGGTACAGGCTGGCCCAGCTTTTTCGCCCCAATCGAAGGCATATATCGGCACATCCGTAGATAATTCGCTGTTTTCGACCAGAACCGAAGTGCATTGCCGCCGCTGCGGTGGACATCTGGGTCATGTGTTTGACGACGGTCCTAAGCCTACTGGCAAACGCTACTGCATGAACGGTATTGCTCTTAAGTTTATTGCGGTCTAATAACGAATCCATATTACAAGAGGAACTACCATGAGCTTAGTAGCTCGTCCTGGCGACTCATCTAATTAAAACATTTAAAAGGGTTGTGTTGCAAAAACTTTAGAAAGACAGAAAAACCCTATTGCAGGAAGTCAGTTTTTGCAACACAGCAGTAATATTAGTGGCTTTAAGAATAGGCATGGCTATTGCTCCGGCAAAACTGATGATATGAAAATGCTCTCACTCCTAGCATCTTAGGAAAATATACAGAGCTTTGCTGTAGATCTACCCAATCAAGGCGGATACACAGCAGCCTTGCTGTAGATCAAACCTAAATAGTTATATCTACAGCAAAGAATTTGTTCATTCACCCTAAACAGGCGGTATCTACAGTTAGACTCTGTACAATAAATTGTTCTGCTGCTTGGACGCAGCTTGTCAGCGTGCGTCAATCTAGTATACTCAGGATGGAGTGCATACATGGACACCAAATTACAAGAAGCCGTAGACGCAATTAACTCTTACACATTCGGCATGGACACCAGCGATTGGGAGTTAGCCGTGAGTCGATTTGCCGATATGGTGGATGTCGATTACAGTGCTGTCGGTGCGCCCAAAAGTCAGATGTCGCAACAGCAATTACAAGCATTTCTACAAGGTTTGCTGGGCAGAGAGAACTTGCGGGTTCATACATCCGTTTCGCAGGTGTTCCAAAATCCTGCAAACTCCTCGGAGTTCATCGCTTATTATTCCGTTCGTCACTATAAAGGCGAAATCGGTCAGGCAACAAAGTTCGCGGTGTTTGGTTGGTATAGCTACCGGATGCGTGCTGGCCTAATCGATGCCTTCACAATCAACGTGTCAGCGATGGAGGGAGACCCGTCGGTGCTTACGGCATGACCAACAAGCAGCAGAACAAGGCGCTGCACCCAATCGGCTACAGCTTCGACTTTGCACTCGTGCCTCACTCCAAGCCTACGCTTCCGGTGGCGGGTGAGCTTAATCGTTATGTCGCTTAGCCCTTTGTGAGGACGTAGCCGACAGCCATCTGTCAGTGTTCAAAGTTAAGATAGCGTGATGCGGCGAGACCTTGCACTTGGTGAGTTCCCTTCAGGGATTCACACTCTAATAAGGTTAAGTCCCAGCGTGAGCAGGCTCACTAACCCAATCAAGCCGAGCGCTCGACGGAAGTAGTTAACCCCCTCAAAGAGTTCCTGCCATGCCCAAGTGAATAAAGCGCCGAACGCTACTAAACCTAATGCTGTCTGGATTTTGCCACTTGGGAGAACGAATTGAAGGAAGGTCACTGTTAACCCAACCAGAATCGGTAGATTGGGCATTTGAGCAATAACAATCTTGCCTTCACTGTCTCGAAAGGTGCGATCAAACAACGTGGTTCCCTTCGCCTCAAGTTTTTCTAGGTCCTGGTTCAATTGAGATGACATCTGCCCTATCTGAAATACGACTTAAAAGTAATGTTAATGCTGTCCTGAATAGCAGCACCTGTACCGAGCGCTAGATTAACTAGGCTTGTACGCAGTTTTAGTGATTGAGGCATTTAGCGCAACTGTCGAGTTTAGAATAGATGGATTATTCCCAGATTTGATGAACCCCTAGCCCTAACTCTACCCTATGCGCTCGCTTTGGGTCCCTCATTCCTGCTGTGCCAACTAATTTTGCAATCGGTAGGCGATCGCCTCATAACTATCTTGGTGCAGCGGATTGTCACAAGCTACTGGTAGCATTGCAGTAATTACTAGAAACCGCTGACTAAGAACGTTAGGCTGAAATTTGTTCTAAATATAGCTAGGGTTCATAGAATAAGTCTTGAGGGATCACAAAATGCAAAGTCAGAGTATAGATTTAATCCGAACCCTCTTCCAAAGCCGATTAGCGACTCTTGAGCATCTCTTGGAGTCAGCTCAAACTTATTTTTGTGATGACGAGTCGTTCCTTCAAAAGCGCATTGCGGCTGATATGTTTCCCTTCGGTACACAGATTGCTTTCACTTGCAATCAACCACACAACTTTGCTCTCTGGTGTGATGGCAAACCTGCAAACAATCTAGATCCAGACATCACATCTCTCGCGCAGGCATACGAGCACATAGCAAACACTAAGGAACTTCTTTTGGGTGTTAACGTTGAAGATGCAAAGCTAGCTGAGGTGACGCGCATTGACTTGGGTCAGAGCCTCTACGTCGAGTTGTCTGGTAATGCCTACGTGAATGAATTTCTAATTCCAAACTTTTACTTCCATATGGTTACGGCTTATGATATTCTTCACATGGCTAGTGTACCAATTGGAAAACGAGATTACATGATGCATTTGGTGCCATTAGTCAGAAAGGAATGAAGCCTAACTATTCAAATGTGGCGGACGTTCTAGAGTCACTGGTGCGAAGCTCAAATTCATTGTTGCTGCTGATTTTAGCTGTTGTGTATCTTACTCGGCATTTTTCTGCGTAGCTCCAACTAATAGGTAGAAGATGTCATCCTCCGAGCCAATCAGCATTCGTCAACTTTCCGCCAATGATCTAGCACTTATGGAAGGCTTATTGACTACCTTCAGCGAGGCTTTTGATGAAGTTGATACCTATAGCTCGTCTCGCCCAAGCAATGCCTATCTCAAGCGGTTACTAAGCAGCGATTATTTCATCGCGCTTGCAGCATTAAAGAATGGATCAGTAGTCGGAGGTATCGCCGCTTACGAACTCCAGAAATTCGAGCAAGAGCGTAGTGAAATTTATATTTACGATCTAGCTGTTGCAGCAGCGCATCAACGTGAAGGTATTGCCACCGCACTAATCCAGGAATTAAAGAAGATCGCTGTAGCGCGAGCAGCCTATGTTATTTTTGTACAGGCGGACATCGGAGATGACCCTGCAATTGCACTCTATACGAAGCTTGGGGTACGAGAAGATGTGCTTCATTTCGATATTGCTGTTGGGGTCAGCGATAACGATGCCTAACAATTCAAATGCAGCGGATGGTCAAGAGATCTTGGTGCTGAGGTCAAGGATGTCTATCGCCGCTGACTTGAGTCGTTAGCCCGCTTTGCCTTGTGTGTCTGTATTCTGGCTACAAGACGGTTAGGGAGGTATTTTATGGGCCTTGTAGAGAGAGTTGTAGCACAATTTGCCCGTCCCACAGGATTTTGGGGAATATCACTGGCTTCGTCTTGGCACATAGGTCATCAAATCTTGAACGCAATGAGTGGGCAATTTCCCTGCTTAACCTGCAACCCTCCGACCGCGTCCTGGAAATTGGTTTCGGGCTGAGTAACGATCCGGTAGTGGTGAATAGTAATGGTCAGGAGCGAAGGGAGGTATTGTAGTGATGCACAAAGTACCAAACCGCCCCGATGTGATTGCTCAACTTTTTGGAGAAAGACAAGGTTTTGCGAACTAAGCGCCCCACTCTTTGCCGCAGGGTGTTGTTGAACCGCTCAATATAACTGGTTTTCCCTGTTTCTTTACCAACTGCTCCGTGCGGTTACTGGAGGCAATACTTGTTCATAGGCTTCCCAGAAATCGGTGTAGCAGATAGCGCACTGGCGATAAACCGTAGGTAACGATTGCCATAGCCCTTTTGCCGCTTGACGAGAACGATCACCAACAAATACACCGACAATTTCACGGCTATCAGCATCGATGGCTAACCAAATCCATTGTTTGTTCCCCTTAGAACCGACAAATGACCACATCTCGTCCAGTTGCATCGTCAACCGACCCCTTTTTTTGGGGGCAACTTCTACTGTCTTTGGAGTTTGATAATACTTTTGATTGACGTACAGTTGCACCAACGCTCAGACACTCCGTCACCCGTGCAATGGCTGCTAGTGCCAAGCGTTCAAGCAACAGTTTATCAATCAATTGGCGAGTTGCCTGAGCAATCGGTTGTCGGCTCGCGTTCTCTACAAACTGTCGTCCGCAGTCTTGGCAACGAAATCGAGGTTTGCCGTAGTGCGTATGTCCGTATTTGATGATTTGAGTTGATTGGCACTTGGGACAGTTCATTGAGTCGTCTACAATGATTTAAGTTTCTGGCTTCCCAGCTTACCATTACTATGCATTACTACCACGATCCAAAAGATGAGTGAAATTGTGATCTACGGTGTTATTTGGGGCATCGATCATTCTGAAGTGATGTTCAGGCAAGCTTCAAAAAGAAATCAACGCGCCATTTCGGCTGGAAGAGTGCGGCTGGTTCTCACTTCGGTATCGCAATTGCCCTCCTTCGACGACCCATTTGACAAGATTCTGGCTGTTAATAACTTTCAGTTCTGGGATAACAAGATTGACGTGCTGAGACGGCTAAGAGAGCAGTTGCGCACGGGAGGAATCATAGCCCTCGTTCACCAGCCCAGAATCCCTGGCGCTACAGAAGATGATGCGACTGAGGAAGGAGAAAGGTTCGCACGTTATCTGGAAATGGCTGGATTTAAGGACATCAAAGTGGAGCGGAAGATGATGAAGCCTGTTTCGACGGTGTACGTGCAAGGAAGAAATGTTCAATAGGGACGACAACAGCAGACAGTGCACGAAAATGCACTACGTCTCCATAGTACTCTGGGTACAGTTAGGTGCGGGCTAACAACCACGCTGCGCCGGAACGTATCAATTGATTGGTTGAGTTATAGGGTGTCTGCGTCCGATGAGCGCAACCGTTCTACAACCACCACTCATTAAAGCCACAATTTGTGGGTTAAATTCCATGCGCTGCGCTGCGTCCGAAGGGAGGACATTCACGCGGTAATCTAAGCCATGCTTTATGCGATCGCACTCCATTAGCCGTTGTACCTACCACTAAACTCATCCATCAGTTGAGCCACACTCCAGCCACTGCCGTAGATTGATTGGTCTCGTGGGGTTTCGGCTAGAGACTCTAAATGTCCTACTGCCAGTGGCTGCTCTGGTTGCTCTATCTCTAGTTGAGGAACAGATTCTATTGCTGATTGTTGAATTGGTTGGAAGTGGCGCTGTGTTTTTTCCGTAGACTGGTTTGAACGTTTTATTATGACAGGTTTATCTGAGTTCATGCTCACTCTAGTACTTAATCAACTTTAGGATACCTTGCGGTGACGTAGCTACTGATTCCAGCTAGGGTAGGAGATAGAAGTAAGGATATTTTTGTTGATTGCTGGCGCGATGCCACATTACGGGGCGCGACAAGTAATGGAACAAAAAATGGCAATAAGCCATGTATATACATAGCTTTATCATGTATATACATGGCAGGAATAAAGCAAAAGCTAATAATATCCTGCCTGAAGCTAATCTCTAAATCAGTTTATTTGTAAGCATTACAGACTTATTACGGTTTTCTGTTCTGATGATTGTTGTACCCCAAGAAGCTGGGGGCGATCGCTTCTGTAGAGGACATCAGACCGCACCGCTTCCGGCATGAATTCGGTACAAGTATTACGCGCAAAGGTCTAGACCTGTTATATGGCAAGGAGTTGATGGGGATTAAAAGTGATAAAGTTTATGAACGTTATACCCAAGGAGCGCTAAAGCAAGCGGCGGCTAAGGCTTACTTGCAGGTGATCGGGGAAGATGATGAGTAGCTGGTGACGCTCTGCTCGTCTTCGGTTAGGGTTATAAAACATTTGAGAACAGACAGAGATGTCCTCTGACCCAACAAAACTATAAATACATCGAAATGCTTACACTCCTCGCTCTGGGGAAGATATACAGAACTTTGCTGTAGATCCACCCCCGTTGAGGGAGATACACAGCAGTCTTGCTGTAAAGCCGCCAATCTTGGGTAGATACACAGCAAGGTATCTGTTCATCTCCTGATTTCTGGGAGATGAACAGCAAGACTCTGTACAATAAATTGTTATGCTGTCTCGCTGAGCGCAAGTTTCATACAGTAAGTATTAATGTTCCCACCTCATTGATAAACCATGATCCAACCCGATCAATCTGCTTTAAAAGCTCGAAACAGATTACTCGCGATGTTTCTGCTGCTCTGCATTCTGGATGGTGCCCTAGTAATTGCGGCGCAAGATCGCTGGGCGATTGGTCGGATCTTACTAACCGTTGTCGTGATGTACTTTGTTATCCAGGGAAGGAAATGGGCAAAATGGCTTCTGGTAGGCATCTGTAATTTGCTAGTTGTCAGTCTCATAACAATAGTTCTTGCCCTGAGTTCAAAGCTTCCCGCTGCCCTGATTGTTGGGAGTTTGATCATGGCTGTTCTCAGTGCTGTTATTGCAGTTTATATAATCAGTAGCAAAGATTTAAATCGTTATTTTTCCTATAAAAGAAAAGCTGATTTCCAATAACTTTGATGTATAAATTCATCTCTGCAAAATCGCTCCCTAACAATCCCGTTGCACACCGACCGTACAAGGACAACTGTTGAGTGTGAAAAGCTTTAACGACGGGTGAACGGGGGTGTTATGCGGCTCAAGCTATTGATGAGGTCGCAGCCGAGAGATCATTGGTGAGAGGTGATCGCTCTGCACCTTTTACCATCGGAGCGATCACACTTTAATCAAGTAACAGCCCAACTCAGCCTCAAACGTTCATAAATCCACCATCAACCACAAGATCTGCGGCTGTCATGTAGGAAGACTCATCACTGGCAAGAAAAACAACACCCGCTGCAATCTCCTCCGGTTTTCCGAACCGCCCTAAGGGCGCAGACTGCTTCACATAGTCACCAAAGCTGTCTAGTGCTTCTGGTAGCAATCCCATTTTGCTCTGAAAATTTGTGGGCACAAAGCCAGGGCTGATGGCATTGACTCGGATCTGACGAGATGCTAACTCAGCCGCCAAGGTTCGCGCCAACGAGCGCACTGCTGCTTTTGTCGCAAAGTACACACTGGCCATCGCTGCACCCTTTTCATTCACGGCTGATGCATTCAAAATGACGCTTGCCCTGTCATTCAGGAGTTCAGCAAGTTTCTGACCGTGAAAAATACACCTTTCACGTTGATGTCAAACTGGTCATCATAGAATCCCTCGTCAATCGCTGCGAGTGGGGCAAATAAGCCAATGCCTGCATTCGCAAACAGAATATCGAGCTTACCAAATTCTGCTTTAACACCTGCTGCTAATACGTCCAAGTCGTTCAGGGAGCGAACATCAGCACGAATCGGAATTACCGCTTCACCGAGTTCGCTGACAGCAGTTTGTAGACGTTCTTCGTTCTGTCCCGTTAGAATCACTTGTGCCCCTTCTGCAACAAATTGTTTGGCAGTTTCAAACCCAATTCCGGTCGTTCCTCCGGTGATCACGGCGGTTTTGTTCGTCAAGCGTGTCATAGTTAATCCTCATGAGTTATAAGAAACCTAAACCGTTCGGTATAAGTTAAGGTAAAAAAATCAACCAGCTTTCAGTAGTGCCAATGTTGCCTCTACAGTGCTGTGTAGAAGTATTTCGTCCTCTAAAACCCGACCAATTAAAGCCATGCCTTGAGTTGTACAAAGCAACAGACGAGCAAGGTTCCGGGAGTCGATGGTTGCACTGATTTCACCTGCTTTTTGAGCATGAGCGATGACAGTGCAGTAGGCATCTTCCAACTTTTGGAGATGGTGACGCAAAATGGCTGCAATTTCTGCCTCATCTGTATCGAAGTCAGCAATATTCGTGCCCAACATACAGCCTTGACTTCTGGGTAATGAATGTCGGTGCTGCAAATTTTTTAGGACTCGCTCTAAGTTTGCTAGGGGCGAACCTGGAGCTAAAAGCTGATCTCGAATGGACTTCACCTCCGTTTGAGCATAGTGGTCTAATGCCTTGAGAAAGAGCAATCGCTTGTTACCAAACGTGTCGTAAAGACTCTTTTTACCGATATCCATGTATTCCAGTAGTTCGGAAAGGCTAGCTGCCTCATATCCTCGTGCCCAAAACACTTCCATAGCCTTTGCTAGGGCAATGTCAGGATCGAATTGCTTCTCAGGTCCTCTGCTCATGAAGGTATGCTAACATAACTTAAACCGAGTGGTCAAAGTTTTAAGGACAGCCTATGACCAATCTTGAAGTCATTGAAGAATTGTATCGAGCTTTCCGTGAGCAGGATTATGATGCCTTTCTGCGGCTCTGCACTCCTGATCTTGAGTGAATTCAGAACGATGGATTCCCGCGAGGGGCAACCCATCGAGGAGCGGCAGCGGTAGTCGAGGGAGTTTTCAAAATGTTCAATCACAACTGGGAATCGTGGGCGTTTGATAGTGAACAGTATTTAGATGCAGGGGAGATAATCATCGTGATTGGAAGTTACACAGGTTCCATATACAGACGTGCCCACTCGATCCGATCCGCTGGGATACCAAGAATCGTCACCCCGCGCATCCCAAACTGCGAACCATCACGATGGGTGCCGAACCAGTACCACTCAGCCCAAGCTGTGTCCCCCTCAACTGCCGAACGGAGCAACTCTGAGTGAAAGTCTGGGAGATCGTGCAACATATTAGACCAATTTTTACGGGCATCCTCAATTCCTTGGACACCCCGATCGGGGTGGCGTGGATGATTGCCCTGAAAGTTAGGTGCAAAACAGGCTAAAAGTGCTTCCAGGTCATGTGCATTCTGTGCTTTTTGCAGTTGCTCGATCGCGATGCGCTGTCTAGATTTCATGATTTCTCTTTTGTTAATAACGCCTTCTTGTGAGTGTTCATCCAAGCACGAAAGTAGAATGGATTATTGCGTTCAGATGTGCGCGATAACCTTTAAGACGCAGCGCTTATCAATTCCTCGCTTTTCGCCCAAAGCTGCTTAGCTTTGTCAGCGTCGAGCGCATACGACTTAACGCCGTTGGCAAATGGGTTGGGCGTGTCATCGAGCGTCGCGATCCGACGGATAGGGTGCATGTCCAAGTTCGCGACAGGTGTTGCAAAGCAGGTGATATGAGAAAAAAATGCTTATTTAGCAGATTTCGTAACTCCGGGCGGGTCTTGCCAGCAAGTCCTGATGTCGCGATAATTATGGAGTTTGGGGTTTGACGCTACGGTCTAAAAACTCCAGCATTCCTGCCGCGATTTCACTTCCGTGAGTTTCAATGGCGAAGTGGCCTGTGTTGAGAAACCGCACCTCGGCTTTCGGGTTGTCCCGCTTGAATGCTTTGGCTCCGGCGGGAGTGAAGAATGGATCTTTCTCTCCCCAGATTGCAAGTGTTGGCGGCTGGTAGCGGCGGAAGAACTCGTGCAACTGACTGTACTGCTTGATATTCTGTCCGTAGTCGAGTAGCAAATCCATCTGCGCTTCAACGCCTATGCGCTCGATTGCCGCGTGGGCCAACTGGTAACTTTCAGGCGCAATTAGCGAAGTGTCTTCGATGCCTTCTGTGTACTGCCACTTGATCATGTCAGCCGTATTGAATCGACGTAAGACCTCGCGATTTTCAGCAGTTGGTTCGGCCCACGCCTTGCGCATATCAGCCCAGCCTGAACTCAAGCCCTCTTCGTAGCCGTTGCCGTTCTGGGTCACAATTGCCATGATCTGCTGTGGATTTTTCACCGCCAGCCGCCAGCCGACCGGGGCGCCATAATCAAACACATACATAGCGTAGCGATCCACGCCTTTGGCGACGAGGAAAGCATCAATGACCGATGTCAAGTTGTCAAAAGTGTAATTGAATTTAACGCTGGGCCTAACAGTTGTCTGACCGAAACCAGGCAGATCTGGGGCGATAACATGATATTTCTTAGCCAGTTGCGGCATTAGTTCTCTGAACATATATGACGATGCACCAAATCCATGCAGAAGCAGAATGGTCAGCGCCTCCGACGAACCAGCCTCGCGGTAAAAGACGTTGATGCCTTGAATTTCTATCGTTTGGTAATGGACCTTTTTCGTATTAACTGGTTACCCCTGTAAGGTCATGACAGGCGTGGTGAGTGCCTGTCCATGGACTTGGTGTGTTGGCAAACACTCTTGCGAGCGCCTGCCGGAGGTCGTCAGATGTTCAGTCCATCGGCGTGATCGATATCGTCGCTGGTCATGTAGCCCCGTTCGCTTGCGGACACTTTATTTTGCAAGAATACATCCTGACTTTTGCAGATTATTTACGCTGCGCTGCTGGTTTCATCCTTGACCTCGGTTTTGATGACGAAAGCCCTTAATTCGACAATCTTACCGCCGCGAAAGCGCCAGATGTCGCAGTACGAGTAATGAGCCGCCTTCCCGTCTTCGTCCTTTCATTGTTATGTCGCCGAGTGCCGTGACAAAATCACCCTCAGCGATTAAGTTCGCGACCATAAACTTTGGCGGCTCTACGTATGTCGCTGCCATCCATTGGCGAACGGCTTCTTTTCCTTTAAGGGTCTTGTCGCCTACAAATGTCCATTCCATGTCGTCGGCGCAGAACGACAAGAATCCTTCATTGTTGCCTTCAGCGATCGCCGCGTTTGCCTCTTCTAAGATTGCTTTATTTTTCTCTGACATCTGAATCTCTCCTCTGTTGTTCAAGTGGATGCTTTAACGGAGCGGTCTCTCTACCGGCGCATCCTTCTCCGGCGTAGCCGCCGAACGCCCGGCATCACCCACGCCGCCCCAAGCCTTTGATGTACATGACAGGCAGCGTGTCGGCGGTCGGGAGCATGCCGTTGTTGGGCGTGCCGTTGTACAAACCGGCCTTCACCCTACCAGCACTCGACTGTTCAGAACATCGTGTTATCGTTAGCCGACGCTTCCGGGATGGTCTGAAGCACGTGCCAATGCTCGACTATCTTGCCTTTATCATCCAGGTGGAAGATGTCGATGCCCGCCCAGTCGTTGTCGTCCGGCCATTGTTGGTAGCAAATGCAAGACTACATAATCGCCTTCAGCGAAGACGCGCTTAAACTGGACGCACTTGCCCGGATATTCTTTCGCCATCCTCTCGAAATATTCGATGAAAGCCTGCTTCCGTCGGCACCGCTGGGTTGTGCTGGATGTACACGTCGCCGACATATTTCTCGATGGCTTCTGCGGGCTGACACCGATTGAACATCAGGTCATAAAATGCCGTGACCGTCTGTTTGTTCTGCTCAAGTTTATCCGTCATTCGTTCTACACCTCACATTACCCGAAACACCCAACGGTCCAAATCAGCGGCGGCAAAGAAACTCAAACGCAGCACTAGAGGCTTTAGACCGTCCGCTGCATTTGAATTGTTAGCTGGCTGCTCTGGACACAGCACCCATTTAGATTTGTGCCCAATGCCATGCCACCATCGACGAATAGCTCAATGCCGTTTACAAAGCTGCTGTCACCTGAAGCCAGAAAACGGCTTTGGCGATCTCGTCGGGCGTGCCGACTCGCCCCAATGGAATATCCGGCGTTGCATAATAGAGGTATGAATGGAGGGAAGCGTCAATGCAATGTCCAGAGTGCCAATCAACGCATATCCGCAAGAATGGAATCAAGCGAGGTAAAACAAAACCATTTGTGTAGATTGTGGGCGACAATTCGTTGAACGTGATGAGACATCGAGAGGCTACAGCGATGAAGTCAAAGAGGAATGCTTGAAAATGTACGTCAATGGCATGGGTTTCGTGGAATTGAACGGGTTAAAGCGGGTGCATCACACTACCGTAATTTACTGGGTCAAGCAAGTAGGAGAAAATCTCGATGCCTACGCTCCAGAAATGATTCCCGAAGTCGGAGAACTGGATGAATTGGAAACCTTCGTTGGCTCGAAAAAAACAAAATCTGGCTCTGGACGGCAGTAAATCACTTCAGTTCAGGAATTTTAGGTTGGGTGTTAGGCGACCATAGTGCAAAAACTTTTGAGCCACTATGGGCAATTGTGAGACCATGGCAATGTTACTTCTATGTTACGGATGGATGGTCTGTTTATCCTGGCTTTATTCCAGCGGGAGATCAGATTGTGAGCAGACTTACATGACGCGGGTTGAGAGTGAAACACAAGGTTGAGACACTATCTTGCTCGGCTACATCGCAAGACCGCAAGATTATTCCAAGTCAGAGCAGATGCTGAGGCACTCAATCCGATTGTTACTTCACTATCTCAAATTCTGGGATGTCCCTGTTCCTCATTGATTCATACTTTCATTCAGCAACGCCTACCTAAACATTATCATGGTTATCTGCGGTCAGCTTTTCATCCGCCCACAACCGCGCACCCTATCGGTGCAAATTGTGAGAGAAGATGATTAAGATGATTGCTGCACACTGACGGCAGGAGAGCGTATGAATACTGAACAATTGCTGCTAGAAAAATGGCGCTCCCTCCCACAAGACTTGCAACAAGAAGTCATTGATTTTGTGGAGTTTCTGGAATTAAAGGAAACCTCTGCTACTAAGCAGAAAGCCGAACCAAAGTCTAAGCATCAACTAGGCGAACGTTTGCGGAAGCTCCGTAAGGAAATTGTTGCCTCCAGTGTGCCTTTGCTTGATTGGGAAGGAGTACAGCGTGAAAAAATTGAGCGTAGAGGAGAATATCAGGAAGACGCTGGATGACTCGCACGTTTATCGACTCAGGCGTACTGATTGCTGCCGCAAGGGGCGAGGGAGCCATTGCTGAAAGGGCGCTCTTCATTCTCGAAGATGTAACCCTTGAGTTTGCGTCCAGTATCTTCTTAAAACTAGAGGTCCTACCTAAAGCGATTTACAACAATCGAACCAGTGAAGCCAGGTTTTATGAGGAATATTTTGATGTCGTCTCGTACTGGGCAAGGGATATTGACCAAATCGTCCAGAGCGCATACCGAGAGGTTAGTGAATCAGGATTGGGAGCAATGGATGCGCTTCATGTGGCAGCAGCTGTGTCAGTCGGTGCAGTGGAATTTATTACTAACGAGAAGCCCGAAAAGTCCATTCACCGTACAAAGAGTATACAAGTGATCTCAATTTGGTCTAACACGATTACAAGCGCACCTTTTAGTTAAATATTTAGCTATTCAACTATTTGCTTACCCAAACCCAAGATTACGAATAGTTGAATATTCAACTATTTACTTCCTAGACTTCTAAACTTCTTCAGAGCATCGTCCGCTCCTACCTGCTCCGAAAGCCTGAAAAAGCTTTGCAACAGTTCCTCAGCAAATTCAGAGCGGTCAAGGTTAACGCCTGCTTCACCCAAATCCAACAACTCTCGATCCAGCCGCTTGCTAGTCTTCACAGGCAAGTGGAATATTGCTTGCATATAGTCCGGGTTGTTGCGCTTCGACACTTTACCGCGTCTACCTGCCTTAGCCTTTGTCTCGGCTTCTACTGGTGCTGGCGGCGCTGCTAGTTCTGGAGTTGGTTCTACTATTTCATCGGGTGGCAGGTTTTCCGAGGGCTGCTCAACTTCTAAGTCTGCCTCTTGTGCCTGCTTAAATTTCAGGATTTCGCTGAATCTAGAAGCTCGGCTAGTGGGTTGAGTCTTGCCAGTTCCGTCCAGTCCCGCCATACCTTTTTTCCTCCCTTAATTTTATAAACAGGCTGTCCGAGCGCAGCAGCATCTTTGTAGACCTTGAAGCGCCTAATTCCCCGCTCTAAAACAGGGAATCCATTTTCTTTCAATGCCTGGAACGCATCTGCTCCATCTTTTTCAGGAGGCGGAGGAATCATGGTCAACAGTACGCGGTAGTTAGCATCATTTGGCAAGCTCTGGGTCATCAGCGCTAGGGCATCCATTGAGAGTGAATCTGGCGTAGTTGGTAGCAGCAATAAATTGCATCCTTCCGCTAGTTCCTGAAGCTCGGATTCAACAGGTCGCGCCGGAGTGTCAATTACAACGAAGTCAAATTTATTCTGCCCCATCAACTTAGTAGCAGTATTTTCGCTGCACACCTTAAAGGGTAAATTTCCTGATCTCGCCCAAGTGCTAGCAGAGCGGTTAGGGTCGGAATCAATCAGCAGGGTTTGTCCATGTTGGGAGAACAAGGACGCTAGACAGATTGAACTGGTTGTTTTGCCCACTCCACCCTTGTAGGACGAGAGGGTAATAATTTTCATCCGAGTTACCGATGTGTGAATATTATCCGATAAAACTATTCTACTACTTAACTATTCAAATAGTAGAATAGTTTTATATTTAAGTAGCTGAATATTCAAATAATCAATATAACTTGTCACTGACGTGAAGTGTACTGTCTGCACTGCAATTCACGCTCCTCAGCTTTTGGGGGGTAGATATTTAGCTATTTAACTATTTGAATATTCAAATAGTTAATATATAACGAACCACTCCTCATGCGATCGCCTTCAGACCCTTCTACAAGTTACAAAATTGGGACAGGGAAATTTCACGCCGCTCAGGGTCGCGCAGTTAAGTCCTAAAGGGCAACAGGAGGTAAGTTTTTCAGGGTCAAACTCTACTATTTTTGAATCAACTACGCCTGCCCCTGGCTCGTAACTACCGCAATTTGTAGAGTTGAGAAGAAGAGTATCAGCAATTATTTGGTAACTCAGATCTTGCACTCCTCTCAAACTCTTCTACTACAAATGGTTTAGCTCATTTACCTTTAGGCTAATCTTTCCTCTAGGTAAAGCTCTCCAGTTATCAAGCGATCACGCCTAGAAAATACGAGAGCTTAAAAACCTAGTATTTCTATTAGATGCAAGATATAAGATTCCGCGTTTCTCAAGGTCTTGCATCACCTCGATAAGGTGTCCCAGGCTGAACCCCAAGCGATCAAGGTTCCAGACAATCAGGGTATTTCGCCTTCACGCAAATGGCTGAGCGCCCTATCCAGTCCCCGGCGCTCGGTATGCGCGCCGCTAACGACATCGGTATGAATCTGCGTTGGTGACACGCCCGCCGCCTCAAGCGCCTGCAATTGCGGTTCTAGAGACTGGTCAGCCGTGCTAACGCGGGCGTAACTTAATTTTTGGTTTTTTAGGTTACAAAGTACTTAGAGTAAACTGTATGCATGCATTAAGCGGGCAGTATCTAGGCCATTGATTATGCAATAGCATACCTGCTTACCCTTAGCTCTTAAATGGTCTACCTTACCCTCAACATCTTTAATAACTGCCTCAGAAATATTTCCTACAAACTGAATGATGAACAACTCTGCCGGAGAATCAAAAAGTCTAAGTATTTGATCTCCATTTTTGCCACAGTGTTTGATCTCCATATTTGCAACTTTTAATCCATTTCCCTTAAGAAGAAATGCAGTGGCTCTCCGAGTACCATTGATTATTAGATTTGATGTATATAAGTCATTGTACTCTCCTCCCCAATCTTTCTTGTGAAATGGCTCATTTAGGATTTTTTCAAAACCAATTTATATAAAGTCTTCTTGGTAATTTAAATATCCTTCTGACTGCAACAAATGAGAAACCGTACTAGGATTCATATCCCTAACTTTAGCAAAGCTGTCAATATCCTCTACATAGAGTCGAGACGTAATTGGCAAATCTGTATATCTCAATAAGCTGTTTTTGCAAATTATATCTAATTCTCTTAACAAATTGTCTGTATTCTCATGCAAACCTTGAATACTATAGTCATCCTCTGTTTCATTTTCAAGTGAAACAGCCTGAGCAATTGCTGTGCTAAAACTTGTTTTAAGGAACAAAAACTGATTTGCTTCAAGTTCAGTAGGGAATATAGAGTTGAGTGCTGCAACAACTTGTTGTTTCCACTCAATGACAACAGATCTATAACTTTGAAGGGCAGCCTTACAATTAAACGACTTCAATGGTCTCTTTTGAGAGTAATCCTGTTCATAACCAATTTAATACCTGATAACCCCTATTTATGAGGAACATGATTTCCTCTTCTGCGGTATTCCTCGATTTTTTAAGACGCATGCTTCTCGCTCAGTGAGTTTGGGAATAGAGAATTGGAGTTGTCCTAATTCAGATTTATCTTTCTTGACATCTTGCATTAGACCGAAGCTAATGGGATAAAAAGACGAAAATCTGTCTCTACCTACTTATGTCCGCCATTTTGACCAAGCCCAAGCGCTAGTTCAAGAGCTGATGATTCTGATGCCGACGCAATATCAGCAAGAAAGCCTTACAAGCATTACTGGGTCTGTTTTTTAGCAGCTACTGGTTCACCCTTGCCCCAATACTGCCAAACTAAGTCCGCAGAATTGAAGAAGTCGCTTTCTTAATCAATTTGACTAGAAAAGTGATTATACGTTCTGCTTTTGAACAAATCTTGACAGCAAAAGGGCGTAAACCAACTCTACAAGTAATTATCGACCTCACAACTTTTAGAAAAGCTGCACTTAGTTGTCATGTATCTAGTTGTCGGACAATGGCGTTTCCCCCTGGAGTTTTCGCATTTATAGAGGTGAAAATACTCCATCACCTGTACAGTTGGGCTTACGACTGCGGGACTACCAAAAGCGCTTACTCAACACTTCAACGTATTAGTTTTATGAATGCTGCTTTTGGTAGCATCGAGTTCTCCAAAGGTGTACGTAAGCTAACTCAGATCTTGCACCAAACTTGGATGCTTTCACCATAAGTGTTTTAACTAAATTTTCTGCTCGTCGAATTCCGCTTCATATAAACCTTCCAAGGCTAAAGGCGATCGCAGAAAAAATTAGGAGAGCTTAAGAACCTTATTTTTCCGTTAAGTGCAAGATTTGAGATCGGCAAATTCTGGCTCCCCCAACTTTCCATGCTCGACACCTCTTCAACCGATTCCCTTACTCTACCGGACCCTTGCGTCCCTCGCTGGAACTTTCAGCTAATAAAGGCTTCAAAAGGCTTGTCGGAAAAGTTGGCTCCCTAAATCTAACCGTATTTTTACTAATAGAGTTGAAATAACGCCTCAATATAAGAGTTTGTAAACCTAAATTGCCGTAATAGTTCGGACGACATTGCTTGAAAAGAAGTTGATAATACTAATAAAGCTGCGCTCTTGTTTTGGATTTCCAAATTATTTTCTTAGAGTGCTGCAAGCATTTATATTAATTATTCTCAAGCTATAATTTGGAGTTACAGTATGTTGGAAAAAAGTAGGATTACTGAAGCTTTGTCTTATCAGGCTTCTAATCAGCTAGTTTATGAAGAGTTGAAACAAATCACCACTTTATTGATTACCCTTATGCTGTTCGAGAATTGTTTTTGGGCTTCTCTTATCTACTATTTTCTGGGCAGCATGATTGGTCTATTGATGCTGGTGTTTTAAACTTTAACTGTGAATTATTTTAGCTTATAGCTGCTTATACAATTATTTTTTCAGGTAAAAAAAATAGCCAAGAGAAAGTGCTACTAAAGTTATCCAAAAATAAATCTAATACAGAGTAAATGGACATAATTAATTTGAAAACGGTCACCTCTAAATAAAATTTACACCACAGAGAATTTATTTCTGAATTTCAATTCCCCAAGATTCCTGTGGAATGAAACAGATAGAGTCTATTGGTTTATGGTATCCTGTATTTATTGATGAAGGCGATTTAGATCATATCCGTTAAGAGCTAAGAATTGTTAGCTTATAACTCTTACCAAGAACTTTGACTTGCTGTATTAATTAAATTTGGAGTGTGTTTAAGTGTTGCGCCAAGTATTGAAATATCCAGTCAAACAGCGCGACCCTAAAGATTCGCGATATTGGTCTTTACGTCCTGGTATCGAGAATACTAAGCATAGCTAAACTGCTTAATAACCAAAATTTAGAACTAGTCTTCAGTATAGCAGTTTGAAGTGATTAACACGCCTATTTTAGCAATAATTGATACAGTAATTTTTTCTAAATGAAATTGATGGAAAATGAAAAAAATAGCAAGATTGCAGAGTTTAAGTCAAGACAAAGTAACATTTGAGCAGTTGGAGCAGCTTTTGGTTACAAATCTGGCTATTCAGCAGCAAAAAAGACAAGGCGATCGCCCTGTATGAATGCAGTACAGAAGCAGAAAGATCTAGCCAAGCGATCGAATGATTCGGCAGGAACTCCTAGACCTAGATGCTATTTTTGCAACAACTACCAAGGAAGTCTGCCAATTAATAGAAGCTGACCGGGTTGCTGTCTATCGCTTCACCCCAACTGGTTTGGTGAATTCGTTGCTGAATTTGTCACCTGGCTGGGTAAAACTGGTGGGACCAGGAATCAAAAAAGGTTTGGGAAGATACCTATTTACAAGAAACTCAAGGGGGTCGCTACGTTAATAATGAAACATTTACAGTTGATGATATTTACAAAGTCGGTTTTCGCCCTTGTCACATTGAACTTTTAGAGCAATTTCGGGCTGGGGCTTATATTATTGTTCCAATCCTGATTAAAGATCGGCTCTGGGGTTTACTGGCAGCTTATCAAAACTCTGAACCTCGTCACTGGCGGGCAGGAGAGGTGGACTTAATAGTTCAGATTGGCGAGCAATTTGGCATAGCAGTCCAACAAGCAGAACTCCTGACCGCGATGCAGGCGGAAGTCACCGAGCGCCAGCGAGCAGAGACAGTCTTGCAGAAAAGCAAAGACAGCTTCAAAGCAGAATGCGGTACTGATGGAACTGTCAAAGCGCAAAACATTCAGCCGTGGAAGAGATTTAAATGCTCCCTGTCCGGGAAATTACAGAGCTGCCACCAATACCGCAAATTGAACGCGGTGTGTGGTTATACAACAGCGATCGCTCAAAAGATTCAATGCCTCGACTTGGCATCAGCGGAGCAAAAGTGATCATTCGCAAGGCATGGAGCTAGCAGCAGTAGAGTACCCTGCTTATTTCCAAGCGTTGACAGAGGAGCGCACGATTGCGGCGCATGATGCCCACATTGACCCCAGAACCAAAGAATTTTCCCAGTTCTATCTTTCTCCCCTCGGCATTACATCCATTGGAGGCACTTGAATTTGGTTAAGTGGTGAAATGGTAGGAGTTGTCTGTCAGGAACATATAGGAACTGCCCGCGAGTGGACATTGGAGGAACAGAATTTCGCTGGTTCCATAGCAGATTTAGTTTCCCTAGCAATAAAGAGTGGGAACGCCAGCAAGCAGAGGTAGCATTGCAGCAAGCGGAAGCGAAGTACCGCAGTATTTTCGAGAACACTGCCGAGGGCATCTTCCAAACTACAGTCGATGGTCGCTACATTAGTGCTAATCCTGCCCTATCCCGGATGTATGGTTACGAATCTCCTGAGGAATTAATAGCCAACCTCTGCAACATTGAGCAGCAACTTTATGTTTGCGCCGAGTCGTCGTGCTGAGTTTGTGCGCCTAATGCAACAGGATAATGCCGTTTCTGGTTTTGAGTCGCAGGCGTATCGTCAAGACGGCAGCATAATCTGGATTTCGGAGAATGCACGTGCTGTTTATGATGATAGTGGGGCGCTGTCCTACTACGAAGGCACTGTTGTGAAGATATTACTGAGCTTAAGCAAACTCAAGAGCAATTACGGCATAATGCCTTGCATGATACCCTCACAGGTCTGCCAAATCGGACTTTATTCACAGACCGACTGGAACAAATGGTTCAGCGGGCAAAAAGGCACAAGGATTATTTATGTGCCGTGCTCTTCCTGGACCTGGATCGCTTCAAGGTGGTCAACGATAGTCTCGGTCATCTAATTGGAGATCAACTATTAATCGCCGTTGCTCGCAGCTTGAAATATGCCTCCGCGCTGAAGACACAGTTGCCCGCCTGGGAGGATGAGTTCGCAATTCTGCTGGATGACATTAAAGACGTTAACTATGCAACCCAAATTGCTGGACGACTTAAACAAGGTTTTTAGCTGTACCTTTCAACGTAAGTGGAATTGAAGTGTTTCACCTCTGCGAGTATTGGCATTGTCTTAGGTAGCGAAGCTAATGGCTGGTTGGATGACCTGCTACGCAATGCTGATACCGCTATGTACCAGGCAAAAGCGCTTGGCAAGGGTCGCTGTGAAATATTTGATACAGCCCTGCACAACCAAACCGTTACCAGTCGGCAATTGGAGCTGGACTTCCGGCGAGCTATTGACCGTCAAGAGTTTCGAGTCCACTATCAGCCGATAGTGTTGTTGGCAACGGGTAAGGTTGTTGGATTCGAGGCTTTGGTAAGGTGGGAGCACCCTACACGCGGTTTAATTTTCCCAACCGAGTTCATTCCCATTGCTGAAGAAACTGGATTCATCTTGCCCCTTGGTCAGTGGGTGCTGCAAGTCGCTTGTAACCAGATGCGCCAATGGCAGAGGCAATTCTCCCTCAGTCCGCTGTTAACAATTAGTGTGAATCTCTCTGCTAAACAGTTCACGCAACCCAATCTTTTGTCAGCAGATTGCCCAAGTTTTGCGAAACTAACTTAGATGCCTCAAGTTTGAGGCTGGAGATTACGGAAAGTATGCTCATGGAAAAAGCTGACGTAGCCACTGTGCCACCGCAGCTGTGAAGTCTTAGGTGTTTCATTGTACTTGGATGACTTCGGTACAGGTTATTCATCCTTAAGTTACTTACATCGTTTCCCCATCGATACCTTAAAAATTGACCGCTCCTTTATTAGCAGAATGGGTTTTTGGGAACGACAATTCAGAGATTGTTCGGGCGATTACAACTCTAGCGCAGGCTCTAAATATGGATGTGATTGCAGAAGGGATAGAAACAGCAGAGCAACTAATGCAATTGAGTGCATTGCAATGCAAGTATGGACAGGGATACTTTTTCTCTCATCCGCTAGATACTCAAGCAGCAGGTGCTTTAATTGCTGAAAGTCTTTGTGGTATGGCTAAGTCCTATCTTTCGTACGGTACTTGGATATCGAGTAGGGGATGTTGAGGACTATGTTGCAAAAACTGGTGAAGGTCTAGTAGAAGTGATGGTTGTACGTGCGATTCGAGGTTGCACGGAAGAGCGAGTCTTTAAGCTCATATCTTGCACCAAGTCACATTGATCCCCGATTTATAACCTATTAAGCTCTTGGCTGATTAGGTAACTGAACGGTAAAGGTAGTCCATCCCCTAGAGCTTTCAACTCGGATTGTTCCCTGTAGTTGCTCGACTAGCTTCTGTACTAGAGCTAGCCCTAACCCAGTACCTCCCTGTTTTGTGATCGCCCTTGAGGTACGCGATAAAACTTCTCAAAGATACGTGGCAACTGGTCTTGAGGAATCTCGGCGGGATTACTGATGCTAAATATAGTTGCTGCTTCAGTGGACTCGTAGCAAACACTCAGGACAATCTCACCACCAGCAGGAGTGTATTTACAGGCATTATTCAGGAGTTCTGCTAAGATTCGTTCCCAAGGCTGGCACGGTCTGAAACCAGAGAGGGCAACTCAAGGAGAAGATTAATTTGTGAAGTTTGCTCACGTTGTCCTGTGCGGACGCGAAACGGCTCAGTTAGATTAGGCAACATTTCTTGTAGGTTTACAGTTTCGTTAAGCAAGATGGCATAAGATCAGCTTCCAGCCGTTGCAAATCTAGTAGTTCATTGATCAGCTTTCACGCGCACTCTGTTTACAAAATCTCCAGATAGCGCTGGCTTTTTTCAGCTTAAGGAGAAAGTTTTAGCATAGAGAGCGCCATCTTCATGTTGGCGATCGGAGCCCGCAATTCGTGGGAAACGGTGCTCAAAAAGTCGTCTTTGAGAGCATTGAGTTTTTCAGTGACTCAACTTGTGCAGTAGCAGCAGTGTACAATCGGGCTTGCCGAATACGGAGATCGCACATTGATTCGCTATCTGCTGTACTAAGCGAATCTCTAGTTCATCAAAGGGTCTTGCTTATGGTTGAATAACCACAGGTCGCCTAAAACATCTTGGTCATCAACAATCGGACAAGCCGGGATTGCCACCTGACTGCGGATAGGCTCAGGGGTTAGTTCACAGAATTGAAGATACTGACCCTGCCGTAGCTGACGGTAGCCTTCAGCAAAGTCTGCCATTTGCACGACGCACTCTAGAAGAGATCATTGTCAGTGTTCCTTCAGCGCTAGGGCTGTATACTCACTGCGAACGGTGGAAGTGCTGTCTGCAAGGTTGTACAAAGACGTATCACAGCAGATGAGGTCTAGGGTGAGGACTAATTCCTGCATCGCAATGTGTAGCAGTTGGCTTTCGTCAAGACTGTCGCGCACTTTGTCAGTGATTCGTTTCCAGCGTTGCTTCAAACTCCAAAGACTGCTGCAATTGTGCCGTCCGCTCTTGTACTTGGCACTCCAAGGGTAGTATTGAGCTGCTGTACCTGTTGATAAAGTTCCGATTGCTGGATGGCGATCCTCGCTTGGGTTGCCAAGTGGTTGAGCAACTCAATCTCAAGCGACTGCCATTGGCGTGGCTCTAAGCAGTGATGGAGCGGTATTAGTCCCGGCTTTCCTCCTGTAAAATCGGAACTACCAAAATAGACCGAACCTGAAACTGAGCCAGAAAATCGATATGATGCTGGTTTAAACCTGCTGCGTAGATATCCTCTATAACGGATGCGACCTTGTTTATAAGTCTCGCTAGTAGCTTCTACCAAATAGGAGCCTTGGACTTGCGTATCTAGAATAGATATCAACCCGGAGCTACAGATTCGACAACTGCAATCCCACTTCCGTCTGACTCAAAGCGGTGGATAAACACCCGGTCGCAGGCGAGAAACTGCCGTACTTCCGCTACTGTGTGTTAAGAATCTCTTGCAGGTTAAGAGACTGGCGGAGGCGTTGGGTCATCATCTCTACGAGCCGCTCCCACGCCCAGTCTATTGCGCGCAGCGCTGACTCTGCCTGCTTGCGCTCAGTGATATCTTCGACAACGGCAATGATACTTCGGCTCCCCGATGGCTTGCATATGAGCGACACAGTGAGATTAACCCAGATTAAGGAAGTATCTTTGCGGATGTAAGCCTTCTCCATCGCGTAAGTCTGAATTTCATTAGCCAAAATTTTGCGGACATATTCAAGATCGGCATCAAGGTCGTCAGGATGAGTAATATCCTGAAAAAGTTTTCTCAAGCAGTTCTTCTTGGGTATAATCAACGATGTCGCAAAGCTCTTGGTTGACCAGTAGCCACTTGCCATCTAGGTCAACGTGGGCAATGCCAACGGCGGCAGAATTGAATGTCCCCCAGGAACTGCTCTTCACTCTGCCGCAGCTTTTGACTCCACTCTTACGCTCAGTGATGTCGCTGCGAATCGCTACATACTGATAGGGTTTTCCCTCAGTATCCAAAAATGGCACAATCGTCGTATCTACCCAGTAAAAAGTGGTGTCCTTGGCGCGGTTCTTAATTTCCCCTTGCCAGACTTGCCCATTGCTGATAGTCGTCCACAATTGTTTAAAGAATGCCTGCGGGTGGTAACCAGAATTGATAATTCAGTGGTTCTGTCCCAGTAGTTCTTCCCTAGCATATTTGGATATCTCGCAGAACCTATCGTTAACGTAGTTAATCGTTCCTTGGGGATCAGTAATCGCCACAATTGAAGATTGGTCTAGGGCAAACTTGATGTCCGCTAAGTCTTTATGTGACGCTTGTAGTGCTGACTCTGCTCGCTTGCGCTCAGTGATGTCGCGCACCACTTTCGAGAAGCCTTGGAGAGAACCCGCTTCATCTCTTAATGCCGTTACGACACCGCTAGCCCAGAAAATTGTACCATTCTTACGAAGATGCCAGCGCTCGTCATCAGCACGCCCTGTAGCCACCGCCGTACTCAGTTCTTGCTCAGGCTGACCACTCTGGGTGTCTAAGGGTGTAAAAATACGAGAGAAAGGCTGACCAATAATCTCTGATTCCTGATAGCCGAAAATGCGTTCCGCTCCAGCGTTCCAACTGACAAAGCGTCCATCCGTATCCATCATGATAATCGCGTAGTCCTTCACACCGTCCACTAACAAACGGAATCGCTCCTCGCTTGCCCGCAATGCCTCCTCTGCCTGCCTGCGCTCCCACCGCTGTGCTGTCTCACGCAACTCCCGTTCAATAGCGGGGACTAGCCGTGCCAGATTACCTTTCAAGATAAAGTCATGAGCGCCAGCTTTCATAGCCGCTACCGCCGTATTCTCGCCGATGACACCTGAGACAATAATGAATGGCAGGTCAAGCTCTTTTTTCTGCAGCAGCCTCAATGCTGCAGGCGCGCTAAACTGGGGCATAGAATAATCGCTGAGCACAATATCCCATGTCTGCTGCTCGAGAGCAGCGTTCATGGCTATAGCAGTATCAACCCGTTTGAACATTGGTTCATAGCCGCCGCGCCGCAGTTCGCGCCCCAGTAACATAGTGTCATCTTCTGAATCCTCAACAATCAATACGCGCAGCAGTATACCCATTTACGCTATACTCTCCTAGGCGGCGATTCATTTAAGACAAGCCAGTACAGCCCCAGTTGCCGCACTGCTTCCATAAATTGAGTGAAGTCTACTGGTTTGCGAATGTAGCTGTTGGCTCCAAAGTTGTAGCCATTGATTAAGTCTTGCTCCTCCTTGGACGAGGTGAGAATGACGACGGGAAGAAATTTTGTCCGATTGTCGGCACGTAGGCGGCGCAATACTTCCAGCCCATCCACTTTGGGCAGCTTTAAATCCAGCAGGATGAACTGTGGCATAACGCTTATGTCCCGACCAGTGTACATACCGCTACCAAAGAGATAATTCAGCGCTTCTACTCCATCGTGCGCCACCACTACCTCGTTCAAAATATTGTTCTTCTTAAGTGCGCGCAGAGTTAGCGCCTCATCGTCAGGATTGTCTTCCACCAGCAGAATTATTTTTTTGTCCATGTTGCTGCTGTTAAAGGGTGAAGTAAAATGTTGCGCCTTGCTCTACAGCTGCTTCGGCCCAGACACGACCACTATGGCGGTGAATGATGCGCTGCACAGTAGCCAGTCCGATGCCAGTGCCTTGGAACTCCGTGGCTCCATGCAGGCTCTGGAAGGCACCGAATAGTTTGTCGATGTAAGCCATGTCAAAGCCTGTGCCGTCGTCACGCACGAAATACGTATGGATACCGTTGTGCGAGGAGCGACTAAATTCTATCCGTGCGCGTGAATGTTTTGCTGTAAACTTCCACGCATTACCCAGTAGATTCTCCAGCACGATTCGCAACAGGCGACTGTCTCCATTAGCAACCAGTCCTGCCACGATCTGAAACTCGACTTGGCGTTCTGGTTGTGCCTCCTGAAGCTCCGTTGCAATCATCTGCGCTATTGCACTCAGGTCAACCGACTCACGGTGCATCTCGCTGCGCGTCACCCGTGACAGATTCAGTAAATCGTCGATCAGTTGCCCCATGCGCTGGGTGGCCAGACGCACTCGCTGGAGGTAGTTTTGACCTAGTGCGTCCAGCTTGTCCATGTAATCTTCCAGCAGTGCTTGGCTGAAGCCGTCGATACTCCGCAAGGGGGTACGCAAATCGTGAGAGACGGAGTAGCTGAATGCTTCCAGCTCTGCGTTAGCAGCTTCGAGTTGTGCAGTGCGTTCGACGACTCGCTGCTCGAGCTGGGCGTTGAGCTGGCGAATCTCCAACTCTGCCCGTTTACGCTCAGTAATATCAACTCCGATGCCCCATGCCGCCCAGCCGGAAATTGGGAATTGCTCGGATATGTTAAACCACGAAACTGTCTTGACACTCCCCTCCTTAGAAGTTATTTCCCATTCACATTCACAATTACAGTAGTTGCTACCACATTCCGCCCATGCCGCGCTTGCCTGATGGCGATAGGCTGTATCCGGATACAGTAGTTCGATTGCCTTGGAATTGCGGACAATCTCATTAGCACTGTAGCCTGTCACCTGTTCACACTCTCGATTCCAGATAATGATGTTCCCGTTTGCATCAACAGCATTCATCATCACTGGCATATTTTGAACCACCCGGCGCAGCTGCTCCTCACTCTGACGTAGCGCTTCCGCTGCCTGCTTCTGGTCATCAATGTCCGTACACGTCCCAACCCACAAAACAATTTCCCCGTCCGAGTTCCTCATCGGCAAGGCTCGGCTTAGGTGCCAACGATAAGTTCCGTCTGCAGCCTTCTTAAAGCGGTACTCGATTTCGTAACTTTCGCCTGTCTGGAAGGCTTTAGTCCACCGCTCAAGACATAGCTGCAGGTCGTCCGGATGCAAGACCAGTTGCCACCCCCAGTCTTTGGTCTGCTCGAATGTCATTCCGGTATAGGCGTACCATCGCTGGTTGTAGTAATCCAGTCCACCATCGGGCTGGGCTGTCCAGACGATCTGCGGCATCGCGTCTGCCAAGAAGCGGTAGCGTTGCTCACTCTCCCGTAGCGCTGACTCAACGCGCCTGCGCTCAACAATTTCAGTGGCTAATTCTTCATTAGAACGTCTCAACGCTGCTGTCCGCTCCGAAACTCGTTGTTCCAATTCTGCGTTCAGTGTTCGGATTTGTGACTCTGCCCACTTACGCTCGGTGATTTCTTTTTCTAGGGCAAGATTTGCTGCTTGTAGTTGGGCAGGGCTAGGCAGAGTCAGGACTTTGGGAAGCAGCGACACCAGTTCCGAAGCCGTGTATAAAGAAACTATTGCAGTAATTATCTTGATGGAACCAGATAGCCAATAGGTTGGATGCCAAAGCGTCCAGACCTCCATAAGATGGGTAGTGCCACAAGCAACGATAAAAGCTCCGAACATCAAAAACATCCAGTGGAAAGGCACATCGCGTCGTTTGTGAACCAGATAGACCAGCATTACTGGAATTGAATAATAAGCTAGTGCAATCAGCGAGTCCGACACAATATGCAGCCATACCAATTCTGGCTTCCAGAGGTAGCAATGCCCGTGAGGAATAAACTGTTTTGTGGAAAAAAAGTTATTTAAAATTTCTGGCATAAAAGCCTTTTACTTCATTACTCGTTATAGTCTTCAGAACTAATGCCAAATTTCTTAACCAGTAAATTATCGAAAAATCTCCAATTAAGACTATTTATTATATTCAGTCGCTTATTTAAAGCGTAAATCCACTGGGATTATATGAGCGTCAACAATAAGCCTTTTCAAAACTCAGTAAATTTTCGATTGTATAAAAATATAAATTTGAT
>JAUJND010000048.1 GCA_030446505.1 Chroococcidiopsidaceae cyanobacterium YX2bin18 | reverse complement strand
GTTTTCTTACCTGGGTGAGTAAACATATAAGAGAACAAACAGCGGATATTTGCTAACTTCTGCCAAGTATCTCCTGGCATCTTGCCGATAATGTTGCTCTTACCGTGTACTACTTCATCGTGAGACAGAGCCAGCATGAAGTTTTCGCTATGGTTGTACCACATACTAAATGTGATGTTGTTCTGGTGGAACTGGCGGAACCAAGGATCCATGCTGAAATAGTCCAGCATATCGTGCATCCAACCCATATTCCACTTTAAGTTAAAACCTAGTCCACCCATGTAGGTAGGCCAAGATACCATTGGCCATGATGTAGATTCTTCCGCAATTGAAAGGATACCGGGGAAATAGCTAAAAATGACATAATTTACCTGACGCAGAAAATCAGCTGCCTCCAGATTTTCTCTGCCTCCGTACTGATTAGGCAGCCATTCGCCTTCCTTACGGCAATAGTCGAGATAGAGCATAGAGGCAACCGCATCTACTCGAATTCCGTCAATGTGGTACTTGTCAAACCAAAATAGGGCGTTAGACACCAAGAAATTTCTAACTTCGTGGCGGTTGTAGTTGAATACTAAAGTACCCCACTCTTTGTGTTCGCCTTTACGCGGATCGGTGTGTTCGTAAAGGTGGGAGCCATCGAAGTAGGCTAAACCATGACCATCTTTAGGAAAGTGTCCCGGAACCCAGTCTACAATTACTCCAATGCCGTTTTGATGGCATTGATCAATGAAGTACATAAAGTCTGTAGCATTGCCATACCGGGATGTGGGAGCATAGTAGCCAGTCACCTGATAACCCCAAGAGCCATCAAAAGGATGCTCGGCGATCGGCAGCAGTTCAAGATGAGTGAAGCCCAACTCTTTAACGTAAGGGATGAGTTTAGCGGCAAGTTCTCGGTATGTCAGGAACCGTGCCCCCGGTTTAAGTTCTGAGACGACTACAGGTTCTCCACCATTAGGCAGCTGTGCTGGTTCAGTTGATGCGGCATGGAGCCAAGAGCCTAAATGTACTTCGTACACAGAAATCGGCTGAGTCAGGTTGTCAATATGGCGGCGCTGCTCCATCCAATCCTGGTCGTTCCAGCTGTATGAATTTAAATCGGTGACAATTGAGGCGGTTTTGGGGCGAACTTCCTGCTGGAAACCATAGGGGTCAGATTTTTCGTAAATGTGACCGTCCTGGTTTTTAACTTCATATTTGTAGCGATCGCCCACTCCTAGTTCGGGAATAAATAATTCCCAAATACCTGTGGAACCTCTACGCATTTGATTTTTGCGCCCGTCCCAATAGTTAAAATCACCTAAAACAGAAACATTACGCGCATTGGGCGCCCAAACAGCAAAATAAACGCCTTTAACGCCGTCTATTTCCGTCGTGTGCGCCCCTAATTTCTCGTAAATTCGGTGATGGTTTCCTTCTGAAAATAAATGCAGGTCAAAGTCCGTCAGCCGTGGAGAACGAAAAGCATAGGGATCGTTTATGACGCGCTCGTGTTCGCCTTCTTGAATTCGCAGTTGATAATTCGCCAGTTCTGGAGTGTCAATCGTACATTCAAAAAAGTGAGCATCATGCACTGATTGCATCGGATATTCTAGTCGTTCTTCAGGCCGGACAACCCACGCTGCACTTGCATTTGGTAGGTAGGCTCGCACCACCCAGACGGTTTTGCCATCTTGTTCTATCGGATGAGAACCCAGCACTTCAAAGGGATCGTGATGCTGATTCCAAACAATGCGCTCAACCTGTTCTGGGGCGATGGTCATAGTCATGAAACTACCTATCTGGAATAAATTAATTGAATTTTATCTTCATACTTATACATAGTCTTTACATTTATTTGCAAATCATCCGTAAAGTTAAACTTATAGTACCTCAGACCAACGGCGATGTTGAAATTGTCGTTTATTACCTACGTCCACTAGTAAATTCTTTTTTTATGTAATAAAAGTTACTTTTACTAACTATGCAAGGTTTTCAGCCGATTTAAACAGATTGAACACTTTTAGTCCAGGTAGTGATCTTAAGTTCTAGGCGTTGTTACTAGTCGGGTAAAATTTTAGTTGTAAACCGTCAACTAATATTTTGGAGAAGGGCGATTTCTCAGTGCCAGGACAGGTGCTAACGTGCTGCTTCGCTAACCAAAATTAATTTTGAAGGGAGATTGCCTCTTAAATCGGCAGAAACGGTAAAACCGTGCGAATCACTCGCCGGAGACGAAGTAGGAAAATTGCTTCCTTAACTTTAGGGTTGAGTTGTGGAGCAATTGGACGCGATTGGAGTTGGGCTTGTAATTCTGCGTATTCAGCGGCAGTCAGAGGGGTACCATCAATAGGCGATCGCGCTTCTGTGATAATTCCTGTCCGCAATACTTCTTCAGGTGTCTCCTCTGGCGGGGGCAACGAAACAGCAGACTCGGTCCTGATTTGGATTAACCCGATCAAAAGACCAGTAGCACTTAAACTTAGCAACCGTAATTTGAATAATGTCATATTTCTCTCACCTCATATTCTAGGCTGTTTTTTCGCGGAGCCGTTGGTCACTCCGAGTTTCACTCGGAGTGACCAACGGGACGAATCTTCGCCCGAAAATAACAACAGCAAAAGTTTCTTAGCATTAGATAAATTTGCTCAAGGCGTTTAAATAGCTAAAAATATTCTTGACAACAAGGCAAATTAGAGATCAGAGGACTCAGCGAACTATTAGCAGCAATATCTCTAATCCTGACACGATTACTTACTAGGTAAAAACTAAGAGACAACCGAAATAATTTTTCAGGTAGATTTAATTAGAATATCGTATTAAAAAAATTCTCTCCTCAAAATATTTTTTGGGATCACAGGCTACATAACCTGTGATCCCAAAATTGTTGTTTTTTGGAGGAGAGGAATAACTAGTAAATTTTGATAAATGGTCTCACCTAAATGCTTTAGCTTTTAGGGAGATGGAGAGGTTGCAGGCGATTCTGCTGGGGACGGGCTAGTATCAGTTGTACCGGCATCACCACCAGTTTGATCGCAAGCTCCTAAAAGTGTAAACAAACCTAGCACCAAAGCCAAACCAACGATTTTTTTGTTCATAACTCCTCTTTCACCAATTGCGACAATAATGAGTAACTCGTTGAATACGATACCGCATTTGTTTAATTTTATAAAGAAGCGCGATCACTTATGGTTAAATTTTGGGGCTTTCCTAGGGAAATGTATTCAGATATGACTGAATATTTTAGGATGCTTGCAGCGCTTAGCTTTATACATCAAGCCTTACTTCAAGTGTTATTTATCGGAACCCCCAGATTTGAATACAAATCGTAAGCCTTCTAATACCCAACATCTTCCCTCTAAAGACGTAGCTTTGAGTAAATTAGGGACTAAAAACTGGGGACGGAGCTACTTCAGGTATAAAGGCTAGGAGAAAGGCAAATTCAGAGATTCTTTCCTACTCTCCTGAGGTTGAAGCTCCAATGGCTCATCTCCAGCTGATGAATATAGTGCATTTTTCAATTCTTAGGCTTAAAACTTCAAGAAATAGGATGTAACCTTATTTACACTAGCCTAAACGCCTGTCTATTGCGAAATATCCGTTTATTTTAGACATATTTAAACTGGATTTAGATCTACAGTAGTCTGATGATAGGATGGGGCGGTATCTAGGGTTGAGCAGGAGCGCAAATTTTAGATTTAGGACTAATCGCACATCAAAAATCCCCTCAGTGATGGCTAGTAAATCATATTTAGATAGAAGTCTATGGTTGCTTCAAAATCATCTGCCCACAAACGCAAACTTCCGGCGAAAACAAGAGCTACTACATTTAATCTCCAAGGCATTCCATTATCTTTGAGAACCAAGGATTTACCCAATCGTCCCATAACCAGCGGTCAAATCCCAATTCAGTTAAGACCGCGCACCCCACTATGGTTGCTACGCTTGTACGCCTTGCAGCGCCCCTCCTCTGTTGTCATGTTTTTGTTGGTGGCAGCAATGCTCTCGGTTTATAGCTGGACGGTCTATTCTCAAAAAATGTGGAGTCAAGCATACCGCAAGCTAGAGATTTTGCAGCGTCATGAGCGGCAGCTGACGGCTACCAGCGAGGTGCTGAAAAACAAGTTTGCGTTGCAAGCTGAACAACCAATTACAAATCTGGTACCGCCCAATCCGACTGAAGCAATTTTCCTGCCAATAGCACCCCAGCGTCCTGACCAAGCTGCTAACTCGACCCTTCCTCTAACTAACGCTACTAAACAACCACAGATACCACTAGGCTATTAGAGGCGCTGAGGCTAGGGTAAATAGAGAAAGAGAAGTTCAATTTTTCTGATCTAGCCTCCGATAGTATATGTCTCTGGCGCAGTTTTCTTTGCCGAACCCCTAAATCCTTAGTTTGGTCAAAATTCTTTATGTCTACTCCGGTTCCTCCTTCTGGTTTTGACCGCAGACATCGCGCTTCAGTGATCCGCTTAGAGACAGGGCGCAAAAAAAAGCGTCGCCGCGAAACGAGGAAGCAACCACTAAAAGCTCAGCTTAAACGCTCCTCAATACCTAACTTTCGGCTATTGCTCGTTTGGGGCGTATTGGTTGCTAGTGGTTTAAGTCTAGCTGTGAACTTGTATCAGCTACAATTTGTTCAAGGATCAGTACTATTGGCTAAGGCGCGACAACAGCAGCTGGTCAACTTGCGCCCCTTTACGCCCCGCCGTCCAGTGGTTGATCGGAATAACAATGTACTAGCGATTGATCGACCTGTTTATAGCCTGTACGCCCATCCAAAACTTTTTTTAGAATCTCAAGAAGTAATCGCTACCCAACTGGCTGTAATTCTTAATCGCCCGTCTGCCGACTTAGTGAAGCAGTTTAACACCCGTGACAGCGGCATTCGGATTTCTGCTGCCTTGCCGGAAGAAATTGCTGAGAAAATTTCAGCACTGCGGCTTAATGGTTTAGAACTGAATTTAGAGTACTCGCGCCTATACCCACAACAAAATTTAGTTGCAGATGTAGTGGGCTACGTTGATCTTGATCGTCGCGGTCAAGCTGGTGTGGAGTATAGCCATAGAGAATTGCTCCAACGCTCTGTGCAGACAGCACGGTTGAGTAAAACCGGAAATGGGGCGTTGATGAGCGATCGCGTTCCTGAGAAATTTTTGCACATTGATGACCTGCGGCTAAAACTAACGATTGATAGCCGACTGCAAAGAGCAGCGCGGATCAGTTTAAGGCAACTAATGCAAAAGTTCAGTGCCAAGCGCGGGGGTGTGATTGTGATGGATGCGCGGGATGGTTCACTACTCACGATGATTTCTGAGCCTTCTTACGATCCTAATGAGTACTATAAATCCGACACGAGAGCGTTTAAAAATTGGCTGCTGGCAGACCTCTATGAACCTGGTTCAACGTTCAAGCCTTTGAATGTGGCGATCGCCTTAGAAACTGGCGCAGTCAAACCTAGTAGCGTTTTTCCCGACCCCGATGTGATTAAAGTTAGTGGCTGGTCAATCAGAAATGCTGAACCTGAAGACCGTACCTCGCTCTCCCTAGCTGGAGTTCTGCAATATTCCAGTAATGTTGGCATGGTGCAAGTTATGCAACGATTGAAGCCAGAAGTTTACTACAACTGGCTAAAACAATTGGGATTAGGAAAAAGAGTTGGAATAGATCTGCCCTTTGAAGCAGTGAGTCAACTTAAAAGCCAAAAGGAGTTTATCGCTTCCCCAATTGAGCCAGCAACCACCGCGTTTGGTCAGGGATTTTCCCTTACGCCTATCCAGCTGCTACAACTACACGGCGCTTTAGCTAATGGCGGTAAATTAGTAACACCTCATGTAGTCCAGGGTCTAGTCGATACTAAAGGTCAAATGCACTGGCAGCCTTCACTTCCAGCACCGCAACCAATTTTCTCGCCAAAGACGACACAGACTGTGGTAGAGATGATGGAAACAGTGGTTACGCAAGGAACAGGGAAAGCAGCGCAAATTCAGGGTTATCGCATCGCTGGTAAAACTGGCACCGCTCAAAAGGCTAGTCCTACTGGTGGCTACTACAGCAGTGCTAAAATCACTAGTTTTGTTGGCATCCTGCCAGTAGAATCTCCCTGTTATGTAGTATTAGCTGTAGTGGATGAGCCGAAAGGAATTGCCTTTGGTTCCACTGTTGCCGCCCCGATTGTCAAGTCAGTTATGGAAGCACTAATTACAATTGAGCGCCTACCACCTAAATCAATACCTAAAGTATCTCCTGTTATTGCTCCCAGCCCTTAAAATGTTGATCTCAGTAATCAATACCTAAAGTATCTCTTGTTATTGCTCCCAGCCCTTAAAATGTTGATCTCAGTTGAAATTTTTATGATTAACTATATTCCCTAAAAGATTAGCAATTAGCCACTTACCTTGCTTGAGTATTTTCCAGGCTGATAGCGTAAGTCCGTTAAAACTTGGTGAACCCAAGTCTTAACGACTTAAAATCGCAGACTAGCCAAACAATTGTTTACCAGGACTCAGGAAAATTTTATGGTTTTACAGATTGACTCATAAGAGTAGATAACTTAGGCGATACCTGACATTTTTTGGATAAGTTTTGCTGGGGATAAAATATTTTCCTAAACTAAAAACTTGTAATGGTATATACAAATATAATACTTAACCTCTTATAAAGTTTTTAAAAATTATAAATAGTACGACTCAATAATATTTGAGAAATTCAAGGCTGTAATAGTCTACCTTGCAATAAAGGGATTCTTACGTGCTAGAAGCAGGCATAAACCTTGTCTGGCGAACGTTTCCAGACTTGCTGAAACTCTACTTCCCGATATCCTCCTGGAATTATGTATGTTCTACGTTTGGAATTACGATGTTACTGGCGATCGCCGCAGCTAAAATGCTAGCTGTTAGTTGTACTCTCCATTCTGGTTTCCGGGGCGGATTCATCTTTCCGCTATTTTATATTGGTGCAGCAGTCGGCTTGGCAGTTGCTCTAGCTGTACCCCAAATCCACCCGACAATCGGCATGATCTGTATGATGGCAGCAGTGAATGTGGCAATAACTAAAACGCCTATCAGTATTACTGTAATTATTAGTGTACTTTCTGATACGGCAATGGTTTCCGTAATTGCCAGTTTTGTTAGTTTCCTGTTAACTACTCAGGTATCATTGATTCACACTCAGCGATCGCGTAGTTCTGAAGAAGATTCTCCTAACGTCTCTACAAGCGTCAGCGAAGCCTTTTCTTAGGATTGCTATTGGATATATTGTTTGTGTTCCCTTAATCAAGTATCCTCTCGTTATATGTTTTTTGTTTAATGTAGACATCAGGCAATGTGGTTGAGGAAAGTTTTAAGCAAGGTTGCAGCATCTAACAAGGATGAGAATTTTCTAGGTGGAATCGAAAAGTTACAGGGTATCGTCGCCAAATTTCTATCTATTGCGATGGTGCTAGTAATCCTAGCTGCCTTAGTTGACTTGGGCTGGTTTTTATTTAAAGAGCTTGTTTCAGAACCATTTGGATTTTTTAGTAGTACCTTAATTGAAATTTTTGGGTTATTTTTGAATATATTGATTGCTTTGGAAATTTTGGAAAATATTACAGCATATCTTCGGAAAAATGTTCTGCAAGTTGAATTAGTTATAGTTACTTCCTTAATTGCTGTTGCTCGTAAAATTATTATTCTTGATTTTGAAAAAACATCAGGCATCGATTTAATTGGGCTAGCGATCGCCATTTTTGCTTTATCAATTAGTTACTGGATTGTTCGTAGTAACAATCCAGCACCGCAATAATTAAAAGACATGAGCGAATTTTTCAAATTTGAGGCAGATTTTGTAGATACCCTCCGCTGCATTCCCATGCAAGTACGATTCAAGCTTGATACTTGTGGAATTAAACTGAAACTATCTGATTGGAATCATTTTAGTTCAACCGAGCGTCAAGTTTTAGTTGAACAGCCTTGCACTACAAAAACAGAAATTCAAGAATACCGAGAAGTGCTCCAACAATTAGTTAAAAAATATAGTGGCACACCAGCAGATGAACTTCCAGTTGAACCATATCCAGATTGGATGGACGTAGCTATAATCCAGCATAGTATTAAGGAGAAGGATGAAGAAATTGGTGTTACACTCACAACCCAACGGTGGATTGACCGGAATCCTTTACGAGCGCTTTGCCTTAATTAAACTCAGCCGCTCTAGTCATGAAAACAAAAAACTTTTACCAGCAATGCAGGAATTTCACCTACTCTAAATTAACTGAGATATCTCATTTGTTAAAGATATGAATCGCACACAGGAAGAACAGCTTTTGCAAATTCTGAATCAAGCTATTAGTGAAACGCCGATTTTCATAAAGCGCTGTTTATCAGCCTCCTCCAATTATGTGAATTCACTGGCTGGACTATGGCGAAGCCTGGATTCCTTGCAAGGATAGTAGAGTTCTCAGAACTTAGCCCTGTTTGGTACATGACAACTCCAAAGGATGCCAGCAATGCAACTACGCTTGCTATAAAACAGTTTCGGCTTTGTAGCGAAGATTTTGTCTTACCCCCAGGTATCGGTTTACCAGGGCGAGTTTGGTCATCCCAGCAACCAGAATGGATTGTGGATGTCTCAGCCTATTCAGAGACTTATTTCTTACGGAATCAAATTGCCAATGCCTGCGGTATTAAAGCTGGGTTTGGCGTTCCGGTTATTGTTAATCATCAAGTGCTGGCGGTTCTCGTTTTATAACGCAAGCCCACCAGGAAGATCAGCGATTAATCGAACTTGTTGCAGCGGTGGCAATTAAACTAGGCACAATAATGCAGCGGACAATTGTGCAAGTTAACTAGGTAGCACGAGTATGTTTGACAGGACTAAAACCATCCTTCTTGTTCCAATGTTTCAATCAGTTACGCTTCCACGCGGATCACCCACTCCTAATAGTGCTGCTTTAAGCGTCTTCCCGTACTCCTAAATCTTCATCTTCTGCAAAGGCTTGAATAGAGCATCAATCGCGGTGGCGTAGACAACGTTAGAGGGAAGTTCACGGCATTGTCCTATTGCCCAAGCGCAGTTACTCCGCACTGCTGCTACGGAGTCTTGTACCAAGGCTTCAATAAGTGGTGGAATGGCTCCCACTACTGCCTCGTATCCTACCTCTGCCATTTGAGCTAAAGCACTAGCTGCCCATAGCCGCACAGCAGAAATATCAGTTTTCAACGCTTCTGCTAATGGTGCTAAAGAACGGCGATCGCGGCAGTTCCCCCAAAGCCCAAACAACACCTTTACGCACATAACCATTCCAATCAAGGGATAATTGGTCAATTAAAGGCTCTACGGCACTGAACTGGGGTTGCGTCCGATAGCATAGGTAACTCACCCGCACTAATGGGCAGCCGTCGTTTAATAGGTGAATTAGATGAGTAGCCCGTTGATCCTCAAGATCGCAAAAGGCACGCGCGCTAACATCCGTTGCTGTGTCTGCGGATCTTCTAGCAGAGCTAGCATGGCATCCGGATTGGGCTTCGGGCACTTCAAAATCGGCAGTAAGCGATTCTAGATGATCTAGAGGGCTTTCTAGCTCAAGTTCAATTTCCTCAAGTAAGGTCAGGTCGTCTTCATCGTACATAAATAACAAAGTACCGTATCCTACCCTCATCTAACCATTTTGGTCACATTACCCTGAAAATACTGATCAGAAGCAAAGCTTATTGCACTTTCTCAGATAAAGTTTTGACCATCCAAAAGAATTGATTTTGATAGCCCAGTTGGTTGTAAAGATTGATTGCGCTCTGATTAGATTGAAAAACTTGTAAACCAATTTGGCGATCGCCTCTGGCAACTGCCCAATTTTCTACATAACGCATTAAAGCAGTACCAATACCCCGCCGTCGATGTTGGGGCATGACGTAGAGCAGAAAAATGTGAGCATGCGATCGCCTTGTAGTTGATCCACTGCATTTCCCACCCATAGACAAGCTACTGTAGGAGGCAGGAGGTTGAATTCTGCTTGCTCACCTACAAACTCAACCCACCACAAAGAGCGTTTCTCGCGAGAAGTATTGTTCAACTGTTCGCGCTAGATGGGAAAAATCCTGTTCTGGAGCCAAATCCTGGTAAGTCCGTTGCATGAATTTCACCAGTAAGGCTCGATCCAAACCAGATCCAACGCGCAAATAGTACCCTGGTAGAAGTTGCTCAGACACCAATGTAAGCAGCTATTCTATTGAAAAACTTATTGTAACTGAGAATCATGCGCTACTTATCCAAACTGAATAATGATACTTGTGCGTGTTTCCTGGGGAGTTACTTCCTCCACTGGTGCAGGAGCAGCCATATCGCTGGAGAAATATGCAGGCGCTGACTGCAACAAGCGCAACAAAAAACACTAGCACTACGAGCAACGGAGCAATGTATTGACGAAAAATAACCATATTTATAGTTGGAGGATATAGCTGAAGATATTAAGTTCTCTTTTCTATCCTAAAACTAATACGAATCGTCATCATCTAGCCCTGTGGGCATAGTAAGTTGATGATTCCAGGGAGCGACAAACGGTAAAAGCAGTAATCCAGGTAAAGCTACTACTACGCTGATTAAAAAAAATGTTGCCCAGCCTGTCGCTTTAACTAATTCACCAGCGGGAGCTGAGAGAATGTCTCTACTGATAGCTGTCAAACTAGAGAATAAAGCAAACTGAGTAGTCGTAAAGTTATGGTTACAAAGACTCATCAAAAAGGCAACAGTTACAACTGTAACTAATCCAGCACAGAAATTTTCCAGATTAATTGCTAGGACTAGAAGAGAATCATTTTTGCCAGCGATCGCTAGGGCGTAATAACCAAAGTTGCTGAGTAATTGCAAGATACCAAATATCCAAAGACAGCGATTTATCCCCAATCTAGTCAAAATTGCGCCGCCAGCTAATACGCCAACAGTTGTTGCTAAAAAGCCCATGCCTCCTTGGATTGCTCCTATTTGAGTATTACTTAAATTTATAGCTACCAAAAATGGATTTGCCATGTTGCCAACTAAAGCATCGCCAAGTTTGTAAAGCAAGATAAAAGCAAGAATCAAGCTACCTTGAAGAATGCCAAATCGTTGAAAGAACTCTTGGAATGGTAGGGTTATAGCATCTTGTAAAGATTGAGGTGGGCTGTCCGATTCATTAGTTAATGTCCGTTTCGGCAGTAGAAAAGATGTAATTAGCCATACTCCGATCACAACTGCTACTATCCAATAAAAAATATTTAGAGGTATGGAGCTTATCAAAACACCGCCCAATAATCCTGCCACTAATAAAACTATTAAAAGTAGGAAAATTACATCTTTTAAAGACAAAGGGGCGCGATTTTGCAAATTTTCCCCTGGTGCTTGCGGAGTCCAAAAAGAAGTGATTATTCCGACTCCCATTAAAGCTGCCATGAGCAAATAAACCGTATTCCAAGGCAAATAATCTGCTAAAACTAAAGCCAAGAAACTTGTCGCCAAAAGAGCTATGCGATAGCCAAGCACCCAAACAGATGCTCCTGTTTCTAGTTCCTGTGGTTTTAATACATCGGTTCGGTAGGCATCACCAGCAATGTCTTGAGTCGCGCTTAAAAAAGTAATGATTAAGGCGTTGAGCGCCAGCAGTTGTAAAACTTGGACATCTTGCGCGGGTTTTTGCAATGCCATAGCTGCGATCGCTAACAATAACCCCACTTGGGTAATAACTAGCCAACCACGTCTACGCCCCATAAAAGGTGGTACAAATCGATCTAATAACGGCGACCATAAGAATTTAAGGGAATAAGGCAAGGCTACAACAGCAAACAACCCAATAACGCCCAAATCCACATTTTCTTCTGTCATCCAAACTTGTAGGGTTCTACTTGTTAAAAACAACGGTAAACCCGAAGAAAAACCTAGTAACAACAAAGCCGCCATCTTCCGGCTTTGAAAAACTTGTAACAGCGATTTCGTTGCACTCACCGTTAAAAAACCTCCTAGCTGGCATTACTCCTGTAGCATTCAGTAATCTTGCCATAGCAGATACCGTTTGCATAAAGTTTCACTAGGGATTGAAGTAGGAACGCTGGAGTCCCGTCTTAGCACAGCTTGGTAGAGAGGCTTGTTGTGTAACTTAAGAACGCAGTTGCGATCGCAGTCCGAGCTTAAGCAGGGGTGGAAGTCATATTAAGCGATCGCTCGACAAGGAAAGATCAGGGAAAATTTTTATTTCTTTAGCAAGAAAACTCTATGATCTCGAATTTCGACACTGTGTTCTTCTAAGCACTTTTGCCACCCTTCACGAGTGCCGATAGAGGATTTATGTTTTAGCAGCCCTAATTCTTTTTCTTGCTGAGTCAGTAAAGCGAACTGCTCATACAAAGGATAGTTAGGCGTAATAAAGGTTTCTTTACGATGCAGAATTGGCGGATTTGCAACAGTGTCGTAGTCTCGATAACTTACTTTTAGATCGCGTAAGTCAATCTGCATACTTGTGTGTAGGGCAGGATGCGGATCTGTGTCGAAGTTTGGATAAAATAAGTAAGATATTTTGGGCTGCTCGGTATAAAATTTAACTAATGTGGCATTTTCTAGGCGACCAATGGTGCGACTAGCGCAGCCCTCATAAATACGTAGTAAAGGATCGAGTTCTTCAAGGACTGAGACGTGAATGTATAAGGCAGTTGGGAGATGTTTACCAATCTTGCTCTGTTGGCAGCTTTTAGCAACTACACTCGGTTTACCCAAACTGAAAAGCATTTTATCGGCTACTTCACAAGCCTCTTGATACGTGCCAAAAAAGGCTTTAATATCGCGTCGAATTTCTGGTGCTAGCTTATTTAGTGTCAGGCGCTGATTAAATTGAGTCAGTGCCAGATAAACTAGGATGTCTAAAGAACGACGGTAGGCGATCGCATCCCACTCTGCTTCATCTGTAGCTTGCAAAATTACTTTAAAGGCGCGGCTAAATGTGCCAAATTCAGCTAATATCTCTGCCTGAGATGGTAATTCACCTTTAACAGGCAATCGTCCACGTTCAGTCACAAAAGCCATTAGTGGTGCAAGCTGTTCTTGGTAGTCTTCAAAGCGTTTGCTAGGGATACGCACTCTTGGGGTTGTGGTGCGTGATCGAAAGCGTAAAGCCCGAAAGCTCTCTCGTTCTTGCTCATCTCGGAAAACAAAGTAGATGCCTAGCGCGACTGGCACTGCATCCGCATTTAGCACGTCATCAATGTAATTTTTAAGTTCTTCTTGTTCATAATATTTCTGAAAGGTATTACGGCGAGTAACAATGCCATCTGCGTAAGCTAGTTGACCGCTGCCGCGATCATTAATTAGCACTTGTGCAGAAACAATCAATACTTTGCGGGCGAGCTCCCAAGCGTGTTTGAGGGCTTGGCGGCGCTCATTTAAGTCTTCAATTACGTTCAGGATGTAGCCTAGGTTGACAATATCAGCGCTTGTGTGGGGAGTATTAGGACGATAATAGGGGTCCCAACCTGCACTAATATAGCCACGAGCAGTGATTCGCTCGACATCGCCACCGTGACCACATCCATAATCAAAAAACGTGGTATTGTTGTTTAAAATTGCATATTCTATTGCCAATCGTGCTGGTCGAGATAAGTCAGTACGAACAATAGCGGCGCGATGACGCTCAATTTCTAGTGGTTCTGATTGAAGGCTAAAATGTAGCATGAGATACAGCAACTGAAATTAAGTCTTCTATTTTTTTAATATTTGGGTCACCTGCTAAATAGCCAATGCCGCGATGCAAGTGGAGGCGAAATTGAGTAGCTAGGGTTTCTTTGTCAGTACCTAACTCGTCGTTGTAGCAGCGTTGTTTAAGGGCAATTAACAGAATATCAGACACTTCTCCGCCAAAGACGCGCCAAGTCATCTCAACGTTGCTGTCAGTTGGAATTGGTACAGGTGAAGGGATAGTTGGTTCTGCGAGTGAGCGGCAGAATGCCCAGCGACATAAAATATTCCATTGATCTATTTTGGTGATTCGCTTCAGTTTGGTCAACTGATCTTTGGCTGTTTGGGAGAGACGAATGCGATCAATCGGTGGTTCCATATTTTTAAGAGTAACGTAGACGCGCTACTCGGCTTCTCGTAAGAGTAGCGCAAAGTCAGAAATGATTACCAAAAATAACCAGGTTCTATAATGGTTTGACGCTCAGATGAATCGTATTTTAGAAGATATTCACGCGCGATCGCCTTGTTCTCCCGCAATTTTTTTACTTCCACTTCTCCAATTTCTGTATCTGTTGAGAGGAGAATGACTTGATGGCTGGCAGAGGGGAAGTAGCGCTCAACTAAATTAGTCCGGTGCGATGAATCTAGCCTTCCCAAGGGTGTATCAATTGCAACTGGCAAGTTGCGTCCTGACACACGAGCTAATCCCCACAAGAATGCGATCGCTAATAGTTGTTTTTCTCCAGCAGAGAGGCGATGTTTGGGAACAGGCTTGCCAGCTAAATCGTAAAGGGAAAAGCTGAATGTGTTTGTGTCGATTGCAACTCTATGAACTAAATCAGATTTATGGAGAAGGTAGAGGAAACATTCTGTGACAACAGACTCTAACTGATTTAATTTACGCAAGGTTAATCGCTCACGAAAAAGCTTGAGCGTATCTTGAACTTTTGCCGATGCTTTAATAATATGCTCATCATTTTTTCGGTCAATATTTTGCTCACTGTACTGCGATAGTTCTTTTTTTGTTTTTTCAATTACTGTCGCTAATTTGTCACATTGCTGTTTTAGTGTTTCATAACCAGCTTTTGCTTGTGCTAATTCAGTTTGTGCGTGTCTGACAGCAGCAGCTAGCTTTTCATAAGCTTCTGGTGCAGCAGCAGCAGCTAATTGTCTTTCAATTGCTGTAATTTCTTCTTCTTGAGTTTTTAGACTAAGTAGTTGCTCTAATGCTTGATTTTGTTGATTGGGTAAATAGTGATTGATAAGATTGTCTAAGTAATTCAACGTTTCAGTATCAACTGCTAGCCAAAATTGTTCATTTGGATCAATATCTTGCTCAAGCTCTTGGTTTTCTTTATCTATAAATGATTTAATTTTATCAATATGCTCAGGTAATAACGTTAGTTCAGCAATACAATTCAAAAAACGCTGATCTCGCTTTCTTAATACATCTAGTGCAATTTTTGCTTGTTGCTGTCGATATTCTTTTTGTCCTTGAGTTTGCGCCTGGCTTAAAAGTCGTGAAATTAAAGCGAGGGGTAGAAACTCAGCAGCAAGATCACTCATAGCTTGGCGTTGGGTAGAAGCAGACTCACTAGAGTAACGCAAATGTGTTTCTAGCTGGCTACGTTCTCCAGCAATTTTGCCACCTTCAGAGCGGAATTTTTCATAAGCTTGATTTTCTTGTTCTTGGGCTTTTTTTAATGCCTTTTGACTTGCTTCTAGTCGCTTTATAGCTGCTTGATATTCTTCCTTCTGAGAAAGTAGCTTCTGCTCAATTTCCTCTATACTTAAAAGTTCTTGAGCATCTGCAAGAGCTTTAAGTTTGCGATTGACTAAAATATCAATATCAACTGATAGACGAACAGCTAAATATAATCCTAAGAGAGATCGGATTGATTCAACTACAGCAGGTGGAGGTACTTCTTGTTCTGCTAATTCTTTTACTTGTTCGCCGTCAAGAGAAATAAGTTAGAAATACCCAATGGTAGTAAATCTTCGATGCGTTCATCCCAGGTTTTGGTTAGAGCATCGTCAAGCCATTTATCAACTGAAACATATAGAGTATCTTTACCACCTTTAGGATGTTTTGTCCAACTACGTCTAATGTTAAAAACTACCTGTACGTTATTAAGGATATGCTCAAATGCTAATTCAATTGAGGTTTCTTCTGTAGGTTTAGCATGGCTGTTAACGCATTGGGTAAGAAATTCACTGTAGCCCAAGTTATTCCGGGTAGAACATTGAGCGCGGTGTCCATAAAGGGCGAGGCGAATGGCATCCATTAAAGTAGTTTTGCCTCCACCATTCATGCCGCCCAATAAGATTATTGGACAATTGTCATTATCTGGACTGAAATTAATAACTTGCCGCCCCCGATAAGGACCAAAGTTTTGCAGTACGAGTTCAAGAAAGATCACGACAACGCCTTATATCACTTTACGGATGCCCTGGCGAATAGAATTCGCGGAACTATACAGCTAAATGCCTACGCTGACTAATTGATTTTGAAGTTGTGCAGGCGCTGGTTTTGTTTCTTATAGCGTTAAGAGTTAATCGTCTGGTAAATTATCGCCTGAATCCTTAGCTTGGAATTTTAAGTTTGCCCAAGTCAGTTGTTTAACGGTTTGAACGTTGCCTTCACCCACAGCTGTTTTTAAGTCGCGCTTGTAGTGGGCGTTGGCGATCGCTTCTTCTTTAGAGCGAGAACTGGTTTCAAAGCACTTCTCTAGAGCATCATAAATTCCATTGCGTCGTGCCATAGTGCGATACTGGCGTTCAGTATCTAGTAGCTTTGCCATCAGTTCGAGGTGCATAGGATTACTGTCGCAGATTTCTTCGAGTACAGCCCACTCATCGCTGCCTAGTAGACTATTATCAGTACCAGGACGTGAATCCCGGAAAACTCCGCCTGTAATTTCGCGGTAGATGCGGGGTAAGCTGTCATCGAATTCGTGTTTCTCCTGTTCTCCTCTCCTAACGTAATATTTGTGGCAACGCCATATGAGTAAAAATATTAATATTGATTTTTATAAAATACAAATGCCTGCTAGTGCTAGGGAATCGTTTGAAAATATCTTACAGAATGTAATTCAATTACCTATTAAAGAGCGGTTTCGGGATATTCGTTTTCATCCAGTTTGTGCATACCAAGCTCAGGCTAGTTGGCAACAATTATGGGAAGGCGAGATGATTCGCCTTCGCATGAATAATCTGCCAGTTAAGGGTAGTCGATCAGGACAGATTCAAGAGATTGTTTTTAATGATGACGAAGGTATCGGTGAGCAGACTGCCTTTATTTACCACCCACCCACTCGTGTATTAGTTTTGCAATCTAACCAATCTGGTGTATCACCTTCAACTTTTGCTAAGTATTTTGAGGTAATGGCTGACTTTAGTGAACCAATCTATATTGACCCAATTCTCCAGCCTGATGCAATGCAAAGAATGGCTAGAGTGCAATCAGTCAGTAAATTTGAAATTCGTGTTGCGGGTCTAGATAATATGGAGCTTTTTCAAGCAGACGATTATGGTGTTAAGGATATGGTCGATCTGACTAAAGCTTTCAACTCTCCAAGCATATCTTTGAATCTATCTATAGGTCGCAAAAATCAAGGATCATTATCAGTTGAAAAGGTCAAAAGCACAGCACAAGCGCTACTTAGAGGAGCTAATCAAAATAAACAACAAGTTAAGACTATACGAATTTCTGGTTATACTAATGAAAATGAATTTGTGTATATTGACTTGTTAAAAGACAGAATGCGTGAAAGTGTAGATATCAGTTCGGGCAAAAAACGTAATCTTCCTTACCAGGAGCGCAAGCAAATTATTCGAGATGCTTGGCTACGTCGGCAACAAGAATTGCTCAGTATGTTTTACCCTAAATAGATTAGTCTGAAGAGCGAAGTATAGTAGCAAAAACATCAATTACTCTGTAGCAAGAAAGCCCTGCTGTTACTAAAGAGAACACCCAAAAACTAAAAGCTATAGAATGCCAAGATTGCAAGTTTGCAAAATCTATAAATAACCCAGTCAAACTAAGAATTGCTAACAAAAATGACCAGTTAATAGCATCCATAAAGTAATTAATTAATGTTTTATATTTATTTGTATTTTTTAGTTGTCGGACAATATGTGTTTGATTTATTGAAAAAAGGATTGACTTTGCAGTAGCAAGAAAACCTATTGCAATACCGCTAAGAGTTGTAGCAGCAGAAAAAAGCTCCTTTAACGAGTTAGGCAAATGATTCCCAACTGAAAACCAGTAATAACACCAAGATATGATAAATCCAAGCACTAAGGGATACCATTTCTCGGTCTTACTAGACATACAAGCCTCCTCAGCGCAAGTCAGCACAACAGCAATGATTTTATTTCACCTGTCGTTTTTATCAAAGTCAGTACAAATGTACTAATAATTATACATTGAAATGGTATTATTGAACAATAAAAATTTTAGAAATGCTGATGTAGGCAACAAAAAAGTTTTTAATGTAAGAAAGGAAAATGAGACACAACCAACAGAGGAAATTGTAAGGGTATATCATAGAAGACATAATTTGGAATGAATCACAGCCTTAGAAAATTGCTAGCGCAATCAAAATAGCGGATCACTAAGGTTAAAAACATTCTCCCGATGCCAGCGAAGCGCTTCCATTCTGGGGTGGTACTGCTCCTGAACTGGTAAAAGAATGTGATTGCCTTGAAAATCTCTTATGGGTTTTGCATTTGGCGATTCTTCCCGAAGATCATTTGAAACAAGGATTGTATAGTTATGATCTATGGTGAACCAGCCGCGATCAAATGCCCAGTGATGATTTTTACAGAGCGAGATTCCATTATCAATTCTGTCATCATAGAATTCAGCGAATGGTTTAATGTGCGCTCCATCTAAGATGTTTTGATTAAGCGAGTTAATAAGCTGTAATCCACAGAAGGCACAATGATATTCATATACAGAGATAACTACTCTCCGAAATGCGGCATCTCTAACAATTGATTTTGCTTCATCCTGTAAGTCTTCAACTTTGTAGACTGCCCCGCCTTGCTCACGAAGACGGTCTTGAAACTCTTTGAATGAATCTATTTTCAATAGTTGCTGAACTTGCTTTTTCTTCTCTGGAAACCAAGATTCTACAATAATGTTAATCAAACTTTTTCTAGCAATATCATCTCGTAGTAATTCAAAAAGTTCATCGTCTAAGTAAGCATATTGTATTAACTCTCGGAGGGCGCGAACGCTTCTGAGTTTAACTTTAGAAGATATAACTGATTCAAACCCTGGTTTTGCTTTAAGATGCCAGAACTTATCACCTGTTAAATGAAAGAAAGGCATTGCGATGTCTGCATTATGAGAGTTTGAGCCTAGCTGATGCCAGTATTTTAAAAACGTTACAACTAGCTCAGGTGAAAGAAAGATTTGATTTCTTACAATTAAATCCCGTTCAAATAAGTTAATTACTGATAAAACTAAAATTGGCTTGTGAGGTGCAATGCCTCTAGAACGGTTTACTCCTAAGCTAGAAAACTTTTTTGCATAAAACGTAAGGTTATTACTCATTAAATTTAAAATTCTTAATAGTCAAATGAAGTAACCCTACTATTCTCATCAACTGTTACATTGATTTTATCTGAGGCATAGCTACTAGGAATTATTACCCAGCCTGTCTCCTCTTCTTCTCCCCAAACATTTATTCTCTTTTCTTGAATAAGGGCTTCCACTCTATATCCAACAGCTTCAGCTATTTTTCTAGCGTCCTCAAGTGATTTACCAAGTATTTGCCGCAGTTGAGGAGGTAAGGGGGGTGGGTTCATAGGTTTATCTTTTAGTTAATCTTTAGTGACTGGGATAGTACAGAGTTCTCACTTTTTAGGAAGTAATGAAAAGCGATCACTCTTCTTTGCTGTCCCCATGTGCCTTAGTCTGAATCTTTTGGGAAAATATCCTCACTTATGAATTACTTGAAAGTTTTGTAGTGTATAAGGAGTGTGGAGAGTAGGCATTAGGGGGTAGTCCGTTTTTCAGGAGTGAATATTTTTCTAGGTAATTCCCCTCAAAAATACTGAAGTTTTGTATATTTGTTGTTTGTTTCCGTAATTTCAAAAATGATTTGACCCAATTGGTTGAAAGTGGAATACCCAAGTAAACGACTCCTGGAGGATTCCAGGTGGCGTCAATCACATACCCTTCAGGCGTGAGTAGCCAAGCGTGGGCTACAGGAATCGATACTTGAGGTGCGATCGCATATCCTTCAACGTAGGTCAGGTTTTTTCTTTTAAAGACTAGCTCCTGGCAGTTCCAGTAACACTGTTTGGGAGAGCTATGCTTAATGTTCCGAGGTAAAGGCTTGGCTTTCATCAAAGTGCCGCAGTCCAGCACTAATTCTTCAACCCCTCCGTACTTCCAGTCTAGTTTTGAGTGGATTTTTCTCATTATGGTGGCTTGGGCTTCAAGGAAGAACTTCAGGGATGATAATGATTCGCTATCTGTCATGGATAAATTCAGTATTTCAATCTGATTCTGTTGATACCTACTTTGTTAATATCTAGCTTCTTGTAATTTTAACTAAATGATTTAAGCAGAAGCGCGATCGCCTTCCCCATCATCTCCAAATGCGATCGCCAGTTTTATTCAGCTATATTGCCACTTATTGAATCAGCGCTTAACCTACTAGAGTTGGACGATGATGTAAAACGATTAACTGATTTGCATTTAATGTCTCTAGAGCATACGCATGACCACTTGGATCACTGAACTCGACTTCAAAGACTCCAGGCTCGTACTCTTCAACAATAGTCCCAACTTGACATTGGTATAAGCCTAGTTCTGGTATATCTTCGAGCAATGCAACTACATCCAGCAACTTAGTTTCTCGATTCATAGGTTATTTGCTATATTGCTATTTCCTTTAACTGAATCTTTAAAGCAGAAGCGTGATCGCTCTCCCATCATCTCTAAATGCGATCGCGCCTTTTGTCTTAAAACAACATTATGATTAGCTGTTGTACCTATGAAAACAATGTTTCCAGCAACTGATCGCGACTTAAACTAGCATGGGCGGCAACGTCCCGCAGGATAGCATTGAGGGTACCAATTTTGAGCGGTTTGTGGGCGGGGATAGTTACATGATGCTCACCGTCGCGCTGTGTTGTTATGCGGATATGACTGCCAGCTTGGCGATCAATCTCATATCCAAGCCTAGTTAGAGCCTTGACCAGTTCATCACTAGACAAGTCTCGCGGTAATTTCATGAGACAATCACCTCATCGCGGACTATGTGCAGACGAATCGCCTTTGGACGCATTTGTTCATTTGGAAAATGACAACGAACCGCATCGCGCAGCATCTCTCTGAGGGTTTCTATGTCCTCGGCTTGGGTGAAAATTGACTCTCCCAGTGCACGAGCAGTATAACCACCGTCAACGTCGTCCTCAATTAGAAATACAATTTCAGTCATCATCCGCTTCCTTTAACTGAGTCATTGGTTGTAAGCGATCACTACACCTAAACAAACAAATCATCTACTGCCATTACCCATCCCAGTACAGCGGGTTCAGCTTCAGCAACCTCACCACGATGATAGATTTGCGGTTGATCAGGATTGCTGGCACGATACACCCTTACAACTTCCTCTTGAAGAACGACTACATCCCAGACAACAAGCGTACCAGCAGCAAAGTAATCCCGAACATTATCTGAGATCGCCTCCTCTGCTGCATCACCATAGTCATTCTCACTTCTCACCTCTGCTTCGCAAAAACTGGCGCACCATCAAGAAACTTTCCACCCGTAGGTTTGCCCCCTGTAGAAAGCTGCATCAGGGCTAAAGGAGCGACGGTTTGGTAAATTAACTATAAAGCCAACATTATCAGGCAAGGCATACCCACTTTTGCTGCGGCGTTCATATTCGCGTAGGCTGACATAGATTTCACCACCTGCCCTTCCAGGCATAAAACCTGTTGCCGCCATTAGCACCAGTTCTCCATTCACAATTTCCGCTTTGCCATCTTCAGGAACGCGATACAAATCTTCTATAGTTGCTGTAGTTTTTATACTCATAAAATACCAATATTAAATTTGGATAATCTAATTTAATTTTGGCTGAATGTTTGCAGCAGCCAGCGATTAATTTCACCGTCATCCTCTGTTTGACTGCGTTTTAGTACTTCTTCAACTAACGCGATCGCTAACCCTGGTAACACCAGAGATTCTTGAATTTCTCCACTACGCTCTTGAGAAATTTCAAAGGCAATAACGTCACCAATATTGACATCTACTACCCAGTATTCTTGTACTCTTGCACGTTCATACAATAGTCGCTTACGTCCTAAGTCATCATTAAGAGAAGTTGCCCCAAACTCTACTACCAATGTAGGCGGCTCAAACTCTTGCAAATCAATTGGCGAATTCGTGCGTGGTGGAAATTTAGAATTCTGAACCAATATAAAAAGCTAAGTCTGGTTGAAATTCCCTTAACCCTGGTTTACGGAAACTGCCATTAACTAAACCTTTAATCCTAATATTGTTGACAGTTGCATAAAGATTTATAACATTGGCAATGATGTTATTATCCTGGCTATGACTAGAACCAATTGGTGGCATTTCAATCCTTAACTGTCCTTTGTCGTAATAAAACCTGCTGTCAACATATGTCTTGTCATCAGCTAGTTCCATAAATTCTTCCCAGCTTGCCTTCACCCAAGTATCTGTTGTCATCTGTGTAGGGGATGTAACCATTGCGTTCCACCTCGATAATTTCAGTGTATTCAAACTCATTCGGGCTTTGTCTTACTAAAGGATAGCGATCGCCACCTATTTCAATTACGGTAGTAATGCATAGTAATGGTAAGCTGGGAAGCCAGAAACTTAAATCATTGTAGACGACTCAATGAACTGTCCCAAGTGCCAATCAACTCAAATCATCAAATACGGACATACGCACTACGGCAAACCTCGATTTCGTTGCCAAGACTGCGGACGACAGTTTGTAGAGAACGCGAGCCGACAACCGATTGCTCAGAGCAACTCGCCAATTGATTGATAAACTGTTGCTTGAACGCTTGGCACTAGCAGCCATTGCACGGGTGACGGGAGTGTCTGAGCCACGTTGGCTGCAACTGTACGTCAATCAAAAGTATTATCAAACTCCAAAGACAGTAGAAGTTGCCCCAAAAAAGGGGTCGGTTGACGATGCAACTGGACGAGATGTGGTCATTTGTCGGTTCTAAGGGGAACAAACAATGGATTTGGTTAGCCATCGATGCTGATAGCCGTGAAATTGTCGGTGTATTTGTTGGTGATCGTTCTCGTCAAGCGGCAAAGGGGCTATGGCAATCGTTACCTACGGTTTATCGCCAGTGCGCTATCTGCTACACCATTTCTGGGAAGCCTATGAACAAGTATTGCCCAGTAACCGGCATCGAGCAGTTGGTAAAGAAACAGAAAAACCAGTTATATTGAGCGGTTCAACAACACCCTGCGGCAAAGAGTGGGGCGCTTAGTTCGCAAAACCTTGTCTTTTTCAAAAAGTTGAGCAATCACATCGGGGCGGTTTGGTACTTTGTGCATCACTACAATACCTCCCTTCGCTCCTGACCATTACTATTCACCACTACCTAAAATATTTTATTCTCTTTAGCTAATGGTTCCAATTACAAATATTTGTTGGTCTAGGATTAGCAGCAGATGCTTTCGCTGTATCTGCTTCAAGTGGAATACAAATCAAATACATCAAAATCAATAAAGCTCTAAAGATTGCTTTAAGTTTCGGCATTTTTCAAACATTGATGCCGTTAATAGGTTGGTGGGTAGGGCTAAGTTTTAGAGATTGGATATCATCAGTTGATCATTGGGTAGTTTTTGGACTTCTAAATTTTATTGGCGGCAGAATGATTTATGAATCAACTCAAGAAGAAAGCAGCGATAAAAAGTTTAACCCGCTAGAAATTTATACTTTGTTAATTTTATCTATAGCTACTAGTTTAGACGCTTTAGCTGTTGGTGTTGGTTTTGCGGTTTGAAAACTTCGATTTTTGCAGCTATTAGTGTTATTGGAATTATCACCTTCTTTTTATGTTTTTTGGGGTTTTTGTTGGTCATAAATTTGGTAAATTGTTTCAAAATAAAATTGAAATCCTTGGTGGCTTAATTTTAATTATTATTGGCAGTAAAATATTGGTTGAACATTTGACATCTGTGCCAACTTAAAGGGTATTTTGTTACAATAGTTAACTTGTAGATACTTAATAAGTCTAATATCGTACTGGGGAATTTGCTTTAGCCGCAAGCGATCGCATTATCTTCAATCTACACTTTATAGCTACTATCAAATTACCTAATAGCGCAGTTACACTAGACTTTTAAAGCTACTGTAGTAGGATATTTGGGTAGTAGCGATTGAGTAGTATAGGACTTTTGTGTATTTAATTAGAGCCTGCTTGAGTTCACTAATATAGAAATACTCGATGATAAGTAAGGATTTATTGTTATCTTGTTACTACAAGCAGGTTGCTCTTTTTTGTACTACCGTATATTTACTGAATTAGTTTAGCTCTGATAATGAAATAAGCTAAATTAATCAGTAAAATTTCGCTTGAATATAGATTATAGATAGCGTTAAATTCATTTGTGTTTTTGGTAGGAAAAACTACTGACATTTGCTTGTAGATTTAAAGGAGTATTATTTCTATTACTTCTAAAGAAGTTAATATATTTAAAGTAGTTGCTGAATACCAACCTAAGTATAAGTAAAAATATTAGAATACATTTAATTCATAAATGTTATTTAAAAAAGTTAATAATTCTTAGATATGTAACTAAAATATAGTTAAAAAGTAATGTTTTTCATTATCAATACATAGTTTATTATTAAAATAATACTTTAAAAACTTCAGTTCCATAGCGTTTATTTGAATCAACACCTAAGTTTTTTGAGGTTAATACTTTTAATGTTTAGTTTTATACAACGGCAGTTCCCTGCTCTGATGATTGGACTAGGAATAATAACTAATGCTGTCACACTGCTGATACCGTCAGCATTAGCTCAATCGACCTTTTACGATATTCAAAGTCATTGGGCAAGATTATGTATTACACAACTAGCGAACCAAGGCATCATTAGTGGCTATCCAGATGGTAGTTTCCGACCAAATTTATCCATGAGCCGAGCAGAGTTTGCCACAATAGTTGGTAATGCTTTTCCAAATGCAGCGCGGACTCGTAGGTTAGTTAAATTTAGGGATGTTCCCGCGTATTGGGCTTACAACCAAATTGCAGCAGCTTCTCAAATACGATTTTTATCAGGCTATTCTGATAATACCTTCAAGCCTAACCAAAATATTTCTCGCTCTCAAGTCTTGGTCGCTTTAACTAGTGGATTAAATTACACTCCAATTGGAGAAGCTACTAAAACCTTAAGGGCTAATTTTGCTGATGCAAAGACAATTCCAGTTTATGCTCAAAAGAGAATAGCAGCAGCAACTGAAAAACGTCTTGTCGTTAATTATCCTAATGTCAAATTCCCTCAATCCTAATAAAAAAGCTACTAGGGCAGAGGTAGCAGCTTTCTTGTGTCAAGCCTTGGTTAATTCTGGGACTTCTGTAATTCCTGAGAAATATATTGCAAACAGGTACTGCTACTCCGACCGCACAAAAATTATCGGTAGTGGTGAATAGTAATGGTCAGGAGCGAAGGGAGGTATTGTAGTAATGCACAAAGTACCAAACCGCCCCGATGTGATTGCTCAACTTTTTGGAGAAAGACAAGGTTTTGCGAACTAAGCGCCCCACTCTTTGCCGCAGGGTGTTGTTGAACCACTCAATATAACTGGTTTTCCTGTTTCTTTACCAACTGCTCGATGCCGGTTACTGGGCAATACTTGTTCATAGGCCCAGAAATCGGTGTAGCAGATAGCGCACTGGCGATAAACCGTAGGTAACGATTGCCATAGCCCCTTTGCCGCTTGACGAGAACGATCACCAACAAATACACCGACAATTTCACGGCTATCAGCATCGATGGCTAACCAAATCCATTGTTTGTTCCCCTTAGAACCGACAAATGACCATCTCGTCCAGTTGCATCGTCAACCGACCCCTTTTTTGGGGCAACTTCTACTGTCTTTGGAGTTTGATAATACTTTTGATTGACGTACAGTTGCAGCCAACGCTCAGACACTCCGTCACCCGTGCAATGGCTGCTAGTGCCAAGCGTTCAAGCAACAGTTTATCAATCAATTAACGAGTTGCCTGAGCAATCAGTTGTCGGCTCGCGTTCTCTACAAACTGTCGTCCGCAGTCTTGGCAACGAAATCGAGGTTTGCCGTAGTGCGTATGTCCGTATTTGATGATTTGAGTTGATTGGCACTTGGGACAGTTCATTGAGTCGTCTACAATGATTTAAGTTTCTGGCTTCCAGCTTACCATTACTATGCATTACTACCTCAATTACATCTTCTTCACAATCTGGCTTAGAGAGTTGTAAGCAAGCACGTACTCTCTACCAATGCAATTTTGCATCTCTTGGGCAACTTCACCCCGCCACTGAGTCTTAGTAACTAAAATAACTAATTGATTCGCTAATTTAGGGATTATGTTAGCAATTTGCCGCCGATAAATTACATCCAAACTACCAAAAGGCGAATCCATTACAACCGGAAATGTGCTACTATTTGTCCCATTAACATCTTATTCTCTCACTCCACTCACGTACTCGGTCAATGATGCCACCGATAAACGATAAGCTGAGATTTGATTTTCCCCCAGTAGAAGCTGCAACTCCTGCCTCTTGACTTGACGTATTTTCTATCAGTGTTAACTCATATTTATCACTTAGCTTAGGTAGATAAGGAGTGAATGAAATTTGAGGAATATTTCTTGGACACGCTTTTCAAGCAGTAAACGAAAATGTTGCTCTAGACGAGTTTTTACTTGAGTTAATCGCTCTATAGCATTCTGAGTTGCTGTAATCCTTCGTTGAGCTAAATTTTGCTTTTCTTCATTCATTTTGTGCTTGGCAATCTGCTTAACTTTTACCTCAATTTCAGTAGTTATATTATTGAGTTTTGCTGATTCGCACCTTGCTCTAAAATTAATTCCCTAATTAAATGTTCTGTTGTATCCAAAACGGAGTTGCAACTGTTGGATGTCTTCATTCGGATAATTTCTCAGTTTTTCTTTAATATCATCTAGCTGGGTTTCTATTCTAGAAATTTCATTTCTCCACTGATTGATGTTAGCTTGCTGTCTATCAACTTCGCGCCAAAATTCAGGTGCTTGTTTATCAATTTCATCTACTTGAGCGCCCATGCGGATAGCTGTTTCTTCTACATCCGAGGAACCAGCTTTATCCATCCAGGACTGTACTAAATGATGGGCATGAGTTCCTTCTAACAGTTCTGCACCACAAATACAACGTTCCTGGTTGAGTAAATCACCGACAAATTGCCGCTTAATTCCAGTAGGTAATTCGCCTCTTTCTCGCAAACCATCAATAATGCTGCGGAATTTAACTATTACGTCTGATAGTAAAAACAGTGTAACCTCGTGTTGAGATAGCTCTTTTCAGTGCATCTTTTGCTTGCTTGAGTTGCTCTCTAATTGATTTTGTTGTTGCTCAAGTTCGTCTCGTAAGTGTTGCAACTCTTTAGCACCACTCAGTTCTAATGCTTGATCGCCTATTGCTTTTTTTACTTCTTGTTGGTTAATTAACTCATTCGATATCTCATCTGACGCTCTAATAAATTATCACTTTCTTGTTCTAATTTCTCTTGTTCTCTTAACAGCTTTCTAGTTTCAGAGTCGCCAATCGTCTTAAGTTCATCTTCCAGCGTCTTTTTCGCATTTTTCAAATGTTCTGTCGAGCGATCTAATACCTTTATTCCTAACATAGTTCCTTTGTAGCTTCGGCAATCTCAGCTTTTTTGTCATACCTGACAATGCGCTCAATCCGCTCACCATCAAAGAAGAAATACTGATATAAAGTTTCAGGTAAAATCCGACCAATTATATCTTCTGGTAGTTGTTGTGACAGTGTCCAGCGTCCATCATCTCCTGCTACATAAGGATATAATTCACTTTTACTATGCTCAATACCACCATTATTATATGCACGGCATAACCGCTTAAATCGGTAGCGTTTACTGTCATGTTCAAATGCAACTTCTACCCAGCATTCTACTGGTTGTCCTGGTTGAGCCTCAGTAATTGCTCGTTTATTTACTAATTTGTCAACAGATGCAAATGCAGGAGTAAATTTTTCGTATAATACCCAAGTAAATGCATTTAGCAGTGTTGTTTTTTCCGGCTCCATTGTTGCCATGAATAATTGTAGTATTACGCTCTCCCCACGCCAGGGCAATTTCTGGCGTTTTACCGTAAAACTGACGAAAATTACATAGTTGAATTGACATCAGTTTCATTGCACTTCTTCCTTGATAATTCTTAAGATGTCATCATTAATATTGCGCGGAACTTTCATGTAGAGAGCTTATCTTTTTCAGCTTGCAACACTCGCTCAATAATTTGACGAACTTCTGGAGGAGCGTTTGTAATTGGCTCCTGTACATCATTCATACTCTGTTCGTATGTCATATAAAATACATTTTCTTAAATGCGTAAAATTATTTTCACGTCTTTACAGGAGTAAAGACGTGATTTATTCATTCTACATACTTAGAGTTTTGATGTAACAATTATTATAATTGATCATACTTTAATTCACTTAGCTTTACAAATCCAGCAAGCTGTATTGTTTCTGAAGCGCTAACAGTTTTGTTCTAGCTTCTCCAGCATTGTCAGCTAAGTCGGCAAACTCTACGAATCGCCGTAACTCTTTTCGCAGCAGATTGCGTTCTACTTCCCAAGTTTGTCTATCTAATTCTGGCGGTATTACAATCATGTCAAATGAGGTGGCGCATTCCTTGCCAGGGTAAGGACGTAAAATTCGTCCCCGACGCTGCACAAACTGGCGGATTGCTGCTACTGGCAAGAATTACAGCAGTCTGAATTGCTGGAATATCTACGCCCTCGTCTAAACACCGAATTGCTACTAAACCCTGCAACTGTCCGCTTTCAAATTGTCGTCGCAAAGTTTCGCGTTTCGCTAAAGGTGTCTCTGCAGTATAAGTATTAACTCGGTAACCTAATTCTGCACCCAGCATTTTAACTACAGTGTTAGCTGGCGGGTGGAGTCTGTACTCAAAAGCACCTTCTTACAGAGCCATCGCCGCAATAAAACAAAGTATGGTGAGTATCAAGGCGAGTTTGCATTAATTGCCGTAAAACGTCCTAATTTGTTGGCTGCTGCGCCTATTAACCTGGCTCTTTGCATCAACAACGCTGTTAAAGCATCATTGTTATTAGCACCGTCTTCTTTAGAGGCAAGTACCCAGCCTATCCTGGTACTTAACCGGGCGTATGCATATGCTTCTGATTCTGTCAAGTCTACTAGAATCGGATAGTAAAGATAGGGGACTAGCGCCCCTTGTTGAATTGCATCTGCTAGAGTAAGTCTGGTTGCAGTACAGAACCGAAGTAATCGAAGATAAATTCTGTGCCTTGTTGATCAAGTAGCGTTCTGGGGTTGCAGATAAGGCAAGGCGCAGCCCGATCGCCCGCGGTAAACTTTGTTCTAGACGTGGTGCGCCTAAGTTATGCGCTTCATCTCCGATAATTAAAGTTTTCTCTGGGAAATACTTTAGCTGAGACTGTAAGCTGTCTCCCATCAAAGTAGAATTTGTAGTGATGACTGTGAAACGGCTGGCTGCCAGAACGCACGTTGTATAGCGCGGTTGAAAGTTGACTTTGCCAGGTGTGTACATTCTCAAAGGCTAGGATTGGCTGTAAACTAAATTTTTCGCATTCTCGCGCCCATTGGGTGACTAAATGCCGATAGGGACAGACTACCAGCAATACTTGCAAGCCGATTTTGGTATAGTTCGCAAGCGACAAAGAGTGCTGTAATCGTCTTACCGCTACCAGTAGCCATTTTCAACGCCTCTACCGTTGTTAGCAAACCAACTAGCGACTGCTTGCTGCTGATACTGTCGTAATTGGATCGAGGACGGTATTTTAGGCATCCCGGTAAGGGTATGACTCGGTAATGTCCTTGCTGTTCAGCAGTAACTAATAACTTCCTTAGGTTCGGCAATCTCGGTTGCAAGTCGGAATGTGTTCCAGGCGCAGTCGCCATGCTGTATTCTGCTTCAAATACATCGAGATCTACTCAACACAATTAATTCCCGATATTATCACAGTAATATTTATTACCTTGATTATTAGTTGTAATCTCGCCAGACACCGATAAGTGCGCCCTGCACTTGCACTTGCATAGCAGCAACTTCAATTGGCTTGTATTTGGAATTTGCTGGCTTAAGCGTAACGCGATCGCCCTGACGATAAAAGCGCTTTAATGTTGTGCCATGTCCATCCACCATTGCCGCGACAATTGTGCCATTTTTTAGCTGATCTGGTTCTGGCACTGGGCGCATGATCACTACATCTCCCTCAGTAATTAAGTCTTCAATCATACTGTCGCCCATCACCCGTAGCGCGAATGTTTGCGGTGGTAAAAATAAGCTAGAAAAGTCTAGCTGTTCTATAGCATCAGTAAACGGTTCGAGTAAACCACCAGCAGCGATCGCACCTAATACTGGCACACCCTGGCCTCTAGGTTGCCTAATTTGAATTGTCCGCGCCTTGCCTTCTGTCCATCCAATGTATCCTTTGGCACGTAAATGTTCTAAACGACTCTGAATCGGTGCTGGTGATTTTAGGTTCATCGCCTGCATCATTTGTCGGATTGAAGGCGAATGCTGGTGTTGCCTAATGTATTCTGCTAGCCAGTCATACAATTGTTGTTGAGCTTCTGTCAGGAGTTCCATAAATTTGTAGTCAGAACACAAAGAGTATATAGAACATTAGTACTACAAAATGCTCTCAATAACAAATCAACGTTTCAAAACTCGATCTCAGCTGTTAACTTTGAGTTTGGTTCGCAAGAAAGTACACATAGCTTCTTTAATGGTGAGTATAATCTAGAACCAATAAGCCCTCATATTCAAAGAAGATATCCCTTTTAATTGGGATAGAACCACATTAATTAAATATATGATTGAGGAAAGAACGTAGTGAAAAATAAAATTAAGCTATTGATGGTTGTTGGTATAGCTGCTGTAATAGGAGTAGCAAGTGTAACTACAAATGCACAGGTATTAAAACCAAATTTTAACGCAGTTGCAGAATATGAGAACAAAATCAAGAAGTCAAAGAAGGAGCTTTTGTTATACAAAGCAGAGAATAAGAAAAAGTTAGATAAGTTGAATGCTGAAGTTGACCCTGAACAAGAAGTATTTGTAACAATTACTTTTAATAAACCACTCACTAAGGCTCAAGTAACAAAGTTAGCAAATGATTACGACTTAAAGATACGCTCTAGTATCGCACGAGTGAAGGGAGAAAATGGTTTAAGGGGTACAATTATTTCAAACGTGTCTACAGGAGATGATTTCATAAATGAAGAGACTACAAATTTGTCGATGAGTCAAACTAACTCAGAATTTAAAGGATTTATTGAAGTAGTAGGAACAATACCTAACAAAAATTTACAAGAGTTAGCATCACTTGAAAGCTTTGTTTTTTTAGTAGATCCTTCTGCTGACACCAATCTAGTTTTAAATACTAACAAGCGTCATATGCCAGGCGTATTTTGGCTGTTAGAGGATAATAACATGGTCACTCAGTAAGAGCCGAAGGTAAAAATAATGAAGTTAGTTATACGAATCTTTTTGCTAACTGCTCTACGCCTAGACTTTGGGAAAAACTGCCAATCCACAGACCAAAAATCGCTACAAGATACCGCACATTGCCACCTTTGTAACCTACTGTTGCCCTTCTCTTGAACGTTTGCTATCTGCGGCTACTTGAACCACTACCTATTTTATTTTCAAGCAAGTTTTTTGATCTACTATCAGGAGATGAAGATCGGTAAACTTGCTGATACTGTCTTCATCTGGATAAATCTATTGCCTCTTGCCTCTCACCATTTCAATCTGCCCCTAATAAACTTACAAGCAATGCCTTTTGTGCATGAAGTCGGTTTTCTGCTTGATCCCAAACCCGTGACTGGAAACCCTCCATAACTCCATTAGTAATTTCTTCACCACGATGGGCTGGTAAGCAGTGTAAAACAATAGCTTTTGGATTAGCAATGCTTAACAGATGCTGATTAATTTGATATGGCTGAAATACAGGAATTCGAGAAGTTGCTTCCGCCTCTTGCCCCATACTTGCCCAAACATCGGTATAAAGTACATTAGCTCCTCGCGCTGTTGCAACGGCATCATGAGTCACCACTACTTCTGTCTGGGATCGGGCGATCGCCTGCGCTTGCTCTACAATCGCAGGATTCGGCTCAAATTCAGGAGGTGTAGCAATTCTCACATTCATCCCCACTAATGCACAACCTAGTAGCAGCGAGTGAGCAACATTATTTCCATCGCCTAAGTAAGTTAAAGTCAACCCAGCAAGTTTACCAAAGCACTCTTGAATCGTTAATAAATCTGCCAAAATCTGACAAGGATGCTCTAAATCAGTCAAAGCATTAATAACTGGAATTTTGGTATACTGAGCAAAGGTTTCAAGTTGCTGTTGCTCAAACGTCCGAATCGCCAAAATATCCAAATATCGATCTAAAACTCGCGCTGTATCTTGTACTGGCTCCCCACGGCTGACTTGAGTAACATCGGGATTAAGATCCATTACTTGTCCGCCTAGCTGATACATCGCTACAGAAAAACTGACTCGCGTTCTGGTAGAAGCTTTGTAAAACAATAGTCCCAGAACTTTATTACAACGCAAGTTTATCTGTCCAGATTTGAGTTGTGCTGCCAATTGCAGAAGTTCTTGAACTTCATCTGCACTTAAATCTGCCAGACTTAATAAATCTCGTCCTTTCAACGCTGCCATGCCTATTCGTAATTAGTACCAAATTTCCTAAATTAGCCCAGTCTGTTTAAAATAGTCTTCTAGCTGAAGTGTAGTATTGGCTGACTTTGTATTCATCTAGTCACCACCACTTAAATTGACGCTATTAAGTGAGCACGAACATCCAAAGCGGCTTGCGACTTAGCGATCGCGCTTGGTGAGTAATTTAGGCGTTTGAGCTTTTATCTAAAAAGCCAACTTAGATTAACTGAATTTAGATTATTAGTAAAGTAGAGGGTTTATTGTATATCAATTAACAATATCATGAGATTTTGAGTTATTAATTT
>JAUJND010000047.1 GCA_030446505.1 Chroococcidiopsidaceae cyanobacterium YX2bin18 | reverse complement strand
AGAGTTTTGCAAAACTGATCGAGCTTCTTCTGTAAACTAGAATCAATCACTGTTGCCTGAGCAATTGGGTAAAAAGGACACAGAAATAAAGTAATTACCTCAATGGATGGCTCGGAGCTATGACTTTGAATCCAGGCTTTAATTTCAGCCATGTTAGCTTGAGATAGTTGCTCTAACTGACTATTATTATTTGGTATTTCTACCACTACAAATTGTTTAACAGCGTGAGTATTACTAACTTGTTCAATAAACCATTGTTCGCTACTTGAGAGTATCTGCTTCAACTCAACAACTAGGCACAACACATCACAATCTACCAATTGATGAAACTCACTCGACTTTGGTGTAGCTTCCTCAGGTTTACTAGGCAGAGTAGTGACATAGAATTGGTAAAACTCTGGTAGTGCTTTACAATTGTAAAGAAAGTTCTGAAGTGCTTGAGCAGAGGCAGGATCATTACTAACAATTTGAACTGTGAGCTTTCCCACCTTGAGGGCATTAGATATTTTTTCCAGTTCTTGACTAATTGCTGCAAATGACACATCTTGACTGCTTCTACTAGCAATAAAATCATGAATCTCTTGGATGCGTTGAGCTAGTTTTTCAGATTTGGTTAACATAGTTTTGGTAAACAAAGAGTATGAGTTACTAAGGTTTCACCACTGGAGTTAAAGCTGACAGACTATGCTAGATGATCTGTGGAAGTGTTCAGCAGTTCTCCGGTATGCAAATTCCAATTTTTGATTGTATTGTCTGCACTGACACTGACAAGAGTTTGACCATCAGGACTAATAGCGACAGACTGAACTTTACTAGAGTCTCCCTTGAGGGTGCTCAATACTTCTCCAGTGTGCATATTCCAAATTTTGATTGTATTGTTCGTGCTGATACCAGCGAGAAACTGACCATCAGGGCTAATGACCGAGGAATGAGCATTCTTTGAATTACTTGGGAGAGTGCTATGGAGTTGAGAGTTCTGCGATAATTCAGCATTTAGAGGTGTTCCTGGTGTATTGCTTGCCTCAGGAAGAGATTCTAAAAAATGTTTTGTTTTAGCAGGTAAGTTGGAAGGAAGTGCCACTTTTTCTTGCTCCTCAGCAGGCACATCTTCAAAATCTGGAGATGTTTCTAATTCCTGTGCAGACGGATGAGAAGAAGGTGCCACTTTTTCTCGCAGCTTGGCAAGCAAAGCTTCTGTATCTGGTAATGACTCTGGCTCTTCTTGGGTAGGCGGATTAACAGGAGTTGTCATTAGTTCCTCTTGCTTCTCCTGAAAAGGACGGGTACGGGTTGCCATTACCCTTGATTTCCAATCAGTTGCGGGATCGTCAGGCGTTGTCATTACCTCTTCTTGCTTCTCAGTAGGCGGATGGGTACGGGTTGCCATTACCCTTGACTCCCACTCACTAGGCATCTTGGTAGGAGTCGTCATTACCTCTTCTTGCTTCTCAGTAGGCGGATGGGTACGGGTTGCCATTACCCTTGACTCCCACTCAGTAGAGGAATTAACAGGGGTTGTATTTGCCTTATCTAGCTTTTTAGGAGAAAGATTAGTAGTGGTTTCAATTACCTCTGGCTGTTCAGCAGATACATCTTTAGAAGTATTGGTTAGCTTGTGCTTCTCAGCAGAGGACTGGGCGGTGGTGGCTATCACTTTTAGCAACTCAAGCTCGGCAAGCAAAGCTTCAGAAGCTTTGGTTAGCTTGCGATTCTCAGTAGACAATTTAGCAATAGTGGCTATTTCCTCTAATTTCTCAGTTGAAAGATTGGTAGGGGTCTTGGTTAGCTTGAGCTGCTCAACAGAAGGATTAGCAGTAGCTGCAATGACTTGTCGCCTTTCTATAGGAAGACTAGAAGGCTGTTCGCTTGCTAACTTAAGCTGGGGCTGCTCAACAGGAGGATTAGTAGTAGCTGCGATGACTTGTCGTCTCTCTATAGGAAGAGTAGGAGGCTGTTCTCTTACTGACCTAGAGATGTTCGGAGCAGTAAAGCTAGACCTGGACGTGGAGGCTTCTGCATTACTAGTCTGAGATGATTTTTCTATCTGAGGGCTGCTCAAAGAATTGGAATTATGTGGTGATGTGACACCTCTGTCAGAAGCATTTTTTCCGGAGCTATTTGTAGAAACACTTGGCGCAGAGCTATTTGTAGAAACACTTCGCACAGAGCTAGAACTATCTGGTAAAGAGGAAATTCCAGCCGATAGAGCCACAGCAGAGGCTAAACCTGTTCCAATTCCAGCCCAAATCCAACTTCTGTTCTTGGAATCTATTGGTTGCTCTGATGAATTAATAGAGAAAACTGCTTTTTGATTAGGCTCTGAAGAAGGAAGCTGAGACAGTAGGATGTGAGGAGGTGCTATATGTTGAGTCGGTGGGGGTGGTGGAGTGGTTTAGAGCAGGAAAGCTGAGACGCTAGGGTAGAAGAGTTGATAATTGTTGAAGGCCCCTACCATACCCTGGCTAAATGAATACCTAGAAGGTTTTGGAGCTGAAGTTTAGTCAATGGCTGGAGACTTCTAGTGCTAATGGCTGACTGGTACTTGATCTTTGAAGTGGTAGGACACTAGTTTGCTGATGAAAGAGGCTAGCTCAGAACTGACTTTAGCCTGTTGCTGCCAGCAAATCTCATCTGTATCCCAGGATCTAGCTGAAATTGCGTGGGAGTTAATCGAAGTTATTAGCGGACGCTAATAATACCGAGTGCGTAGGAGTCGCTGCTGGAGGCGGAAGGTCACTGTCCCTGCTCTGCTGCCATGTAGCCTTGGTACAATGGGGATAGTAGCACTTTGATGACCTTGAGGAGTTACAGGTTTGAGTTCCTAATTTGCTTAATGCTACCAAAGTCAATTAAAACTAATTTATTGTCCTGCTTCCGTTGGATTAAATTGTCAGGTTTGATATCACGATGGATCACTCCACTAGTGTGAATAGTATCACCAGGAGATCAACTGTTGCAGCGTTGAATGACGGCTTTCCGACCAGCAGTAGCCAGGCTGCATTTAGCACTGAGTGGTTGACCTTCAATATACTCCTGTATCGGGTAAAAATTTTGCTCCTCTTCAAAGTAAGCCAATAGCGAGGAATTTGGTTGTTGTGACCGAGTTTCTCTAGAATTTCTTCTGATGGAGCGTTGAGCAGTTCGTAAAAGCTAGGATCGCTACTAGCAGGTTTGAAGTGTTTGACCAGCACAAATTAAGGGTTACTTGGTTTATGGATGTCTTTGGCGAGGTAGGTTTGACTGAATCCCCTAGCACCTAAAACTTGCACAACCTGGTAACGCCCGTCTAGTAGCTTGCCTAGTAGAGTCGTACTTTCTGCTACAGATACTGGCTGACGGCTGACTACTCTGGCTGCAAAGCTTTAAGCCAGAAAACGGTTGAATCTTGAAGCTTTGTAGTGGGTGCGTTACGTTCATGTTGTGTTGCTATAGCAGAATGGAAATTATTTTGAGTGCTTTTACATATTTCATCGGTCTGGTTTCACTTACTTATGCAAATTTCCTATGACTTGAAAAAAAATTACTTCAACCGGTAGTGATGAATAGGATTGTGTGCAAAAGAAGCAGGATGGATGAGTATTATTGGGCTTACGCCCTGGCAATCAGTTTCAATGGCTAACACCTTGCCCTTTCAACCAGGTATCCTCTTAGCTATCGCTAGTTGTCAGAGATACATCAGCGGTCGTAATGAATCTTCTATCAAAATCCAATTACGGCAACAGCTTTATCGTCTCTTTGCTCAGGGGTAACTTCCAGGTAACGCTGCAATGTTCCTAAATCATTGTGTCCTGATATTTCCTGAATGTGGCGTAGAGGGATGCCAGCGCTAGACATCTGGAGTGAGGGCAGTACGCCTGAAGCTGTAGGTACTTACTCCGAAAAGACTGACGCTAAAGCAGGCGGCTTTAAGAATTTTATCAGCCATGAACCGAGTCAAGGTAAGCGATTGCCCTCGCATTCCGGGAAACAACGCACCTGGCTTTGGCTGATAATCCACCAACAATTGAGCCCCTGGTTGAATGCCCAATGATGCGGGTTTTGAGCTTGCCTTTTGGTGGTAGACTTCCTGAAAGTTAGCGTCCCACCCTGATGTCTGTGGTCTGAAGTGCAGGGTTGTGTTGCAAAAACGAAGCAGCAGGTGAGTAGGGTGAGAGATCGTGTCTGTTTGCTGTCGTCTCCATGTCCAAGTCGAACCCCTTCAAGTGGCAGCACGAAGCCAACATCATCCTCTGCTGTGTGCGTTGGTATTGTAGTTACCCGCTCAGCTACCGCCAAGTAGCAGAGATAGTCAACGAGCGTGGTATAGCTGTAAATCACACGACGGTGTTTCGTTGGGTACAACAGTATGGGCCCACAGAATTAGACAAGCACCGTCCTCATTTGAGACCAACTAATGATTCTTGAGAGTAGATGAAACTTACATTGAGGGTCAAAGGGGAAGCCAAAATATCTGTATCGAGCCGTTGATTCTGATGGCAATACCTTGACTTTCTAACAGCCAAGGAGACGCTGCCGCCAAGCGGTTTTTTCCGCAAAGCGTTGAGTGCAGTTCACACCAAGAACCTCGTGTCATTAATGTTGACAAAAATGCGGCTTATCCGAGCTGTAGATGAACTCAAAGAAAAGAAGAGTTGTCTGAGCAAGTAGAACTACGACAGAACAAGTATCTCAATAATATAGTTGAGCAAGACCATCGATTTATAAGGTTAGTCAAATCGGGGATGGGGTTTGGCTCATTCAACACCGCACGACGAACATTAAAGGATGAAGTTATGAATATGCTAAGGAAAGGACAAGTTGAAAAGTTGGAGAGAGGAACCGTCAAAGAACGAGTCGAGTTTGTAGCTGAAATTTTTGGAGTGGCTGCCTAAACTCAATCCCTACATCAGGGTTTTTCTGTCCTTCTAAAGTTTTTGCAACATAACCCGTTTATTATTGGTGAACGCATCTTGTCGGGTTTGTTGAGTAAAGAAAAGCTGGAACGGGAGATTAATGTGGCAGTTGAGGAAAACATTGACAGTATTTTAAACTTGCTAATCTAAAGTGCAAAATTTGGGAGGGAGCGATTGGCTGACGTGGTAGTTGGCTTAGATTTAGGTACAGGAGGAGTGCGGGTGCTTGCTGTTGACTTACAAGGGCAAGTTATCGCTTCTTCAACGAAAAGCTATCCTCTGTTAACCCCACAGCCCGGTTGGACAGAGCAGAATCCATCGGATTGGGTTGAAGCCAGTCTGAGTGTTCTGTCCAATGTTACTCAACAGCTAGATGGACATCGAGTGATTGCCCTTGGTTTGTCTGGACAAATGCATGGCATGGTTGGGCTCAATGCAGAAGGCAGAGTTATCCGACCAGCAATTTTGTGGAATGACCAACGTACAGGTAAAGCCGTTGAGGCAATTGAAGCCACCATTTCTCGTCAGGAATTAATCCAGCGCACTGGAAATCGTACTACTACAGGATTTCAACTTCCGAAGTTAGTATGGTTACGAACTGAAGAACCGCAAGCGTATGCTCAACTAGGGCAGATTCTGCTGCCAAAAGATTATCTAGGATACGTGCTGACTAGCGAGTCAGTGACAGAGCCGTCTGTTGCCTCTGGTGTGGGGTGTTTGAATATAACTAAGCGTCAATGGGATACAGATATTCTTGATGCCCTTAATATCAGTCCAGCTTTGTTTCCCTCCATAGTTGAGTCTACTGCGATCGCCGGTAGGCTGAGATCGGAAATAGCAGCCCGTGTGGGATTGCCTGCTGGATTACCTGTAGTCGCAGGAGGCAGTGACACTGCGGCAGCAGCTATAGGTCTAGGCATTTCATCCAGTAATCTAAACCGAGGCAGTCTAGGTATCGGCACATCAGGAGTCGTTTTTATACCCTACAGTTACCCAATTCCAGATCCAGAAGGTCAGGTGCATTTGTTCTGTCATGTAGATGGTGGATACCATTTGCTAGGAGTGACACTGGCGGCGGGTAGCTCTCTGCGTTGGTATCGAGATACATTTGCGCCGAATCAGCCCTACACCGCTCTAATGGACATGGCTAATCGCTCACTACCTGGTGCTCGTGGCGTTCTATTTCTACCCCACCTATCAGGAGAACGCAGTCCCCACCTTGATCCAGATACTCGTGGTGCTTGGGTTAATTTGTCTTTGGCTCATACGCAGGCAGATTTGATTCGTGCTGTACTAGAGGGGGTTGCATTCAGCCTGCGGGCAGCGTTAGAGGTAATCAGCGAAATAACTCCAGTTTATCAGCTTTTAGCAACAGGTGGAGGAGCGCGATCCAGCGTTTGGCTACAAATTTTGGCAGATATTTTGCAAACAGAACTAATTGCTCCCAAAGCGACAGAAGGAGCCGCTTACGGAGCAGCAATTCTGGCAATGGTAGGGGTTGGTGCATACCCGAATTTAGAGGCTGTATTCAAGATGCTGCCACAGGACAGTAATATAGTACAGCCACAAGCAAATCTGGTGTACGAAGCAGTCTTCAAGCGACACGAAGTATTGTATGGAGCACTTAAAGCTGTTCGTTAACATAAATAGTGCCTCATTGCATTCAGAGGATGTATGAAAAGTCTCCATTCTTAGATCTCGCACCTAACGTAAAAATAAGGTTCTCAAGCTCTCCTAATTTTTTCAAGTAATCGCCTTGCCTTGAAAGCTTTATATGAAGGAGAATTCAAATCTAAGGAAAATTTAGCTAAAATACTTATTGTCAAAGCATTTAAGCTTGGTGCAAGTTCTAAGCATTGTTATAATCTAAGGGCAAAATGTTAATTTGTATCAACGAGAAATCATTTTGCAGAGTCTCATCTATATTTTGTTGCATCAAGCCAATGAAGTCTACAAATCGCTTGCCCTTTAGCTCTGGATTTGGGCTGTAGCTCAATGGCACGCTTGTTAATGGAAATTGCAGCGATTACGGTTATGTTGCAAAAACTTTAGAAGGACAGAAAAACCCTGATGTAGGGATTGAGTTTAGGCAGCCACTCCAAAAATTTCAGCTACAAACTCGACTCGTTCTTTGACGGTTCTCTCTCCAACTTTTCAACTTGTCCTTTCCTTAGCATATTCATAACTTCATATCCTTTTAATGTTCGTCGTGCGGTGTTGAATGAGCCAAACCCCATCCCCGATTTGACTAACCTTTTTATAAATCGATGGTCTTGCTCAACTATATTATTGAGATACTTGTTCTGTCGTAATTCTACTTGCTCAGACAACTCTTCTTTTTCTTTGAGTTCATCTACAGCTTTCGGATAAGCCGCATTTTTGTCAACATTAATGACACGAGGTTCTTGGGTGTGAACTGCACTCAACGCTTTGCGGAAAAACCGCTTGGCGGCAGCAGCGTCTCTGCTTGGCTGTTAGTAGAAAGTCCAAGGTATTGCCATCAGAATCAACGGCTCGATACAGATATTTTGGCTTCCCCTTGACCTCAATGTAAGTTTCATCTACTCTCCAAGAATCATTAGTTGGTCTCAAATGAGGACGGCAGCGCTTGTCTAATTCTGGCCCATACTGCTGTACCCAACGAAACACCGTCGTGTGATTTACAGCTATACCACGCTCGTTGACTATCTCTGCTACTTGGCGGTAGCTGAGCGGGTAACTACAATACCAACGCACACAGCAGAGGATGATGTTGGCTTCGTAGTGCCGCCACTTGAAGGGGTTCGACTTGGACATGGAGACGACAGCAAACAGACACGATCTCTCACCCTACCACCTGCTGCTTCAGTTTTTGCAACACAACCTCTATCATTGCCAGGTTAATAACTCCTGCATTCTAAATACACAGAAGTTATATTTTATACTTTTTATACATCTTCTAAATTGCATGGATAGAGAATCGACAAGACTGCGCCCGCGCCCTTACTCTAGTAGAAAAGGAGCTTTGTATCTTAGAAAACTCAATCGATTTCTTCAGCGCTGGGGGGTGTTGGGGAAAGCCCGAACGCAAATATTACTCTGGTATCTGCCACTAATGGCTTGCTCCGCAGTTATCACTATTGTGGCAATTCGAGAGAAGCTCACTGACCGTTTAGAGCAGGAAGTTCAGCGATCGCTGGTACAGGAAGTTGCAAAATTCCGCCAGTTATCCGTAGGACGAGATCCAGCTACGGGAAAACCGTTTGGAGATAATGTTGAAGCGGTTCTGAAAGCATTTCTTAATAGCACGATTCCGGATGAGGGGCAATTTTTCATTACCCTCTCTAATGGTCAGTTCTATCGCTCTAGCCCTAGAGCTGTTCTAGGAGACCTACATAAAAACTCAGCTCTAATGAGTCGGCTAGCCCAGTTAACTCGCCCTCAACAGGGTCAACTGATAATCTCTCCCAATGAAGCACTGATTTACATTGCTGAACCATTGGTGAAAGGAAGTAATCGAGGGGTACTGGTGCTGGCTTACTCTATAGCGCGCGAACACAGGGAGGTAGATGACGTTGTCATTGTGGTTACAGAGGTGACGATTGGAGTATTGGTCTTTGCATCGCTGCTAGCTTGGATTGCGGCAGGGCGGGTGCTAGCTCCGCTACAGTTATTGGCTAAAGCAGCCCGTTCAGTGAGTGAGTCTGACCTGACCCAGCGGTTGCCTGTCCAAGGAAATGGGGAATTAGCCCGGTTAGCCCTAACCTTCAATCAGATGATGGATCGGTTGCAAGCAGCCTTTGACAGTCAGCGTAATTTCCTCAATGACGCAGGACATGAACTGCGAACCCCGATCACCATTGTGCGCGGTCATCTGGAGTTGATGGGAGATGACCCTGAAGAGCAACGGGCAACGGTGGAATTAGTGTTAGACGAAATCGACCGCATGAGCCGCTTGGTTAGTGACTTGGTGCTGCTAGCAAAGGCAGAGCGACCCGATTTTTTGCAGTTTGAAACCGTGGATTTGAGCACATTTACGGAGGAACTGTTTACCAAAATTACGGCACTGGGTGATCGCAACTGGCAACTCGATGCCTTGGGCCAAGGACAAGTTGTGGTCGATCGCCAACGATTAACCCAAGCCTTGACTAATCTGGCCCAAAATGCAACTCAGTATACCGAAATCACAGATACAATCGCTTTTGGATCTAGCCTAGGGGAGAACTTAGTTCGGTTGTGGCTAAGAGATACTGGCAAGGGAATTGCACCCGAAGACCAAAAACGAATTTTTCAGCGATTTGCTCGTGGTCTGAACAGCCGTTCTGTAGAAGGAACAGGTTTGGGATTAGCCATTGTGCAGGCGATCATAGAAGCCCATAACGGTCGGGTAGAGCTATATAGCCAACTTGACATGGGAGCCACTTTTACAATTATCATTCCACTGAAGCCTGCTTAAGAGGATATTTAAGATGAGTCGCCTTCTAATTGCTGAAGACGAATCCCGGATTGCCGCCTTTATAGAAAAGGGACTCAAAGCCAATGGCTTGCTCACAACCGTAGTCACCAACGCCCATGAGGCAATGCTGCTAGCTCAAAGTGGCGAGTTTGATCTGCTGATTTTAGATCTAGGACTGCCTGACCAGGATGGGTTAACTGTGCTAGAGACCCTAAGAGGACAGGGGGAACGACTGCCCATTATCGTATTGACTGCCCGTGATGACATTCACGCCAAAGTAGCAGGTTTAGAAGGCGGTGCAGATGACTACGTCACCAAGCCATTCCGTTTTGAAGAATTGTTGGCACGGGTGCGCGTGCAACTGCGAAACCGCCAAGCACCTTCTAGCAAGGAAGACATGGTGCTGACTATTGGCAAAGTGTCGCTTAATCTGCGAACCCGGGAGGTACAGGTGGGTAACCGCCCGATCGAACTGTCAGCTCGTGAGTTTATCCTGGCAGAAACGTTCTTGCGCTATCCGGGGCAAGTGATGAGCCGGGAGCAGTTGCTCAACCACGTTTGGGGTTATGAGTACGACCCTGGCTCAAATATTGTGGATGTGTATGTGGGGTATCTTCGCAAGAAGCTGGGGAATGACCTGATCGAGACAGTCAGAGGCATGGGCTACCGATTGCGGACATGAGAAAGTTCTCATTCAGTTTTTTCTGATCTCGTGACACACTTAAAGAAGTGACGAAAAGCACATTTTTCGTGTGTTCCTGTTGCCTTTAGCCTAGTATAGCAACCGATGAAGCAGATTTTAATTGCCGAGGATGAATCTCGCATTGCCGGATTTTTAGAGAAAGGGTTCCGCAAATACGGATTCACTGTTGTGATCGCCCGTGATGGGCAAGAAGCAATCGAACTTACCCAAAAACAACCCTTTGATCTGCTGTTACTGGACCTGGGTTTGCCATTAATCGATGGCTGGACTGTCCTGAAGCAGCTGCGTGCTCAGGGAGATCCGCATCCAATTATTATCATCACGGCTCAGGACGATGAGAAGCAGAAGGCGATCGCGCTCAAACTGGGGGCCAACGATTACATCACTAAGCCGCTGCATTTCAACGCACTACTGACCCGAGTCCAGACCCAGCTGGGCGATCGTTCATAACCTCATATATCTCGGTTAAGCTCCCTAGCCTCTAATTCTGGCGAAACTGGACTCCTCAAAGTTTGCCAAAATTAGGGACTTTGAGCTTTGAGCAGGCAAGAACAGGGGCGAATGCCAGCGTTCAATTGACGTACTGAGAAGGCGACGAACTGGGAAGGATCGCTCATCATCCGCCTTGCATGAGAAAACTCTCATGAAACGTTCATTGAAGTTTCATCAAGAATTGTAACTCTGTTAAATAGCAACTCCCGTACTCAAATTTACGTAGTTGAATCTCCCACTCCCTTGTAAGGAGTTTTAACTATCTCCCCTAATTAGAAGTTAGGGAAAAGAGATTTTGAGTGTGTCAGTTCAACGGTGTGATTGTCTTTATTTCAAGCAATGCCCTTTGTAGGGTCATTGCTTTGGAGGAAACTCATGAGAAAGCTCAAAGGTCTCTTAGATCCGCAACTATTGACTAAGGATTTGCTTGCTTCGTTTGTAGTGTTCCTCGTTGCTTTGCCATTGTGTTTGGGTATTGCGCTTGCCTCTGGCGTGCCGCCTGCCCTTGGTTTGGTGACAGGTATGGTGGGTGGTCTTGTGGTCGGCACCATTTCGGGTTCTCCGTTTCAAGTCAGTGGACCAGCGGCTGGATTAGCGGTTGTCGTGGCAGAACTCGTGCGCGATCGCGGCATTGAGATGGTAGGTCCAGTGCTGATGTTAGCAGGCTTAATTCAACTGCTGGCAGGTCGGTTTAAGCTGGGACAACTGTTTCGTGCCATGTCTCCTGCCGTGATTTACGGCATGTTGTCGGGCATTGGGGTGCTGATTCTTGCATCTCAGCTCCACGTCATGATCGATGACAAACCCCGTATTCATGGCATTGAGAACTTGATTTCTATTCCAGAAGCTTTCTACAAAGCGTTCGTCTCGGTTAGTGACGCTAATCATCACTTAGCAGCGGCGATCGGTTTTTTATCAATCGTGACGCTGTTGGCATGGGATAAGTTTAAGCCTAAGCAGTTGAGACTGGTACCTGGTGCATTGGTTGCGGTGGTTTTGGCAACGTCAGTTGCAGCCATTCTGAAGCTACAGATTACTTATGTAGATGTCCCGACTAATTTGCTAGAAACGATTCGGCTACCGCAACCTAGCAGTCTTTTTAATTTGATTAAAGCTCCCATGTTGCTGAATGCGATCACGATCGCATTCATTGCCAGCGCTGAAAGTTTGCTCTCAGCCGTCGCGGTCGATCGAATGCACCAGGGACAGAGAGCAAATTTTGATCAAGAGTTAAGTGCCCAGGGAATTGGCAACCTGATTTGCGGAGCTCTGGGCGCATTGCCGATGACAGGGGTGATTGTGCGTAGCTCAGTCAATGTGGAGGCAGGTGCAAAAACCAGAGTTTCAGCCATTCTGCACGGAGTGTGGTTGTTGGCATTGGTGGTGGCTGCTCCTACCTTGCTCAGGATGGTGAAAAACCGCAAGTTTAGCTGCGATTCTGGTTGTCACTGGCTACAGGCTGATTGAAATAGAGCATATTCGTCACCTCAAGCGGTATGGGCGAATTCCGCTAATCATTTTCTTCGCCACCTTTATCACCATCGTGTTTGCACGGAACTGCTGACAGGGATTCTGATCGGCATTGTGTTGACAGCAGTGTTCGTGATTTCCAAAGTATCTAACTTGAATATTCGTATAGAGCGCGATAAGTGTACTCAACGAATTGACATTCACTTAGAAGGCGCTGCAACATTTGTCCGCTTGCAGAGTTAGCATCTGTTCTAGAAAAGATGCCTCCTAATGCACACTTGCATGTTCACCTAGAGAAGCTAGCTTATGTCGATCACACCTGTTTCGACTTGCTGTCTAACTGGGCAAGTCAGCAGGAGGAAAGAGGCAGCACCCTTACGGTGGAGTGGGAGGGCTTAACCGATCGCTACCGCAGACCGTTTGCTTCGCGATCAAATGAGGGCTTTCCTACACCGGCTTCTCTTGCAGATTTCTAATTTCCTCCAATTCTCGAATGGATTGGTCTAAAGTTTCTACCCATTAGCAGTTAAGAGATATTCCAATGAATGAATTTCTCATTCAAACCATCTGGCTGATTCCATTCTATGGCTTGCTAGGAGCAGTTCTCACCCTTCCCTGGTCTTTAGGAATCGTTCAACGCACAGGTCCTCGTCCGGCAGCCTATTTCAATCTGCTCATGACCTTTAGTGCCTACGTACACGGGCTAGCTGTCTTCAATATAGTTTGGAAACAGCCTGCTCAACAGCTCATCATCCACTGGTTTCGAGCGACAGACCTCGATTTGACCTTTGCCCTGGAAATTTCTGCGGCGTGGTTAGCGTTGGGGCGATGGAACTGGTGACGGGGCTGAGCCTGCTGGCACAACTGTTTGCGCTGGGTTACATGGAGAAAGATTGGGCACTGGCGCGTTTCTTTGCCCTGATGGGATTTTTTTGAAGCAGCTATGAGTGGATTAACTATCAGTAATTCACTATTGCTCAGCTATTGCCTGCTAGAGTTGCTGACCGTTTCTACCTATTTGCTAGTGGGTTTCTGGTATGCCAACCCTTGGTGATCACCGCAGCACGAGATGCCTTCCTGACTAAGCGAGTGGGCGATGTGCTGCTGCCAATGGGCGTTGTGGCGCTTTCCACCCTGGCTGGTAGCACCAATTTCCCTGACCTGTATGCCTGGGCAGAAACGGCTAACTTATCCCCTATTGCCACAACCCTGATCGGCTTAGCGCTGATGGCGGGTCCGGTGGGTAAGTGTGCTCAGTTTCCGCTGCACCTGTGGCTAGATGAAGCCATGGAAGCGCCCGGTCCTGCCTCTGTGTTGCGAAATTCCCTAGTGGTTTCCTGCGGTGCTTACTTGCTGATTAAGATGCAGCCGATTTTAACCATGTCCCGGTTGTGACGGCGACGCTGATTGCAATCGGAGCCATTACTGCCATCGGTTCTTCTTTCGTTTCCATCGCCCAAATTGACATCAAGCGTGCTCTCTCACTCCACCAGTGCTTATCTGGGATTGGTCTTTGTTGCAGTGGGCATGCAGCGAACTGGTTGCCCTGATGCTGATTCTGGCGCACGCGATCGCCAAGACAGCTCTGTTTATGAGTATTGTGTGATTACCAACACGAACACTCAGGATTTGACTGAGATGGGCGGGTTGGGCAAAACGTGACGCTGATTACCGCGAGTGCGTTTCTAGTTGGTGCAGTTGGCTTGGTCGGATTGTTCCCGCTCGGTGGCTTTTGTAAATGCAACGGGGGGTCGATCGCCTCTGGATCGATACTCCTGGCTCGTTGGTGTGTTGCTGTTGGTAAATGGCTTGACCGCGTTTAATTTGATTCGGGTCTTCCGTCTAACGTTCTTAGGTCAACCGCAGGTGAAAGCCCGTCGAGCACCGGAAGGGCTGGATGATGACATTACCCATGATGGCTGTGAGCGTGACAACCATCTCCGTTCCCTTTATGCTGCGACAGTTGACGTTGCTGCCTCCCATTCTCAACTTGAATCCCGTAGCAGAAACGCTGCTTGTAACTTCTGGCTTGATTGGTTTTGTTGTAGGTGCAATGTTCCCGTTCAAGCGGATCTGGTTGAGTCCAGTGTCCAAAATTCCAGGCTACTTCCACAATATGCTGGCCTATGATTTCTATGCTGATCTTATCGCTCAACGGTGGTATTTGCAGTAACGCAGCTCTCGAAGTTCTCTGCCTGGTGCGATCGCTACATTTTGGATGGCATTGCAATTTAGTTGGATTTGCTGCGATCTTTAGTGGTCAAAGTCTCAAGTATGTTACTTCTGGAGCGTCTCAATCCTATGTATTCACTATCTTAGTGAGTTTAGGGGTGCTGGTAGTGATCGTGAGTTGGGAGTTTTTGCAAGGGTTTGGTTATCTACTGTCATTAGCTTTCTCTTCTAGATACTCACGTTTGGAGCTAAGAAAAGATAGCTGAGTGAATTGAAAAGCTAAAGCTTGAATAAGGAGAATGATCATGCTGAGTGCTTTGATTTGGATACCTTTGTTAGGTGCAGCGATCGTTGGTTTGGTCCGGGAATCACGCCTCGTTTGGCTCGCTGGAGTACTTTGGCGATCATGCTTTAATGTTTGTTTGGGCGATTGCCTTAGCCAGCCAGTTTGATTTATTGAGTGCTAAGTTGCAGTTTGAGGAACATCTTTCCTGGCTAGATACCCTTGGTTTGACTTATCACTTGGGAATTGATGGCTTGTCGTCGTCTTTATTAGTGCTGAATGGATTGCTCACCGGAATTGCCATCTACAGCACCGCTCCCCCTAACCCTCGTCCCAGCTAATATCATGCACTGATGTTGTTGCTGAATGCAGCGGTGGCAGGGGCGTTCCTAGCGCATGATTTGCTGCTGTTTTTCCTGTTCTATGAAATGGAATTGATTCCCCTGTATCTGCTGATCAATATTTGGGGCGGTGCGCGACGGGAATATGCAGCGACTAAGTTCCTGATTTTTACAGCCCTTTCGGGTATGTGCTTACTGGTTGGCTTCCTAGGAGTCGTCGATTTCACAGGTGCCTCGACCTTTGCCTACGATCCGGCGCTGGCTGCCATGCTCCCGGTCGGAACTCAAATTCTGTTGCTCCTGCCAATTCTGCTAGGGTTTGCGATCAAGGTGCCGCTGGTTCCCTTCCACACCTGGCTACCTGATGCTCACGTCGAAGCTTCAACGCCCGTTTCCGTGTTGCTGGCAGGGGTGCTGTTGAAGTTAGGCACCTACGGATTGCTGCGCTTTGGGGTAGGGTTATTTCCCGCAGCTTGGTCAGCTTTGGCTCCCTGGTTGGCAACTTGGGCGGTAGTGAGTGTGTTGTTTGGGATACTCGTGGCGATTACCCAAACTGATATGAAGAAGATGGTTGCCTACAGCTCGGTCGGACACATGGGATTTATTTTGCTAGCAGCAGCATCTGCGACTCCACTGAGCTTGCTAGGAGCCGTTGTGCAGATGGTCAGTCACGGTCTTATCTCTGGCTTACTGTTTCTGCTCGTGGGCGTGGTTTACGCCAAAACGGGGAGTCGCAGTTTAGATACGCTCAAAGGGCTGCTTAACCCCGAACGCGGACTGCCAGTGGTAGGCAGCTTGATGGTGTTAGCAGTAATGGCAAGTGCTGGAATTCCCGGTATGGCAGGATTTATTGCTGAGTTTTTGATTTTCCGGGGTAGTTTTGCAGTGTTCCCGGTGCAAACGCTGCTTTGTATGGTTGGTACAGGCTTGACGGCAGTTTACTTCTTGATGTTGCTCAACCGCGCCTTTTTTGGTCGCCTATCATCAGCGGTGCTGGATCTGCCTCGGGTTAGTTGGGCAGAACGGCTGCCAGCAGTTGTACTCGCAGCAATTATTATCCTGTTGGGAATTCAGCCAAGTTGGTTGATTAATCAGAGTGAAGCCGCAATCGTAGCCTTAGAACCTAAGACAAAAATCGCAAACGCATCCCTGGTTATCTCTCAGCCAAACACTGCTTCACGCCTGTAAGCAATCGATTAGCAATCCGTTTGAATCAACACAACATTTAGGAGGCATTGTCATGATTACCACTAACGCATCATTGAAGCCGTCCAATCATCCACTCAGCCACTATATCCATCAACTCGAATCGGGTCACACCCTGCTGCCTAACTCAGAACATCACATCAAGGAAGTCGTGGGCATTCTGCACAGTTACGGGATTGTCCTGGATGCCTATTCCAAAAATTTGATTTCCATTGCCGAGAATGCGTTTCTAGAGCCGTTTCCCATCTTCAAATATTTCAACAAAGAGATTACGTTCAAGAAGATGATGAAGTACGCATGGCACGATCGCATCAACTTTGAATATGCCGAATATTGCATGAAGGCGATGCTGTGGCACGGTAGCACCCCCTTTGATGCATACCTGGATTCCCCAGAACTCGCTGCCCTGGCTGAACAGGCGATCGTTGCTAAGTTCCGCTATAATCCCGTCTTCCAGGCATTCCATCGCCTCTTCCCTGCCTTTTTCCCGGAACAGGTGCGGCAACTGTGCTACTACAGTGCTCTGGGTCAGTTCTGGCGCATCATGAGCGATATGTTTATAAACTTGTCGGCTCACTACGATCGCGGTGAGATTCAATCCATTCGCAATGTTGTCGATCACATTTGCCAGGGCTTGGTGGACGCGGCTGCCACCCCCATCACATATGCAGTTAAAATTCGCAACCAATCCTACGACATCATTCCCCTCTCCGCCGGAATCACATTTTTGATGGACGTGGCAGTTCCCTATGTCGAAGCTGTGTTCCTGAAGGGAACGCCCTTTTTTGGCACGGTTTCCTACAACGCACAGGCGCACCAGATTTCTCCCAATCCGGCTGAATTTGCCTACGGCGCACTTTATGCCGATCCGCTCATGACCGGGGCCGCAGGGATTCCGCCCACCCTGCTGATGCAAGATATGCGCCACTTCTTGCCCGATTACCTGCACGAGATTTACCAGCGATCGCCCAGAGGTGAAGACGACCTGCGGGTGCTAATCTGCCAGACCTTCCAAAAATCCATGTTTTGCGTCACCAATGCTGCCATTCAAGGGCTGGCTCCCCACGCCCTCACCACCACCGATCCAGTTGAGCAGCAAGCAGTTCGTACCTACCTGGAAGGTTGGATGACTCGCCTCCTGCCCTCCCGTTTATCCACGCTGTAACGACCTGCTATGGATTTAACCTTTTTCTAAAAATTCCTCAACTGTTGCCGGAAATTTGACGATGAAAGTCAATCTACCAACTCGATCTTTTGATCTTTCTCGCAAAACCTTGTGGGATCAGCTACAAACGACCTATCAGTGGTATATCTCAAAACCCCCGAACGTGCTCTGGAGCAAGCCTATCAAGCGGTACTGAACATTCAAGCGATCGAGCGCCAATACTTTGATGGCAATGACATCGATTTGACTTCAACTCGGTATCCCAGCAATGTCATGGCGTGTTTGCAAACTGATCTTGAACGTTACCTCAACAAGGTTGTGTTGCAAAAACTGAAGCAGCAGGTGGTAGGGTGAGAGATCGTGTCTGTTTGCTGTCGTCTCCATGTCCAGTCGAACCCCTTCAAGTGGCGGCACTACGAAGCCAACATCATCCTCTGCTGTGTGCGTTGGTATTGTAGTTACCGCTCGGCTACCGCCAAGTAGCAGAGATAGTCAACGAGCGTGGTATAGCTGTAAATCACACGACAGTGTTTCGTTGGGTACAGCAGTATGGGCCAGAATTAGACAAGCGCTGCCGTCCTCATTTGAGACCAACTAATGATTCTTGGAGAGTAGATGAAACTTACATTGAGGTCAAGGGGAAGCCAAAATATCTGTATCGTCCGTTGATTCTGGCAGCAATACCTTGGACTTTCTACCTAACAACCAAGCGAGACGCTGCTGCCGCCAAGCGGTTTTCCGCAAAGCGTTGAGTGCAGTTCACACCCAAGAACCTCGTGTCATTAATGTTGACAAAAATGCGGCTTATCCGAAAGCTGTAGATGAACTCAAAGAAAAAGAAGAGTTGTCTGAGCAAGTAGAATTACGACAGAACAAGTATCTCAATAATATAGTTGAGCAAGACCATCGATTTATAAAAAGGTTAGTCAAATCGGGGATGGGGTTTGGCTCATTCAACACCGCACGACGAACATTAAAAGGATATGAAGTTATGAATATGCTAAGGAAAGGACAAGTTGAAAAGTTGGAGAGGAACCGTCAAAGAACGAGTCGAGTTTGTAGCTGAAATTTTTGGAGTGGCTGCCTAAACTCAATCCCTACATCAGGGTTTTTCTGTCCTTCTAAAGTTTTTGCAACATAACCGTTTCCATCTGAATCTACTGCCCGATACAAGTATCTATCCTTGCCTTTGACCTTGATATAAGTTTCGTCCACTCTCCAAGAATCATTGGTCGGGCGCAGATGTGGTCGGCATCGCCTGTCTAATTCTTGTCCATACTCCTGCACCCAACGGAACACCTTTGTGTGATCGATATCCATACCACGCTCATTACCATTTCTGCTACTTGGCGGTACGAGTGGGTAGCTGGTGATACCATCGGACACAACGAAGGATGATTTGGGCGCTGGGTTGTGCCGCCACTTGAACAGGTTGGACTTGGTCATCCAGAGGTTTGAATCTGAACCACGAGTTTCTCAGCTTATCACCTCGCTCGTTTTTTCCTACACAACCCGGATATGTCAAGAAATCCGAGGCGGAAACTTCGGTTCTGTTTGAGTTAATTGCTCACCGCTATGAAATCAAAAGCCTGCTGATTACCGCTAACCAGACTTTCAGTGATTGGGATACCATTTTTGCTGATGCCACCATGACTGTTGCTGCTATTGATCGGCTAGTTCACCATGCGACGATTATCGAAATCCAAACTCAAAGTTTTCGGCAGAAGACGGCCTTGGCTCGCTCCACTTCTTCTGGCTCTCATCCAGCAGAATAATCTTCGCCGACCTTCCAAGATAGTTGACATTTGACAGTTCAAACTACCCCTTAACAAAGCTTTCAAGGAGATAAATTACTAGTAGCAGAGAAAGGGGTCATAGAGATTGACAACAGTGAGAAGCCTTAGTTCAGAGCAACTAAGCTTTCTAGAAAAGAAAAATTTAATCTATTCCATAGTTTCTTTCCCTTCCTGCTGAACATTGCGAGCAGTTAGACCAAATTTACTTTCAACAAGCTCAAACCACACTAGTGCGCCTGCTTGTAGTGTGCGATATCCCTGTCCAGGAATGGCAGTGAAGTTAAAGAAGATATCTTCACCACCGTCGTCTTTGGTAATCAGCCCATTGCCTGCTTTAATATCAAACCAGCGCACTCTACCCCGTACTATGGGTAACCCATTTGCCCCTAAAGGTGGTGCGCCGTCAGTCCATTCCTGCTGAGGTATACGAATTTGCCGAACTGCTGGCGTATTATATGCCTCGTAGCAGTAGTCAGACCGAGTTTCCATGATGGTACGCAGATCCAGCCGCAGCTCTTCAAGCGTTGGTCGCCCCACAAAGAACCAACCGTTGTAAATCTTATGGATGGTCAGGTCAGGTTTTAACACAAACGTATAGGGCTGCGGGCGATAGGCGTACTCGCCTTCAGTTTCATCAAGGATGTTGATTTGCTTGACGATCTCTCGTTTTTGGTCGCATAAAAAGGGCCACTGTGCTCCTAAACCCGCTCTAAATGCTGCTTGTACTAAGGGTGGATCGACGCTGACTGTCACTAACTTGCAATAGTTGACTGCTAATTCCTGCTGAAACTGCACTAACTGTGGCAGCTGCTGGCGATCGCGCGGACAAAAAAAGCCTCGATAAAAGACCAAAATCAGCGGGTAGCCGTCTGTAAATCCTAAATGTTTGTCCATTAAGCCCGGCTGAGTAAGACTAGATAGCCTCAGCAGTTCATTATCGTGATTTGGTAATTCAAAGTCAGGAAAGTGATCGCCCACTTGCAGATTGGTTGTCATAGGTGAATCCTCACATATTGGGACACGTAGGCATATCTTCACCTAGCAGTAAACGTGCCAAACTAGGCAACGCCTCGCCATAAGTAGGATGGATATGCACAGACTGCTCCAACAACTGCCAAGTCGCCCCCGCCTCCATCAGAGCTAAAAATACGTGTACTAACTCGGCGGTTTCATAGCCAACTAGCGTCGCCCCCAAAATTTTATCAGTGTCTCTATCTACCACCATCCGGTAAAATCCCAGATCGTGACCCCACTCGATAGCGCGGGCAATGTGGCTCATCGGCAGCGTGACAGCATGGGCATTGAAGTCTTGCTGCTGTGCTGCTTCCAAGGTTAAACCAACTCGCCCGACTTGAGGTTCGGTGTAGACAGCATAACCAAGTACTCTGTCATTGCGCGTCCGGTTTTCACCGCCAAGAATTGCTTTTAAGCGCCGATAATCTTCCCAGGATACGTGGGTAAAGGCAGGCTGTTTAGCGACATCTCCGATCGCATACACTCCAGAACTGGTAGTCTGAAACTGCTCGTTAATCTTAACGAAACCCTGCTGATCTAGCTCAACGCCAGCAGCAGCAGTGTTAAGAGTGCTCGTGTTCGGTTTGCGTCCGGTGGCGATTAGTAAAGCTTCACCTTGGAGTTCTTGACCGTTGCTCAGTGTCAGGGTAAATACATCGTTTGCATGAGCGACTTGCTCAACTTTGACATTGAAATGAAGTTCAATACCATCCTGCTGAAACGCCTCCGCTAAGGTTGCACTCACATCTGACTCTTCTTGACCCAAGAGGCGATCGCCGCGGACAATTATCTGAGTTTGACTGCCCAAACGTGCTAATCCCTGTCCCAGTTCCAAACCAATGTAGCCCCCTCCAATTACTAAAAGCCGTGGCGGTAACTGTTAAAGTCAAAGAAATTTCTATTAGTTAGATACGATTGTACCTGTACTAAACGGAATTTTGGAGCAGAGTGAAGATGTGCGGTATTAATTGCAATTGGGGGCTTGGTTTATTGCTTCACCGCCTGCTTAACTGTGCCCTCTTCACAAAAGATGCCTCACCCTGTGCCTCTCCGCCAACGAGCACAAACGCTTGCAGCTCGCCCGGATTAAAGGTTGCAATTCCGCGCACCCGCTCATAACTGCCAGAAAATCAGCAACCGAACTTGTTGAATGCCTAACTTATCTCTTAGTTTTGTAGTGAAGCCAGCTGCATGAGCAACCGCCAGAAATACTTTAGAAGGTGTACAACCATGGTTACAACTACCTAAAGCGTCTCGTTCAAGCAAAAACAACTTTGCGACCTTCTTTAGCTAAATCAGCAGCTAAGAGGAATTCCCACCTGACCACTACCAATAATAATTGCGTCGGCTTCTTCCATCATTCAATTTACCTCTAAGATGGTAGCGAGTTCTTTGTTCAGGAGCGAGGCTTGATTCTGGGCAGTATACTCTCCATCCTGTTGAATAAGCTTTGTAATCAAACCTGCCTAGAATCGATAGCCGAAAAAAGCTCATAAAGCAGCATTATTTTCTCCTGTTCTTTCCACGTTGGAGCCTTGTTAAGCATGACTTTACTGCTCTTGGTAGTTCCACAGCAGTCCGCCATCGACATAGAAGGTGGAGCCCCGTGATGTAATCAACGACGGGAAGCTAGAAAAGCAACTAGGGCAGCAACATCCTCTGGTTTGCCTAATCGACCTAGAGGAATGTTCTTCAGCAAAGCGTTGAGCTTTCGGAGTCGTTAAGTAGGTCTTTGTTGATCGGTGTTTGGATTGCTCCCGGTGCTACATTATTCACCGTGATGCCAAATGGTCCCAGTTCTGCTGCTAGGTTCCGCATCATCATCTTCATCACCACCCTTACTAGCGCAGTAGGCAGTGAAATGGGAAAAGGTAGTTCTTCATGGACTGAACTGATATTAATAATCTTGCCAGGGCGTTGGGTCTCTTTGAGGTGTTTGACCGTGGCTTGGGTGACAAAAAGGCTCCTTTAAGATTGACATTCATCACCTTGTCATAGTCATCTTCAGTGACATCCCAAAAGTTGGCGTTTTCTCCAGTCCTGCATTGTTTACCAAAATGTCAATTTTGCCAAACTGTTGAATTCCTGACTCGATTAGATGCTCAATCTCGGACAAAACACTTACATCTACCTTAATCGGGAAACCTTTGCGTCCCGTCGCTTCAACTTTTGCTTTGGTTTCCTCAGCGCCTTCGGGGTGAGAGCGATAGTCGATTATAATGTCTGCCCCTGCTTGCGCCAGACATACAGCGATCGCCTGTCCAATTCCCTGATTTGCGCCCGTTACCAGAGCAGTTTTTCCTTCTAACTCCATCCTTTTCTCCTTAGTGATAGGTGTGACCCAAAGAAGGCATAAAAGCTTTATTCATTTTTCAACCAAACGCATCACATGACCGTCAGGGTCTCTCATCAAAAAGCCCTGCTTGAATCCCAATACTTCTGCGGGAATTTCAATAACGTCGGTCGACACAAATTTAACTTTTCTGCTACGCATTTGCCCGTGCTACTGCCTCTGCGTCGGAAACTACCAATGTTGTCTGCCAATGCAGCAGATCGTTGCTGTGGGCATCTGCTGGAAAAGGACGACCATCTCGTGGTGTCAAATATTCGAGAAACTCAATCCCGGGCCCTACAGGTGCTCTCAGACTGCTAATTTGCAATCGTGCTCCAAACACATTGTTAAGATGTTCTTGCTCTGTGCCGTAGTTTTCACTTTCCCCAGCCAGTTTCAACCCAGTAGATCGCGGTAGAACTTCAAACTCGCCTCAGTATTAGCTACAGCGATCGCCGTATGATCAATCCCTAAAAATATTTGATTAGTAGGGCGCTGCCATTTTAGATCGCCTTTTCCCGGTGGAAAGTTAATAATTTCCAGGTTATGACCGTCTGGGTCATTGAAGTAAAAGCGCAATTCAAGCTGCTGCTTTGTTCCAGTCAGGAAGGCGCTGAGGTGCAGTAGATGTATGTTGGACTTTGTACTGGCGCAAGCGTTGGTAGAGCTTTGTCCATGTCACTGACAGTGATCGCAATGTGCTGAAACCAGTGGTCATTACTGCGCGAGTTAGCGGGGATTGGCTTTCCCTCTGGCGTTAAATAGTCCGTCAGCTCAATCACCTCGCTACCAAGCTGCATCCGAACCACTCGCATCCGTAGTCCAAAAACCCGTGCAAGTGTTCGTAGTTAGCTCCCCAAACCTCTACATCTGATACCTTTTTGAAGGACAGTACTTGGGAATAAAACTCAAGCGAACGATCCATATCAGCAACGGTCATGCCAACAGAGTCCACCGCTTTGACAGTTGGCAGTAGCTGTTTTAGTTTTACTGGAATGGTCTGGCTGTCCTGCGCCCGATAGATCTGGGATTCAGCTCGCTCATAAGTGAAAAGACCGATGGCGACGAAGCAGCAAATAGACAGAGTTGCCCTTTTTAGGGTTTTGATAGGTGTCACAGTCATGATTACTAATCCAGTAACCAAACCGCTAAGTAAAGCATTGGGTTATTAAGGGTTGACATTGAATTTTTCCTGATTTTTGGCTGATTTAAAGAGTTTTGTTGATTCATTTCATTCGCTCAATCAGATGCTCCCCTACTCGTAAGGCATTAGCCATAATTGTCAGAGATGGATTCACAGCCGCACTCGATGGGAAGAAGCTGCCGTCAACGACATAGAGATTATTCACATCATGAGTCCGGCAATTGAGATCCAGCACCGAGGTTTGAGGGTCGTTGCCAAACCGACAAGTACCCACTTGATGAGCTACCCCTTGGAGGGGGGATTCGCTTCCGGAAATAGAGTGAACACGGCAAAAAGCGATCGCCACAGTTAATGGATTTCAAAACCTCAGTCCAACGTGTTAGCAGACGATCAAATGCCTCGGTATTGTTATCGGTATAGTCGAGATGAATCCTGTCTCCTTTGACGCGCACGCGATTACCATAGGGTAATCAAAATCCGGCTCACCCCAATAAAAATCATTAATTGCCAGAGTCTTTTGGAAAACGCTGGGGTTCGATTTCTTTGTTACACCCACGATCGCCCCGTTCTGATGTTTCATCAAGTTACGCCCCACTTGGTCGGAAGTGTTAGCTAATCCATTCGGGTGCTTTTCATTAGCTGAACGGAGCAACAACGCTGCGGAGTTAATAGCGCCACAGGCAACCACGACAATATCGGCATAAAAGGAATGAAGCTGACCTTGAATTGCTGTTTCCACCCCCTGTACCTCCAACCCAGACGAGTTAGTAAGCAGGCGCAAAACTTTTGCTTCTGTTAGTAAGGTGAGATTCTTGTACTCTGTTGCCGGACGTACACAGCTAATATCAGCATCGGACTTAGCATTGACCAGACAGGGAAAGCCATCGCAAGTATTACAGCGAATGCAGGTACTCAAAACTCGATTAGCTTCACTCAGCCTAATTGCTAAAGGCAGATAAAACGGGTGCAAGCCTTTTTTTTGCAAATCGTCGTGAATCTCCTGAATGCGCGGCTCGTGGCTGACGGGAGGAAAAGAATATGTTTCCGTTGTTGGGGGTTCGGTTGGATCGAGACCTCGCTGACCGTGTACTTGGTAAAGTTTTTCCGCTTGGGTGTAGTAAGGCTCGAAGTCATGGTACTTCAGGGGCCATGCTGGAGAAATGCCGCCCCGATGTTTAACCTGCTCAAAGTCCCGTTCCCGCAGCCGAAATAGTGCGCCGCCAAACACTTTAGTATTGCCACCGACCCAATATCCAGTACCAGGGTGTAGTTTTTCACTCTGTTTGGTGTACCACACCTCAGTTGTGTGGTAGCGATCTTTTTGAAAGACTTCGACTGTATTCCAATTCTCTTTTTCTCGCGGCAGGAAAGTCCCTCGCTCCAGCACTAAAATTTTTTTCCCGGTTGGTGCTAGTCGGTAAGCCAAAGTGCCACCTCCAGCACCAGTACCAATGATGATGATGTCGTAATGCTGACCAGTCACGTTTTTACTCCCTGGGATGAGATGAAGGGTTATTTAATCTTTGTTAGTGAAAATGTTCAGCTTGCATCGCCTGCACTCTTTCCTCCTGATAGCCGCAGTGGAAGATGCAGCGTTTATTGTTCTCATGGTTTAGTTTGGCGCACTTGACTGGATTTGGGCTTTTACTCCCCAGCAGGTAAACCTCTGCTGCCAGCAGCATTCCCAAGAGTGGCGCAAAGAAGTAGATCCACACTGCTGTCCAGACTTGAGCAGGAAGAGCCGATGCTAAAGTGCGGGCTGGATTCATACTCATGCCTGAAAGCGGAGCTTCAAGTGTGATATAAGTTGCAACCAGAATGCCCGCAAACACTCCTGTCCACTGAGCTAGTCTCTGGTTATTAGACGTGCATAGAACTATTGTCATTAGACCGAAGGAGATGATTAACTCAGCAATAAACGCAACTCCAACTCCGCCTGAGCCTGGAACCGTGACGATGTAATTAACAGACGGGTCTGCGATCGCCCTCTTGAGTACCTTTGCAACCAGCAGTAGACCAATCAGTCCTCCCAAAAACTGCGCCATGATGTAAAAAAAGGCATCCCAAGACTTCACCTTTCCTAGTCGCCAGAAGGTGAACGTAACTACCGGATTAATATGAGCGCCCGATTGCTTGCCCCAAGGAGAGTAGATAATGGCGATCGCCGTCAAACCCATAGCCACCCCAATGACAAAGCGACGAAACATTGCGTCAGTAATCGCTTGCCGGATTGGTGAAACTGGATGCTCCAGAATCACTGTTACTACACTCGCCGAGATCATAAAGATGCCCAAACCCGCAGCTTCCATCAGGTATTCCGGCCAATGTCGGCGTAGAGCATTCATGACTTAGTTCTCTCATGTAAAATAAGGGATGCTGAAAAATTTTTGAGTTGAACAATCTCTTCAAAACTCAGTACCATTCGCTTCGGAATCATCGGTATACACTTCTAACTCACCATCTAGGTGAGTGACTTCCCATCGGTTTTTTGTATCTTCACGCCAGAAGCGTAGGTCAACCGTTGCCTCCCCAACCGCTAAATTCGTCAGTTCCAGATCAGGTAACCACTCTGGTAGAGTTGGTCGCACTCTTAACTTTCGTTGAGGGGCATTGGCTTCAAGACCAAGGATAGTGCGGATTAGCAAGAAAATTGAGCCAGCCGCCCATGCCTGTGGAACATTGGCATCCGGGTAAGGAACAGGAAAGCTTTCCGGCTGGCGTTCAATTCCAGCAAAGAGTTCTGGCATCCGTCCTGCCTCAAAGTAGCTGGCGGCAGCAAAAATACCCTCTGCAACCCGATTAGCTTGGGAGTGATAACCGTACCGCTTCAGTCCAGCTGCAATAAAAGAGTTGTCATGGGGCCAAACACTGCCGAGTTGATAACTGATCGGGTTATAAGCTGGATTCTTGGCTGAGAGGGTACGTACACCCCAGCCACACCAGAGATCTGGTTGGAAAAGTCGCTGAACTAGCGGCTCCGCTCGTTCTGGCGGTACAATTCCAGACCAGAGTAAGTGACCAGGGTTTGAGGCAATTGACTGGATTTGCTGCTTGTTACTATCCAATCCCAGACAGTAAAAGCCTTCATCTGCTAGCCAAAAGTAATCATTGAACCGTTGGTAGAGATCGTGGGCTTTGGAACGCAGCTTTTGGGCGCGATCGCTCTGATCCCAGACCTCATAAATTTCAGCTGCCCGTTGCCAGGCATCATAGACGTAGCCCTGGACTTCACAGAGAGCAATAGGCGGGTCAACTTGGCTACCATCCGGGTAAACTATAGAGTCCCCAGAATCCTTCCATCCTTGATTGCGTAGTCCTTGCTGGGAGCGAGTCACGTATTCTACAAAGCCGTCGCCATCAAAATCTCCATACTGGTCAATCCAGGCTAATGCTCGTTCTAAGGGTACTTGGCAATCATTCAGCATACTGAAGTCGGTATTCCAACGGTAGGCTTCGGCTAAGGTGATAATCCAGAGAATAGTGGCTTCTACTGTCCCGTAATAAGGTGTATGAGGAATTTCATGCAGTTGTGCCAACTCACCTTGGCGGATCTCATGGAGAATTTTGCCAGGTTGAGCATCGCGCCAGTCGTCTACTTCAGTTGCCTGCAACTGAGCCAGCTTAACCAAGGTGCCGCGCCCAAACTCGTAACTAACAGCCATAGCTTGCAAACTGGCAATAATAGAGTCGCGGCCAAAGACGGCAACAAACCACGGCATTCCTGCTGCTGGCATCCAAAAGGAGCGCCCATTTTCCTCAACCTCAATCCGCAACGCTCCTATATCCACAAGTGCTTGCTGATAGGTTTCTGTAACTTCTCGGTTGGATGATTGCAGTTGGGTCGAGATATCAAGGAAGTTGGTTAATACTTTTCCAGCTGCTGTCACATCAGTAGCAGCGCTGGTATGTTTAGGTTCAAGAACTTCACCATCGACCAAGGCAATAAAGTTGATGCAAGCGTGCCATGTTTCAGCTGGATCAAGGGCGATATCAAAGAAGAGACGACCATTGGCGTAGCGTGGCGGCGTAGTGGCTCCGTCTGGTGCTGTGATGATCCCACGGTGGAACGCTCCGTTCCGGTACTCAGTTGTGAGCACCCCATCCTTCCAGGTTGTTTCTATCTGACCGCGTGCTAGCAGCTGCTTTGACTTGACTTGAAAGATGTCAGCAAAGTCTGAGCGGATAGCGAGCATTAACTGAAACTCGACCCGTTCCAGATGATGGTTTGTAATGTCAATATCCTCATGCATACCGCCCAGGATGTCGCGCCGCACCGCTACAATCAAACGGCTACTAGGCAAAGTACCGCGTACAGTCAGCAGTTCAGGATTGGTGAATTGGTAGAAAGCGATGCGATGGGTGAGGGTGCTGGAGGCTAGTAACTGGAGTGGCTGGCGGTTGAGCGATATCTCGTAGTAGGAGATCAGGCGCGTATCACGAGCAAAGAAACCTTGGACACGACGATCGCTGATTGAACCATCGCGGGCAGTCACTAGAAAGGAGGAGCCATCACTAATGGCGATTTGTTCATTATTAACGGGGACTTTGGTTGGCATAGTTTGTTTTTTATTTAGTTTTTGAGGATTAGCTTCATTTATGTGTTTCACACTTGTACCGAACCTGTACGTCATCCTCATATCGTGCAGGCAATCATGGCAGGGTCTTCGGTGAAGCTAACTAAGGCTAGATGGTCAGGATTTGCTATTAATTCCTTTGCCACTAGAAAAGCAGCGATCGTCCAGGTTTGATACTTCCTAGCTTCTTTGCCAATCAAACGACCATGCTTGCCATCGTAGTATTCTGGCCATTGATCCCGATACAAGCAGATATCGACGAGTTCCAGGATTCTGTGTCCTAGTTCAGGTCTACCCGTCTTCACAGCTGCCGCTACCAGCATCCAGACGAGAACAGGCCAATTACCGCCGTTATGATATGACCATGGTATATTTTTGGGATCAGAGCCAGTGATAGCCTGCCAATCTCGACCTTCCAGTGCTGGAAAGCAAATTTTCATGGGTGTATATCCAACTAAGTCGTGCCAGCGCTGTTCAATCAGGTCCATAATTGCCTGCGATTGTTGCTCGCTTACCAAGGAGGAGATAATTGCCATCATGTTGCCCAAGGCAAAGAAGCGAAAGTCCATTCGTCCTGGTCCCAGGTTCCCCGCCAAATATCCCCCTGTTTCCGGTAGCCACTCGGTTAACCAATCGGGAATGGAGTCTGGATAGATGTTAAACTTGTTCATCGCTCCTTCCCCAAACTCCTCGCCCTTATAGCGATAAATTTCATTCAGGCGCTTGAGATTGAGCCAGTAATATTGCCGGACATGGTAAAGGAGATGTCCCAGGCGGTTATCGACTACCTGAATATAGGAGTCCCTGGTTTCAGCAGGCACGAGCAGCTGACGTGCTGCCCGCAGCGCAGCATAAAATAGCACTTGGATTTCCAAGGGATATCCATAAACTCCCATCCGGCGATCAATCATAAAAGTCCCATCGGGAACTAATAAGGTTGGGTACATATCAAACCGGGCGATCAGGCAAAGATCCAGAATTAAACAGATCCCTCGCTGAAATTGATCTCGATGAGCAAGCTCAATGTCTCCGGTTGCTTTCACATAAGCCCGCAGCAGGATTAGCCACCACAGGCAGGAATCAACTGGAGTCACGCCGCCGATCGCCTGTTCACCAAAGTCGGCGATTAAATGTTCCTGGTCATTCTGCAATACCACTTTGAAGCTAGCGGGCATCAGTCCTTGACCCGGCTTAAAACAATTCATTTGTCGCTCACGGCTCTGCAAGGCTAGCGTCTCTACCAGAAAGTTGCGGACAATTTCAGCATTTCCTTCCATGAGAAAGGCGATCGCTGAAGGAACAAAATCACGGACAAAACACTGGTCGTAGTTGAGAGACTCAACTTCTGGGTCAAGGGCTGCTACCGTCCCTACTGGTCGTCCACGGTAGTAAATGATGGAAGCTTCCAGAGCTTTTCGAGCCTTCACTACACTGTTGCTTGTGCTCACAGATTACCTAGCCTTGTTAAACTTGTGGTGAGAGCGCCGTGGATTTCTAAAGCTCAACTTGAGAGCGCAATTGCATTATTGTCTTTTATTCATCTGGCAAAGCAACAGAGCAAACCAGTTGTGGGGGTCAGTCCAAATCTGTACTGGCTGAAGTCCTTGGGACTCTATGACAGAAATTAAAGTCGGCAGATGAAACTTGCGAGAAATTTCCGTGCGAATAGTTGCCAGCGAAACTTTGAATTTGAGGGCTTGCAGCACTACAGTTTGAGTTCGTAAACTACACAGATGCATCTCGATGTGTTAAGAGAGCGGAATATAGAAAGCTAAAAAGGAAAATAGTTCAAGATCAAAAACTCCATAAAAGCGAACCTCGAGATTGAGCAGCGAGGGCTTGCAGCACTACAGTTTGAGTTCGTAAACTACACAGATGCATCTCGATTTGGTGAGCTAGCGGATTATAGAAAGCTTTATGGGCAAATTGTTCAAGGTCAAAATCTCCATCAAAGCGAACGTTGAGATGGCGCAGCATATTTAAATTAAAAGCAGCAGTAATTCCTTGCTTTTGGGGAACTTCGCGCTTCGCAGCCTATTGGAATCAAATCCGCTCCTGCCAAAGGCGATTCCTAATTAGCTTTTTTAGGCTACGAGCGGTGACCATTCCGCAAGCCATTCATGGCTTTTAGAGACTCTGCCAATGACCAAACTGCTGCGCCCAAAAGCACGATATCTTTTAACAGAAACTGTCCTGGCGCAGGAGATAAAAATGGAAATCCTAAGCCCTGTTGCAACACAGGAGGAGTCGAAAACAAGAAGCTCAACGTTAGCAAAAAAGTGCAAACTGCCATCGCACTTCCAATTGCTGAGGCTAGAGCAGACCAAGGTCGTGCTGCCATCAGCACCGCCGAGGCAACTTCAATCACTCCAATGACATTTGAAGCCGCTTGAACGCTCCATACACTGTACATCCAGCTCATGAATGGACTGTTTTCTACAAACGGTTTAATGCCGTTAGCTTCATAGCTAGTAAACTTCAGTAGTCCAATCCAGAATAGGATTAGCACTACTCCGTACCTTATTAGCAATAGTCCGGTAATTTCTAAATTTCTGCTAATCGCGGCTCTGTTTTGTGTTGAAGTTGCCATTGATTTTATCCTCATTGGTAGCTTGTTTGATCTGTTTTACTTATTCGTCTTCAGGAGCTAATTCTGTGGTTTTTTTTGCTCAGGTAACAACTGATTGATGAAAGTTGGTAAATTTGTTGAACGCCAAACTCGATTGAATTGAGTCGGCTGAGTAGTCCGCCAAATCAACAAGCCACTGCTTGTTAATACAACTACTGCTAATGCACCCCCAGCCCACCGCAAGACTCTTGAAGATGAATTCGGCTTCATGTAGCGGTGAAAAATCTCATCGATCAGCCATTCAAGACTAATTTTGAGATTATGGACTGGAGTCGGCAGGAGTTGCAGGTAGGTACCCCGACGGATAAGATGACCCAATCTCCCAGTAATTTCAAAATGGTCGCCAAGGTTGGCAGCACTCTCACCCAATCCCAGTTTCAGGAGCGTCCCCCGCAGGTTCACTTGCACTGGTTGAGGGTCTTTACCCTCGGAGATCGCTTTTAAATTGCGGGCGATCGCTGTCCCTTGCTGATAGGCAACCTGGGCAGTCAGTGGCAGTGGTTTATCACCCTCTGCAACACAATCACCACCAGCAAAGATTTCTGGAAAGTCAGCAAGTTGTAATGTTGGGGTGACGCAGACGCGATCGTGCTGATCTCGATGCTCTTCAGGAATCGATAGATTTTTAATTAGGGGATGAGTTGTGTTCCCAGCTGTCCAAACAATAGTTGCGGCTGGCAGTGTATCTGAATGCTGATAGCGCTTATACTCAACTAGATTTGGCTGAATAGCACTTACTGATACCTCCAGCAACAACTCCACGGGTACTGTGCGTTGTTGCAATGTCTTCTGGGCTGTTGCCCGCAGATGACAATTCACATCACCTTTGAGGATTTCTTTGCTGCGATTGAGAATCACCACGCGGATTTCCTGCGAATTGCCACCCAGCTTGTCATACCAACGAGGCAGCAAGTCAGCAAGGGTTGCCGCTATTTCGACACCGGCGGGACCCGCACCAATAACTGCCACGGTTAGCAACGTGCGCCGTTGCTGTGGATCTTCAGTCTGACTGGCACGCTGAAGGCAAGAATGCAAGTGTTGACCCAGAGCCATTGCATCTTCACCAGTGCGGAAGGGAATTGCGTTTTCCTTAGCTCCCTCAATACCAAAGTAGTTAATAGCACTACCTAAAGCTAGTACCAAGTTGCTGTAGGTGTAGCGTAAACCGGAGGCGAGATCAATTTGCCGTTGCTTGAGATTTATAGTCTGGACAGTATCTTGAATGAACGCTACACCACTACAGTCAAATAGTTCCTCATAGCGTGGCCAGACCTGGTTGGTACTCATCTCACCACTGAGAAACTCGTAGAGCAAAGGCTTAAAGATAAACCGCTCGTTCTGGTCAATCAAGACAACTGGTCGAGAATAGCGTTGATGGCATAGGTGCAGGGCAGTAAATAACCCAGTAAAGCCACCACCCAGAATTACGGTAGGATGAGTCGATTGATTCATAGAACTGCTGACTAAAAGTTGGCTAATAAAAACACAGGCTAAGGTTGACGTTTCAGTTCAAACTGGTTACGAGTTAATTGCCGCAAGTCAATGCCAAAACCTTTCATAAATTCGGATACTAAGTTATAATCTGTGTTATTGAATGGAGGAGGT
>JAUJND010000046.1 GCA_030446505.1 Chroococcidiopsidaceae cyanobacterium YX2bin18 | reverse complement strand
TCAGGGATATGCTGAGTTTGTAGTTGCAGATATGAGGCTTGCTTTATTCCGGCGCCAAGAAATGGCAGAGATGATTGGAAATGCTAATAAACCTTCTAATGTAGAAAGTCAAGATAGAGTTGTGTTGATTTTTACAGTGCCTAACTTAGAGTCAGCCTGTCAGGAACTAAAACACAAAGGAATCAAATTTACTACAGAGCCTTTAAACAATCCCAATTATGGAATTAAAACAGCTTATTTCCGAGATCCTGATGGAACTCTTATCGGGCTTTTCCAAACTATGTTTTAGGATAGGCATTCTTTGGTATCTAAAAGTATCGGAGCATTGCAAAAATTGTCAGTTTTTGCTTAATCTAAAAATGAATTTTTGGGAAATTTTTCTTATTTAACTACAATATTGACACCGTTAGCACTTACTGTAGGCATCGCTGCCAGTTCCAAGGGATAACTCTTGTTACCCACCTTGTAGGCAGTAAAATGTCTATCAATCACTTCCGGAATTTTGGCTGCTTGAATTTGGGTGTAAAGAGTTTTATCTGGCATAACTAAGTTTGGTCCAGCTTTGCACTGTTTAAGGCATCCAGTTCCTTTGATTGCCACTTGATTTTCCAAACCGCGATCGCTCAAAGCTGCTTCTAAAGCATGGCAAACCTCTGTACCACCCCGCTTCATGCAACTAGACTTTTGACATACCAAAATACTTGCCTTAGTTTTGGCTTGCTTATTTTTGGGTTGCACGTTAATTTGCTCGTTGCTAGCAGTAGCAGGTATCACTCGCTCGGCTTTTAGTTTAACTTTGCCAGTTTTGCGGTTAAGCTTTTTTTCACCTAAAATCTGTAGCCAGTCACCTGGTATCAAACGTAATTCAAACGAAGAACGTAATTCTTTGCAGAGCTTGATGCAACATTCACCTTCTGAAGTTGCCAGCCGCAAGTACTTCATGTAGCCATCTTCAAACTCAAAACTAAGAAATCGTCCTTGAATACTGAAAGCTGATACGTCTTTGCTGCGAAATTTACTCATCTTTATAATACCTATTATCTATTAGTGTTAAGCAAGTGTTACCTGAAGCAGCGCTCTAACCAGCAAACTAAGTCTTGCCGGGATGTAGTTAATTGCCTTAAAACACTCCAGAGTTGAACCGCTGTCAAGGCATCATCAATGTGAACCCTCAATGGCTGATTAGTGTCACACCAACAGGGAATAGCTAGCTCCTGCAAGCGGTGATACACTTGCCATCGATCTGCCCAGTTCACTTCGACGATCTCGCTTACTTCTGGTTGAATCGGTGGTTTCAAGACAATTACCTCCAAAGATGAAATAAACAGAGCAGTAGTCTTTCCGGCTGTACTGCCTCACTTATGCCAGTGTTAGGAGTCTAGCCCACAGGTAATAGCATACAGCAATTGCAAATAATTCTCATAAACTTGACAATAATTTTGAACTGAATTTGATGAAGATAAGAGCTTTCTTAGTTAAAGAAGTCGGATCTGCGATCGCTGGCTTTGCCACTGGTTGGGGTTAATTTTTTAAAGTGGTAGTCTATCAGCAGTTAGCAACTAGAATTGACAAAATAATAGAGGAGAACCATGTCTGAAGCTCAAACTGTATTACGCAACTTTGGTCAGGTGTACGACAATCCAGTTTTGCTGGATAACAGCGTTACTGCGCCCGTATGTGAAGGATTCAACGTCGCCTTAGCTAGTTTTCAGGCGTTGTATTTGCAATACCAAAAGCATCATTTTGTCGTTGAAGGTGCAGAATTTTATATGCTGCATCAGTTTTTTGCCGAAAGCTACGCAGAAGTTCAGGGACATACCCATGAAATTGGAGAGCGATTGGATGGACTAGGTGGCGTTCCCGTGGCTACCTTTAGTCAATTAGCTCAATTGTGTTGTTTTGAGCAGGAACCCGATGGTGTCTATTCCTGCCGTCAAATGGTAGAACACGATTTAGCAGCAGAGCAAGCGATGATTAACCTGATTCGCCGCCAAGCTGCACAAGCAGAAAGTCTAGGCGATCGCGCTACGCGGTATTTGTACGAACAAATTCTGCTCAAAACTGAGGAACGAGCCTTCCATCTAGCTCACTTCCTTACCAAAGATAGTTTAACGCTGGGGTTCGTAGTGGCTGCTAATAATGGGGCAACCCGTTAGTAGAGGCGGGGCGATGAGGAAGATAAGTTTTTTTCTAGCCTCTAGCCCCTTGCTTCTTTAGTTAAAAGTGTCAGCAAAACTTAGCAAAGTGATAAATAAATAGCATTACTTATAGATAAAGACGCTTAAAATAGTCAAGATTTAAATACCCATACTCAGCAAAGACTATGCCCCGCCGTGACGATCTCCGTAAAATTCTGCTGCTTGGTTCTGGTCCAATTGTGATTGGACAAGCCTCTGAGTTCGATTACTCCGGCACACAAGCCTGTAAAGCGCTCCGAGAAGAAGGATACGAGGTGGTGCTAGTTAACTCCAACCCAGCGACGATCATGACTGATCCAGAAACAGCGGATCGGACTTATATTGAGCCGTTAACACCGGAATTAGTTGAAAAAGTAATTGCCAAAGAACGACCCGATGCTCTACTACCGACAATGGGCGGACAAACTGCTCTAAATATCGCCGTGGCTTTGGCAAAGAAGGGTGTACTAGAGAATTACGGTGTGGAGTTAATTGGGGCAAAGTTACCAGCAATTGAAAAAGCCGAGGATCGGCAATTGTTTAAAGAGGCGATGGATCGAATTGGGGTAGATGTGTGTCCCTGTGGCACTGCTTCTACTGTGGATGAAGCTAAGGCGATCGCCCGCACAATTGGCACCTATCCGCTGATTATTCGCCCAGCCTTCACAATGGGTGGTAGTGGTGGTGGTATTGCTTACAACCAGGAAGAATTTGAAGAAATGGCACAAGTGGGTCTTGATGCCAGTCCAGTTGACCAGATTCTGATTGATCAATCGCTGTTGGGTTGGAAAGAATATGAACTAGAAGTGATGCGGGATTTAGCAGATAACGTGGTGATTATTTGCTCAATTGAAAACATTGACCCGATGGGCATTCACACTGGCGACTCAATTACAGTAGCTCCCGCTCAAACCCTTACTGATAAAGAATACCAGCGCTTGCGGGATGCATCAATTAAGATTATCCGCGAAATTGGCGTAGAAACAGGCGGCTCGAATATCCAATTTGCTGTTAATCCAGTAAATGGGGATTTTATTGTCATTGAAATGAATCCCCGTGTTTCCCGTAGTTCTGCTCTGGCTTCTAAAGCTACTGGCTTTCCGATCGCTAAGTTTGCCGCAAAGCTAGCCGTAGGCTACACGCTGGATGAAATTAAAATGACATCACCAAAAACACCAGCCTCGTTTGAGCCAACTATTGATTATGTGGTAACCAAAGTTCCTCGGTTTGCATTTGAAAAATTCCCTGGTTCTGAACCAGTGCTGACAACGCAAATGAAGTCAGTAGGTGAAGCAATGGCAATTGGGCGGACGTTCAATGAATCCTTCCAAAAAAGCTGAGATCTCTAGAAACTGGTCGTGCTGGTTGGGGTTGTGATAAGCCCGAAAAACTGCCTAGTGGAGAACAAATTCGCGCCCAATTGCGGACTCCTAACCCAGAAAGAATTTTCGCTGTCCGTCAGGCGATGTTACTAGGGATGACTGTTGAAGAAATCTATGAACTTACAGGCATTGACCCCTGGTTTTTAGATAAGCTCCAGCAGCTACTGGAAACTGAGAAGTTTCTCAAACGCACACCCTTAAAAGAATTGACAAAAGAGCAACTTTATGAAGTAAAGCGTGAGGGTTTTAGCGATCGCCAGATTGCCTTTGCTACTAAAACAAAGGAAGATGAAGTCCGGACGTACCGTAAAGATCTAGGTGTAATCCCAGTTTACAAAACAGTGGACACCTGCGCGGCAGAGTTTGAGGCTCTTACTCCTTACCACTACTCCACCTACGAACAAGAATCGGAAGTAAGACCATCTGAGCGGCAAAAGGTGATGATTTTAGGTGGCGGTCCTAATCGAATTGGACAGGGAATTGAGTTTGACTACTGTTGTTGTCATGCCAGTTATGCGCTTAGAGGAAATGGGTTTGAGACGATTATGGTCAACTCCAACCCAGAAACAGTATCAACAGATTACGATACAAGCGATCGCCTCTACTTTGAGCCATTGACTAAAGAAGATGTTTTAAACATTATTGAAGCAGAAAACCCAGTTGGGATAATTGTTCAGTTTGGTGGTCAGACACCGCTGAAATTGGCAGTACCATTACAAGAATATTTGCAGCAGTCCAACTCTTTGACAAAAATTTGGGGTACGTCTCCCGATTCAATTGATGTTGCAGAAGATCGAGAGCGGTTTGAAAAGATTTTGCACCAGTTGGATATTACTCAGCCAGCTAATGGTATTGCCCGAAGTTACGAGGATGCTTTAAGTGGGGCGCGTCGTATTGGCTATCCTGTCGTGGTGCGTCCTTCGTATGTATTGGGGGGGCGGGCAATGGAAATTGTCTATTCCGATACTGAATTAGAGCGCTACATGATGTACGCAGTGCAGATAGAACCGGAGCATCCAATTTTAATTGATAAATTTCTGGAAAATGCAATAGAGGTCGATGTAGATGCGATCGCCGATCACACGGGTAAGGTAGTAATTGGCGGCATCATGGAACATATTGAACAAGCGGGGATTCACTCTGGAGATTCAGCTTGCTCTTTACCTGCTATTTCTTTACCAGCGGCAGTATTAGATAAAATTCGGACTTGGACTGTGCAGTTGGCAAAGGCGCTAAAGGTGATCGGGCTAATGAATATCCAGTTTGCAGTTGTTGGAGCGCATGGTTACGATCCACAGGTATATATTTTGGAAGCCAACCCCCGTGCCTCGCGTACTGTGCCTTTTGTTTCTAAAACAACTGGTGTGCCACTGGCAAAACTTGCGTCTTTGATTATGGCGGGTGCAACTCTAGAGTCACTCTCGTTCACCCAAGAACCGATGCCAACTCATATTGCTGTCAAAGAAGCGGTATTACCATTTAAGAAGTTTCCCGGTACAGACACAATTTTGGGACCAGAAATGCGTTCTACTGGGGAAGTAATGGGAATTGACAGCGATTTTGGTCGCGCTTTTGCTAAGGCGGAATTGGGGGCTGGTGAAGTATTACCCCTAAGTGGCACGGTGTTTGTCTCAATGAGCGATCGCGATAAAGTATTAGTCGTTACCGTAGTCAAAGACTTCATTGAGTTGGGCTTTCAAGTTTTAGCGACAGACGGCACACGCAGCGTCCTTCGGGAGCATGGCTTAGATGTTGCTCTAGTGCTAAAACTTCATGAAGGTCGCCCCCACGTTCTGGATGCGATGAAAAATAAAAAAATTCAACTGATTATTAATACGCCCTCTGGGGAAGAAGCCCAAACTGATGCTAGACTAATTCGCCGCACCGCCCTTACTTACAAAATCCCGATCATAACTACAATTGCTGGTGCCAAAGCCACCGCTGCCGCTATTCGCTCTCTCCAAAGCACACCTTTAGATGTGAAAGCTATCCAAGATTACATCGTTGCTAAGTAAAAAGTGAGGCAAGATACAGTATGCCTTTATAGAGTCAGGACAGGGAAAGCGGTCAATAAATATATTCCTTCTAGCTCCTGACTCCTTATCTAAATTCAACTACTAAAAAATCGTTGTATTGGCATCAAGAATCTTAAGTAGATATGCTAAAGTTTTAAATTAAGTAGTATAATTAAGTACTAAGCACATTGTTAGATAAAATAATAGTAAAACTTTACTAACTTCAGAAGTTAAGTAAGTAGAGCATAAAAATAAAAGTAGTACTTTTACTTATACTGTTCAACTACCAATAAGCTTTAACGTTTAGTTAACGGTTAAACCGCTTCTTAGGTGTCTCATGGAGGTAAGGAACAATTAAATAATAGCGTAAGTCTCACGGCAAAACCCTAAAAAAATTCCCTATTAATCATATCTGGGGAAAACATAAGTACAAATTAACAGGAATTGAGGTAGCCGTAGTCAAATAAGAAATGTTACAATTATTAATAAGTAAAGTATTTAAAGTCAAAAAGGTGATGGCAATAACAAGGCTTAAGTAGCTGCCTTATCGGTTCACTACAGTTCGTTACCCCAGTTTATAGCTATTTTCAGCCAAATGTTATCAAAAACTTAAGCTTCATTCCTCTGATTCTGAAGAATCCAAATAGTATAATTGCTGATTCAACGGCGTTGCCTCCAGGTTACGCGCTATTGCTTATAACATCTCGCTAATATCCTTAATCAATCGAGAACGTAGCGCTATGAAGACTGCTCAGACTGCCACTGACCTCGTACGGACTTATTTGCGAGAGATTGGTCGTGTACCACTGCTAACCCACGAGCAGGAGATTTTGTATGGGAAACAGGTGCAGCGTTCAAGCGCTTTGCAGGCGGTAAGAGAATCTCTTGCAGAGCAGCTAGGTCGTGAACCAACACTTGATGAGTGGGTACAAGCTGCGGAATTATCAGACAGCACCGAGTTAACGAAAATAGTTGATGCTGGTGAACTTGCCAAGCGCAAGATGGTGGAAGCAAACCTACGACTAGTTGTCTCAGTTGCTAAAAAATACATTAAGCGCAACGTTGATCTGCTGGACTTAATTCAAGAAGGCACGATTGGGATGCAGCGCGGCGTAGAGAAGTTTGACCCAACTAAGGGCTATCGGTTTTCGACTTATGCCTATTGGTGGATTCGTCAAGCTATTACGAGGGCGATCGCTGAAAAAGGTCGCACAATCCGGCTGCCGATCCATATTACCGAGAAACTTAACAAGATTAAAAAAGTACAACGCCAACTGTCCCAACAATTGGGACGTGCTCCTAGTGCTTCTGAGTTAGCAGCGGAACTAGAATTAACTCCTAAGCAAGTGCGAGAATACCTGGAAAGAGCGCGCTTACCTCTCTCATTAGATTTACGGGTGGGAGATAATCAGGATACGGAACTCGGAGAACTGCTGGAAGATACTGGTGCTTCCCCAGAAGACTTTGTCATGCAGTCTTGTATGTCTACTGACTTAGAGCGCTTGATGGCAGATTTAACGCCTCAACAACGCGAGGTCTTGGCTTTGCGCTTTGGTCTAGCTGATGGACAAGCTTTGACACTGGCAAAAATTGGCGATCGCCTTAACATCAGTCGTGAACGAGTACGGCAAATCGAGCGCGAAGCTTTAACTAAACTCCGCAAGCGTAAAATTGATATAGATCAATACTTAGCTAGCTAAACAAACATAAGTTATGAGTTTTGCATTAACTCATAACTTATACAACAGGTGAGACAATCCGTCATTGCTAGTTCGGTTTCACTGATTTCTAGACCAAAATTAAACTGTTAGATTAATTGGCATAAGTGTATAACAATTAACTGAGTCGTAGATATAGGAAACGGCGCATATAAAAACAGGCAAGCCACAGGGTAAACGGAGGTACAACTTGAACAACGCATCCAATCAAACCTCAGAGTATTTTAATAGTGAGTCAGAGACGGGTAATTTGTTGTGGCAGTATGTCCAATCTCTGAGTTCAGATTCAATTGCCCAGCTATCCAAACCCACTTCTACGGAAGTCTTTCAGGTCATGGAGCGCAATATAGTTGGTTTATTAGGAAACCTGCCTTCAGAACACTTTAATGTCAGTATTACAACAAGTCGCGAAAATCTTGGTCGGCTTCTAGCTTCAGCTATGATCAGTGGCTATTTCTTGCGTAACGCTGAACAAAGAATGGGATTTGAAACGTCTTTACAAGTGTCAGAAATAAACCCCTCGGAGCGCGAATAGAATAGACTTTTAGCTAAGAACCTGATTTGGGCAAAGTAGTTTAAATTAGTTTAATCACATCAATACATCTCGGCAGATAGTTAAATTAACCTGCCGAGTTTTGTATTTTTGACCCTCAGCAAATATTCAATCCTTAAAAGGAGTTTATTGATACCACAGGCTTGGCACACCTGATCTTATTTTATTTGGCAATTTGTTAGTTTTGTAAGATGAATTGGTATTACTGCCTTCCTAGATAACATTATTGATGTTTGTTAATCACCCTCTCCTACTCAAGAAAGCTTACTCCCTGATAATGTCTTTTGCTCTAAAAGGGAGTATCTCATGAGTGATGATTCTCCTATACCTCATAAGCTGATTGGTGTTGCTGTAATTTGGAACGCTCAAGGACAAATTCTGATAGATCGCCGTCGCCCAGAAGGGGTATTCGGCGGCTTGTGGGAATTTCCTGGTGGCAAAATTGAGCCGGATGAAACCGTTGAAGACTGCATCAAACGAGAAATAAAAGAGGAACTGGGGAAAGGCATTGAAGTAGGTGAGCATTTAATTACTAGTGACTAAACTTATAGTAAATTGCGCGTCACTATAAGTGTGCATCATTGCAGCCATCTATTAGGAGATCCGATGCCAATTGAAATTGAGTAAATTCGATGGTTTTCATTAGATGAAATCGATCAGTTTCCTTTTCCTCAAGGTAATGTTCAGATTATTGCTGCTTTACGTCAACATATTTAGTATTTAAAGTTTCCCTCTGATATCCTAAATCCAACACACTTAACAACAAGGCTATTTAGATAATTTCATACCGCTGCCTGCTGCTAATAGTGTTGGGATTAAGTTTAGACACTGTGTTTTTTATAAAGAGAAATATAAAAGGTTAAGATTTTTCTTAATTGGGCAAATAATCTGCTATGATAAATGTTATAGTGGGGACTCTGTAGCGAAATTTTATAACCAGAATCACTTCCATTATAAAATAATAACCCAAAATCGCATGAAAAGCGGTAGCAATTGTTACAATTATTCTTTTTACAACTAACTAATTCCTAATTTCGGTAAATCGGCAAGGTGAAGTGAAAACACGACCCGCCGATGGGTGGAGAATCGAGCCAAAGTTGACCGTAGTGAGCGCGGATAATTTTTTGGCAAAAATATAAACCAGTTCCATCATCTTTTGTAGCTGCGTCGCGTTCAAGCCGGAAGCGTTCTTCAAAAATGCAATCCCACTTTTCTTGAGGAATACCAGAACCAGTATTATAGACACTAATTTGAACTTTCTGGCTAGTACGGTGGAAACCGCAAATACGAATAGTGCCGTATTCAGGGGTGTACTTGATAGCGTTGTCTAAAAGATTTGTCAGAACTTGTCTTATCAGTTCTAAATCGGCATAAACACAGCGTAAATCATTGGGGATATCTGTTTCTAAACTCTGAAATTTTACCTTGAGGCGATCGCTCATCTGATCAATCACATCCTGGCACAGCTTTCCTAGTTCCAGCTTTTGAGGTTGAATTTGTAAGGCTGCTGCAGCGCGCCACCCGCCACTTGCAAAAGAGCTGTAATCATCTGCTCAATTATCCGAGCTTGAGCACGAGCTTGTTTAAATAACTGTGATGTTAAAGCTGGAGTCAGGCGATCACTTTTGTCGGGAACTAAGTTTGATTCTAGAGTTTCTATGGCAATCGAGACAGCAGTTAAGGGGTTGCGGAGATCGTGTGCCAACATGGATATTACCTGATCTTTAAAACGCAACTGCTCAAGCAATTTTTCTGCTCGCGTTTCAGGTGGAGAATTTCATCCGCAAGTCGAACTAGTTCTGCTGAATCAGCAACAGAGTAAATTTGGGAATTGGGTGTAGAGATGGGAGAATCCTTGTCGATATCTGAGACATCCTATATCAAGTTTTCTACGGTATGTTGCTGGCGAGACCACCAGTCATGCAGTTGAAAGATCAAATTACTACCAGCAATCTGCTGAGTTTCTGGATGGATTTTGATTAAGGTAGGAGATATAACCAGTTTAAACTGTTCTACTAAATATGGTTGTTGCCCCACATTTACTACCTGAAGCTCAAATAGATATTCAAGCTGTAATTTCAGGTAATGACGAATCTGCTCAATTTGTTGCTGGGAACTAGGACGCTCATCAGGAAACAGCAATAGTTGAAGCAGGGGTTCGGAATAAATAGGCTGTTTAGGAGAAACCTGTATGCAATCTTATTTAAGCACTGAAACAAATAGGTAAAGTCTTGTTAGAAATGTTAATTCTCTGCCGCCGTTGTGAATTGGCGCGATCTGCTTTGATGTAAAGCAACTAGAAGTATTGCTGATTACATTCACAATTTAATATTAATTTTAAATTTTGAATATACTTGGGCAATAGAAAGCTGCTGAGTTTGTATACTCTTAGGCTTGGTGAAAATTAACCCGCGACTTAAACACTACTTGTAAGGCTGCACTCTGCAAGAGTGAATTTGCGTTAGCGTAGAAAGTAATATTATCTTTACTAAATCGCTGTGCTGAACTCTAGACGTGCTACTAAATTGGTTAGTCTAGCTGTTTTACTAACCTCATTGACTGCTTGTGCCAATAGTCCAACTGGCAGTAATCTTGAGAAAATCTTGGCTCTTGACCCCAGGCAAGACCAGGCGTTGGGGAACTCTAGAGACATTAGCTCAAAATTAATCGCATTACTGTTTGATTTTCCCTCGGAAATTCCTCGCTATCCCGATGCGCAGCTAAAGGAAGTTAGACCAACTCCTCAAGGGAACGGCGGCAAATCTGATGTTAATGCAGATGCTAGTGAGCCTAAGCTGACACGCTGGGTTAGTTCTGCCCCCAGCAACATAGTTGAAAGCTTTTACCAAACTGAGTTTCAGGCAAATAACTGGGAAGTACTCCAAAACGATAGTCAAGCAGGCACGATTAAGGCGCGTCGGAACGATCTCCAAGTAACAGTGTCGATTCAGCCCGCAACAACTACTAGCACTGATCTAACCACACCAGCCCCACAGGCTACTAGCCAAAATCCAGAAGTAGCTACCGAATTTGATCTTGAATATGTGCGTAACACTGCTACCCTCGATGAACCACTAGCATCTGTTCCGCAATCAGGCGATGAAGGCTTTATTGGTCCCGTCCTACCATCCGATGGTAGACAACTAACATCATTGCCCAATAACACAACAGACGCAGCAGGTGAAAGCCAGGTATTTACAGACCTTAATAAAGCACCGCAAGAATTGCGTCAGTACATTGAAGACTTGGCAGGGTTAGGTGTTTTACCCTTAGAACCAAGTAATTATAAGAGCAACCAAGCCAAAACAACTCAGTTTGACCCTAGTAAAATTGTCAGTCGCCGCGAATATGCGCGTTGGCTTGTTGCTGCAAACAATGCGATGCATCCAAATAACCCTGCAAAACAAATCCGTGGAGCTTTTGAAACTGCTCAACCAGCTTTTCAGGATGTCCCACGAACTGACCCAGATTTTGCTGTAATACAGGGATTAGCTGAAGCGGGTTTAATTCCTAGTTCCTTGTCTGGAAATTCAACAGCAGTTTTGCTTCGCCCTAATGCACCCCTAACGCGGGAGCAGATGATCTTGTGGAAAGTGCCTCTAGACAACCGTCAAGCTCTGCCAAATGCATCAGTAGAGGCTGTAAAGGCAACCTGGGGTTTTCAAGATGTGTCTCGGATTGAACCCAAGGCGTTGCAGGCAGTGTTGGCAGATTTTCAGAATAGCGATCAGTCCAATATCCGGCGAGTGTTTGGCTACACTACTCTGTTTCAACCAAAGAAACCAGTTACTCGTGCAGAAGCAGCTGCTGCTCTATGGTACTTTGGCAGTTCTAGTGAGGGAATATCTGCTCAAGAAGCACTACAGATAAAGAATCAACCATCAGCTACATCCGAGCTACCATCAGATTCTCCTAATCAAGAAAGTGGGGAGCAGGGAGCAGAGGAGAATTAAAATCTGTTTTTACCTTTGTGATTTTGAGATGAGTCTTTAAAAGGATATGACTTTGTTAGACTGCGATCGCCTATTTAAAACAATTGCAGAATTAGTAATGCATCATTCTCTCAGTGGTGCAGAAACAGAGATTAATCAGCTTTTGCTGCGTCGATTTGCGACGCTTGGGGTAGAAGTTTGGCAGGATCGTGCCGATAATATAATTGCTAAAATTCCAGGTCGTGATTCTGCTAGAGCAATCGCTATTACTGCGCATAAAGATGAAATTGGGGCAATTGTCAAAACAGTAGGTACTGAAGGTCGAGTCGAAGTCCGTAAGCTAGGCGGCTCCTTTCCTTGGGTTTATGGCGAGGGAGTTGTAGATCTGTTGGGAGACAATGAAACTATTAGCGGTATTCTCAGCTTCGGTTCGCGCCACGTATCCCACGAATCACCGCAAAAAATTCACCAAGAAGATACTCCTGTGCGGTGGGAAGATGCCGGGATTGAAACTAAATGCACATCTGTCGAACTAGAAGCAGCAGGAATTCGACCAGGAACTCGGATGGTTGTGGGAAAGCATCGCAAGCGTCCAGTGCGATTAAAGGAGTATATTGCCAGTTACACGCTGGATAATAAAGCCTCTGTTGCAATTTTGCTAGCTTTGGCTGAAAGCTTAAAACACCCTTCAGTTGATATTTATCTTGTTGCTTCTGCTAAAGAAGAAGTAGGGGCAATTGGGGCGCTTTACTTTAGCCAGCAACAACGCCTGGATGCTTTGATCGCCTTAGAGATTTGTCCTTTAGCGCCAGAATACCCTGTTAAAGCCGGAGCAGCGCCAGTAATTTTGTCTCAGGATGGTTATGGCATATACGATGAAACACTGAATAAGCAAATGCGGCAGGTAGCACAACAACTAGATATGCCAGTTCAATTAGCGACATTAAGCGGTTTTGGGAGTGATGCCTCGATAGCGATGAAGTTTGGTCATGTTGGCCGCGCCGCGTGTTTAGCGTTTCCGACTCAGAATACGCATGGATATGAAATTGCCAGTTTAGAGGCGATCGCTAACTGCATCAAGCTGCTCCATAACTTTTGCGAAACTGAATTTGAGTGAGGAGTAACGATCTATAAAGACAATTTGGTTAATAGCTGCAATTTCTTACAATTAAGCAAGAGAACTTCACAAGAGATATCAGCTGGAAATGCCGAAAACTGTTGCCGACGCGATGACCCGCGATCCTATTGTCGTGCGGACTGAAACACCTTTAAATGAAGCTATCCAGATTCTGGCAGAGCGACACATAAGTGGCTTGCCTGTTGTTGATGATGCTGGACAATTGGTGGGCATTATTTCTGAGACAGATTTGATGTGGCAGGAAACTGGTGTTACACCTCCGGCTTACATTATGTTTCTCGATAGCGTTATTTATTTACAAAATCCGGCTAAATATGAGCGAGAGTTGCATAAAGCATTAGGGCAAACCGTTGGGGAAGTAATGAGTAATGACCCAGCTTTTATTTCCCCTGACAAACCTTTAAAAGAAGCTGCCAAAATAATGCATGAGCGAGAAGTTCGCCGCTTGCCCATAGTTGATGATACTGGACAAGTTATTGGGATCATTACCCGTGGTGATATTGTGCGGGCAATGGCAGCTAGTGAATAGTTTTGAATTTTGAATTAAAGAATAAGTTACCCACTAAAAAAATGAACACTACTCCTGAATCTATTAAGCAAATGCTTAGTTCTGAGGATTTGGGCGATCGCTTGCGAGCGGTTAATCAAATCCGCGAACTGGAGGATACAAAGATTGCTTTTGAATTTGTCCAAACAGCGATTAATGACTCTAATGCTCGTGTCCGCTACTCTGCTGTTAGTCAAATGGATACACTAGGTGGACAGGATTTACAAACGTCTTTAAATATATTGCGCGATCGCCTGCTCAACGACCCCGAACCAGATGTCCAAGCAGCGGCGGCAGACTGTTTAGGCGGTCTAAAATTAACTGAAGCATTTGTTGACTTGCAGCAGCTTTATCACAACACGAATGAGTGGTTAGTTCAGTTCAGCATCATTGCTACATTAGGAGAATTAGGTGATCCGCGATCGTTTGAGCTACTTAAAGAAGCGCTCACCTCTAACAATGAATTAGTTCAAACTGCTGCCATTAGTTCCTTGGGTGACTTAGGAGATATGCAGGCAATTCCCCTTTTAGTTTCCTATGCAACAAATCCAGATTGGCAAATTCGCTACCGAGTTGTCCAAGCACTCAATAAATTAGGTAGTAGTGAAGCGAAATCCACCCTAGAAACTTTGGCGAACGATGAAGTAGAAGCAGTGGCTCAAGAAGCTAAAAACTGTTTGCAGCAACCAGGCTAATACTTCTACTTAAGCTGTAAAGTTTTTGCCGCCATTCTATTTAGTTACAAGCATCCTTGGCAGCGATGTGTATTCACTCTTCGTAATACGTTGCTCCTAAAGATGCAGGTGATCTCCTTCCCCCGATTCCGGTTAACCGTCTAAGCCGTGTTTAAAGAAGTCTGTGTCAGCAGGCACATATCGCCCGTATGATCAGAAAGTAACAAAATTTTAACGGCATCACATGGCTACTATTTGGGAGATAGACTTCTACTCCCGTCCAATTTTGGATGAAAACCAGAAAAAAATTTGGGAAGTTTTGGTGTGTGAGAGTCCTGTAGATACACGCACAAACCCTGATTCTTTGTTTCGCTATGCTCAGTTCTGTCCGAGTACCCAGGTAAATTCTGGTTGGTTAAGGACGGCGCTGGAGGAGGCAATTGCCAAAGCTGGAGTCGCCCCTGCAAAGTTTCGCTTTTTCCGTCGCCAGATGAACAACATGATTGTCAAAGCCTGCGAGGATGTAGGCATTTCAGCGCAACCTAGCCGCCGGACATTGGCTGTTTATCAATGGCTACAACAACGAATGGAGCAGGTGTATCCTAACTTAACTGGTTATCAAGCTGTGACAAATCCGTCTGTTCAGTGGGAAGCACCAACCCCTCAACGTCTACCAGATGTATTAACGGGACAGCAGTGGGCGTTTGTTACTTTAGAAGCGTCTGCCTTTGCGGAAATGCACGAGTGGGATATTGGCTTTAGTGAGGCTTTTCCATTGCAGATGATTGGTTTAGCGCCAGAAACAAAAGTTCCAGGTGTAGTAATCTATTCACCTAGAGCCGTGCCTCTAGCAGGGTGGATGTCGGGATTGGAGTTAGCCTTCCTCAAATTTAACAATAGCCCAGTGCCGAGATTGCTGTTGGAAACAGGTGTTAATGATAGCTGGATTTTGGCTAACATCAAAAACCCGCCAACTTTATCAGAAGCTAAAGGATTTGAGGATACTAAGCAGAAAGCCAGTGGAGTACATTTTTTAGCTGTTCAGTCCGATCCACAATCAGAATCCTTTGCAGGTTTTTGGCTGTTGCAGGAGATCAATCTGCCGTAAATTGGTTTGAGAACGGAAATTAACGACAAAGATCGAAAAAATTAGCTGTTAGCTAATTCTTTCTGGTTTAGGAGCGTCTTTGCGGTTTAATTCCTAAATTTCTACACGCAGCAAGGGTCATGGGTTCTAAAATGCCACAAGAGACACTAGCAGAACAGTTGCTACAGCTAGCCTCTAAGTCTGGAGCAGAGGCAGCTGAAGTTTATCAGTCGCGATCGCTGTCTCGACCAGTTTTTTTTGAAGCCAATCGCTTAAAGCAGCTAGAAAGCGCTCAAGCAGAAGGAACAGCGCTGCGGCTTTGGCGAGCAGGTCGTCCAGGGCTAGCAGTGGCTTACGGACAGGTGGAAGCTGGGGTAATGGTGGAACGGGCTTTAGCACTTAGTCAACTTAACGAACCGGAATTGATTGAACTAGGAAGTAACTCAAAGCCTGCTTATCCCGACTTAGGGAAGGCTGTACCAGTGGAACAGTTAGTGGAATGGGGGAAACAAGCGATTACTCTAATTCGAGATGCTTACCCAGAAGTGCTCGTCAGCGCTGAGTGGGATAGTGATGTTGAAACTACCCGCTTGGTCAACTCCCAAGGTCTGGATTGCCACTATACTGACACTACGCTTGGCTGTTATATATCAGCTGAATGGGTACGAGGCGACGATTTCTTGAGTGTGTCTGACGGTCAAACTCAGCGTGGCAGATTGAACCCAGAAATAATTGCCAATCATATCCTCCAACGGCTGGATTGGGTAGGGGAAAATGTTTCACCCCCCACTGGGCGCGTACCAATTTTGTTCACTTCTAAAGCTGCTGATATGCTTTGGAGTACTGTCCAAGCGGCTTTAAATGGTAAACGAGTGATCGAAAAAGCGTCGCCGTGGGCTGAGCGCCTAATGCAACCAGTAGTTTCAGCAGCGCTAACTCTAGCGCAAGATCCAGTTGCCGGACCGTTTAGCTGTCCTTTTGATGATGAAGGTACTCCTACTCAGCCGCTGGTTTTTATTCAAAACGGAATTTTGCAGCATTTTTATGGCGATCGCACTATCGGTCGCCAATTGGGTACTGGCACCACTGGTAATGGTTTTCGCCCTGGATTGGGCAGTTATCCTACTCCGGGTCTATTTAACCTGCTGATTCAGCCGGGAAACAAGTCGCTATTAGATTTAATTGCTGCTCTAGATGATGGGCTGATCGTGGATCAAATGCTAGGCGGCGGCGGCAGTATTTCTGGTGATTTTTCGATCAATGTCGATTTAGGCTACCGAGTGAAAAATGGTCAAGTTGTAGGTAGAGTCAAAGATACGATGGTTGCCGGTAACGTTTATACTGCACTCAAACAGGTTGTTGCACTGGGTAGTGATGCTGATTGGAATGGCTCTTGTTACACTCCGTCTTTAATTGTTGAGGGACTATCCACGACAGGGCGAAATTAATCGCAAATGCGTATTTGCTTTATAGGTGATTCTTTTGTTAACGGCACTGGCGATTCTCACTGTCTTGGTTGGGCAGGCAGAATTTGCGCTACTGCCTGTAATCTTGGTCATGACGTGACTTACTACAATCTTGGTGTACGCCGGGAAACCAGTGCAGGTATTAAGGCTCGTTGGTTAAGGGAAGTTTCCTGTCGCTTGAGCACTGAAAACGATGGGATTGTGTTTTCTTTTGGCGTAAATGATACCACTCTCGAAAATGGTAAAACCCGGATCGAATTTTCAAGTTCCATAGAAAACATTTACAACATTCTGAATACCGCCAAGCAAATGTTCCCAGTCCTAATGGTGGGACCTCCCCCAACTACTGTGGATGTTAAACAAAATCTTAGAATTGCTCGTTTGTCTAACTCCTTTGCCAAAGTTTGCTACGAGCTAGATGTACCTTATCTAGACATTTTCTCTCCGCTGCAATCCTCAAATATCTGGATGCGTGAAGCGGCAGAAAATGACGGTTTTCACCCCTGTTCAGCAGGTTATGCAGAATTAGCTCAATTAGTTCAAAATTGGAGTTTTTGGTTATCCTGGTTTAAGGAAAACTAAAATTTGTTAGATATTTTAATATTCAAATAGTAACAACATCATAGTAAGAATTACGAGCGATTTAAATAATGATTTTAATAGTCTCTAAGAGAAAATATTATTTTTTGAATTAACTGTTACGTTTACGTGGTTAATATTAACACGCCAAACAAAGCCAAGAGCCAAGATACCAATGTGGAAGTTGTGTGACACAGCCAAGGTTCTTAGGTTGTAGATAAAGTATAGCAATCTGATTTGATTTGTGGGATGGGCATCCTGCCTGCCCAGGATAGAAGCCTGCACCACATTCATAAATGAAATAGGACTGCTATATTATTAATAAGATTACTGGCAAATAATATCTTTTGCAGGCAGTGGAATAAGAAAATTTAGATATGGTGCTGCATAGGTGACGGCATGAGGCAGCAGAGCAAAAACTTATTATTTGCTGCTACTGAAGTAGGAATTTGTGCTTAAGGTAATTGCGATTTGAGTATTAATTACCCTTAGTGGAGTTTAAAACTCCAGCGTGGCGATCGCTCTTTAACCTACAAGTATGACAAGCTAACAAATAGGCTTTGAGATGTTATGGCTAGTATCTGTTGAGCATTGTGAAGTTGACAAAACTATCTGTAGAGAGATGGTTAAACAAAGAGAAATAATTACGATTAAGAACCGAAGCAATTTACAAGATGTTAGGCAAGTTACTCCAGGGGCGTTACAAAATAGTTCAAGTCTTAGGTGGCGGAGGATTCTGTAAAACCTACCTGGCACAAGACCTAAGCCTAGCTAACCAGCCTGTGTGTGTAGTTAAACATCTGTTAAGTACTAGTGAGCAACCAGAATCATTAGAAACACTTAGAGAGCTATTTACTAGAGAAGTAGAAGCCTTAAAAAAACTTGGCAACTATGAGGGAGTACCGCAGATACTAGCTCACTTTGAAGAGAATCAGGAATTCTACTTAGTGCAAGAATTTATCTTGGGACAGAGCCTAAGTGCAGAACTGCAACCAGGCAAGCGCTGGAGCGAGACTGCGGTAGTGCAAATGTTGCAAGAAGTATTGCTTATTTTAGAATATGTGCATAGCCACGGGCTAATCCATCGAGATATCAAACCAAGCAATCTGATTAGAAGACAGGATGGAAAAATAGTATTAGTGGACTTTGGTGCAGTAAAGCAAGCACGGACGCAAGTAATAACAGCCCAAGGAAAGACGAGCACAAGCTATGCCTATGGTATACCTGCGACAATTGCGATTGGCACACCAGGGTATATGCCAACAGAGCAAGGGCGAGGCAGACCACGCTTAAATAGTGATATTTATGCACTGGGGGTACTTGGCATCCAAGCGCTAACAGGGTTAAACCCCACACAACTATTAGAAGACTCGGACACAGGTGAAATTATCTGGCAACATCATGTGCAGGTAAGCGCCTTTGTAGCTCAAATACTTACCAAAATGGTACGCTACCATTTCCAAGAGCGCTACGAGTCGGCAACGGAGACACTTCTGGCACTGCAACCTCTACTCAAGCGCCAAGCACCAAGACAGCAAGGCAAACACTCATTAAGACACCTACCAAGCACTACCCTTGTAGCTGATCTAGCACAAAAAACGCCGAATTTACGCAATCAGCGCTCTGTAGCGCACTTAAGGAATAAAACACTTGACAATTCGACTTTACTGCTGGGTATAGCAACAAGTTTAACTGTCGCGCTAGCTGTGATAGTTAGCAGCTATTATTTTTTGCGATCGCCTGGTTTTATTCCTGCAAAAAAGTCTTCAGTTGCACTTAAGAGTACACTTCCGGTTGTCACAAGTATTGCACTAGACAAAACTCTTTCGGGACATTCAGATTCAGTTTGGTCTGTTGCCCTAAGTTCCGATGGAAAGACTCTGGTTAGTGGTAGCGAGGACAAAACAATCAAAATCTGGAACATAGATACTGGGCAACTGATCCGTACACTTAATGGTCATTCCGATTCTGTGAGATCTGTCGCTCTTAGTTCAGATGGGCAAATCATAGCCAGTGGCAGTGGAGACAAGACTCTTAAGCTATGGAATTTAGAGACTGGAGTTCGTACTTTTTCGCAGCATTCTGGACCAGTTTGGTCTGTCGCTTTCAGTCCTGATGGACAGACCCTTGTTAGTGGCAGTGAAGACAATACGATCAAGATTTGGCATCTACCGACTGGGGAACTGCGCCGCACCCTTGTTGGGCATTCAGGTCGAGTTTTCTCGGTTGCTGTTAGCCCTGATGGACAGATTGCTAGTGCTAGCAGTGATAAAACTATCAAAATTTGGAACTTAGATACTGGGATGAGCCGCACACTTGAAGGTCATTCTGACGCTGTTAGAACTGTAGTCTTTAGCTCTGATGGAAAAAAGCTTGCCTCTAGTAGTTGGGACAAAACGGTCAAAGTTTGGGATCTACGGACGGGGAAAGTAATTCGTACCTTTGTAGGGCATAGCGATCGCGCTGTTTCTGTTGCATTTACTTCTGATGGACTTGCCAGTACAAGTGTTGACAAGACGATCAAGATTTGGGATTTGCAAACAGGATTAGTAAGTAATCTCTCTGGTCATTCTGACTGGGTTTTATCTATTGCTACTAGTCCGGTGAGAGGGACTCTGGTTAGTGGTAGTAAAGATAAAACAATTAAAGTTTGGCAGCAATTAAATTAGTAAAAAATAGCAAAAGGGGTAAGTCATTCCTTTTTTAGGTCAAGCAATTTGGTAAGATTGCCAAAGTTTTAGTTGCAGTAACCCTCAAAAGCGTGAAGCTATTCGTTTACCATACCCCCGAACTGACTCCAACAGATATGCCAGACTGTGCGATCACAGTAGATGTACTGCGAGCTACTACGACAATGGCGACAGTATTGGCGGCTGGAGGCGAAGCCGTCCAAGTTTTTAGTGATCTAGATCAACTGATGCGCGTTAGCGAGTCATGGCCAGCTGAACGACGGCTACGCGCTGGAGAACGCGGTGGCGGTAAAGTTGCTGGCTTCGACATGGGTAACTCTCCACTTGATTGCACACCGGAACGAGTCCAGGGACGCAGATTGTTCATCAGTACCACAAACGGCACCCGTGCATTACAAAGAGTGCAAGACGCGCCGATTGTACTGGCAGCTGCCTTTATCAACCGCAAGGCTGTGGTGGATTATGTTTTATCTCAGCAGCCAGAGACAGTGTGGATTGTTGGTTCTGGCTGGGAAGGCAGTTATTCCCTAGAGGATACAGCTTGTGCTGGTGCGATCGCTCATAGCATTTTGCAACAAACAGATTCACCTCTAGACGAACTAGCTGGCAACGATGAAACCATTGCGGCGATCGCGCTTTACTCCCAGTGGCAAGATAAATTATTAGACTTATTGCACCACGCTAGTCACGGTAAACGACTTTTGCGCCTAAACTGTCAGGAAGACCTAAAATACTGCGCCCAAACCGATATTGTCGATGTTCTGCCTATTCAGCGAGAACTAGGAGTGTTAGTAGCAGGATAGGAGTGCAGGGGTGCAGGGGAGAGAGTGTAAGTTCTCAGTAACCTCTACACCTCTGCCTTTCATAGGGTTGAGAGTGACACGCCTAACCAACCAGCAAAGTTTTCTTCTTGCATTGAGCTAGGGTTCTCTAAGGGAATTACTTGGTAGCGAGTAGGACGCGGGGAAGCTAGGGTAACGGGATAAGTGCGGAGTTCTTCTTGGTGGAAAACTGTGGCTTGGATGGTGTCGCCTGGTTGGTAATCTTTAAGGCGATCGCTCAGCTGCTGTGATTGTACTCTGATGCCATCAATTGCTAGTAATTCATCCCCAGCATCAATTCCGGCAAAATTTGCAGGTGTACCCATTTCAACGAACTTAATCACTTCGCGTCCATTTTCGGTTTGAACTTTTACACCCAGAGTTGGGGCAGCATCCTCATCTTCACCAATTAGTTGCAAGCCAAAAGGTTCCAGGTATTGATTAAAGGGCAATTCCTCAGTGCCATCAACGTAGCGTCTAAAAAAATCATCTAAATTAATCCCAGCTACTGACTCGATAACTTGCTGTAACTGTTCTGGTGTAAAGCCAATTTCTGCTTGCCCAAACTGCTGCCACATCAGGCGCATTACATCATCGAGCGATCGCCCATTCCTCTGTCTAATCAACAAATCTAGCAATAACGATACCATTTCCCCTTTCAGATAATAAGAAATTTGGGAATTACCACTATTTGCATCCGGTCGATACAGCTTAATCCAAGCATCAAAACTCGATTCACTCAGGGGTTGTACCAGCCTCCCCGGTGTTGTTTGAAATCGGGTAATTTCCTTACTCAAATTATTCAAGAAAGACTTAACATTATAAATCCCAGCCCGGTAGGGAATTACCAAGTCGTAATAGCTCGTCGTACCTTCACTAAACCACAATGACGGCGTGTAATTTTCTTGGTCGTAGTCAAACACTTCCAAAGCTTTGGGACGAATCCGCTTGACATTCCACAAGTGAAAGAACTCGTGTGCCACTAACTGCATAAAGCGATCGTACTTATCTCTAGCACGAAATCCAAAGCGGGGATAGTTCAACGAGCAAGCATACTTATGTTCCAGACCTCCATTATTTTGGGATGACAGATGCAGCAAAAATACATAATGATCGTAGGGTAAACCATCAAATAACTGAGCTTCTATCTGAATAATTTTCTGGATATCTGGGATCATCTTTGCCGGATCAGCATTTCCCTTACCCCAAATAGCAAGTTCATGAGATTTACCTAGCACTTCAAAAGAATGCACCTCATGACAACCAATTTCAAAGAAACTATCTACTAAAGTGTCAAAATCTGAGGCTTGGAAAGTGTCTGCTTGCCCTGAAATTGTTGGCAAAGGAGTAGTAACGTGCCACTCTGGTTGCGGCGGTACAATTGTAATTTGAATTGGTTGCTTTTCAAACCCAGGTATTCTAAGAAACAAAGCTGCACCATTGAAGTAGCCGTGGGTAGCATCCAGGTGATTTGTCCGCACCGATAACTCATGGGCAAACACGCGGTAACGCACCGTAATTGTGTCTGTAGCCGAGGTCACTTGCCAGTGATTTTTACTTAGTTTGCGCCAAGGCAAATTTTCTCCTGCTTCGGCGGAAAAATCCTGCAAGTGCTTGGCGTATTCTCGTACTAAATAAGAACCTGGTGTCCAAACTGGCATTTTTAAATCCAGAATTGACGACTGCCAGTTTTCCAGGTGCAATGTCACTTCAAATAGATGAGATTCTGGCTGTGGCATTGCCACCTGATAGTTAATCGTTGGTGAGATACTAGATAAACTACCAGGATGAACTAGCGTTGCTTTAGTCATTTTCAGTTATTAGTTTTTTAAGTAATCTAACAACTAACATCGAATCACAGCACAGATAATTTCATCTATCACCTCTGACTCCGCAATGTTTGGGCTGAGAAATACATCTTAGTCCATTCGCTCATTAGCTGATGAGTTTTGAGGTTCAAGACTTGGGCGATCGCCTCGATATTTTTGCCAAGCTTAAACAACTCGATTATTTGGCGCTGTGGAAAAGTCAATTGCTCCCAATATTGCTGCCATTGTTGGGGTGTCAAACCAAATCTGTGTTCCTGTAGCGAAGTTTCTAGCCATTTACTAACTAGTTCAGGTTGATTTTTGAGAGCAAAAACCCGCACTGCATGGTAGCTAATTTTTTCGCGCAGTCGGTAAACCTGCTTAATTTCCAGATTTAAACTCCGAGCGATCGCCTCTTGAGATTGACCTTGGAGATAGAGATTGAGCCACTGCACTGCTTCTGTTCCTAGCTGGCAAGCCAGATAAATTTCAAATTCTTGTTTTACCTCATTTCGTAGTGCCTGTTGATTCTCTAATGCTTGAGTATCTTCATACTGAGCAATCGCCTGACTATCCAGCAGACTGAGCGGGTTTTCACTATTTTCTGTGATAAATTCAGCAGAAACTAGCTTAATCAAGTCACTGTTAGGAACCTGCGTTAAACCGCCTCGTTGTGTCCGACGCAAGTAATTGATAAACCGATAGACGATTAGCGGTTGATTACGCACTGGACGCAAACAATATTCTTCCGTACTGGCAAAGAGCATTGCATTTCGCAATTGAGGATTGCTAGTACACTGAGCAATCCAAGTTAGTTGTTGCTGCATATAGCGATTACTTTGCAATAATTCTTGGATCACTTCTTGCAAAACATCTACCACAGCCAAGGAGCGATCGCGGCTGAGACTAACCCAAGTGCGAATTTTATTCCTTAGCAATACTAAACTGCCCAACCGCGTCATCAGGTTGCGATAAGCCCGCGCTGGCGGTAGCCCTAAATAACGCTGCCGTAAAATGCGGTAGCGATATTCCATCGCTTGCTCGGCAATTTGTAACTCATTTTGATTAAGCAGATCAAAGCGTTCTAAGTCTCCAAGTAGCCAGCGAATAATACTTTCTCTAGTAGCAGCAGTTTGTTCTGGACAGTCAACCTCAAGACGCGATCGCCAATTCTGCGCCAGTTCCGCTACCGTTATTAAATTGCTTTCCGTAACCTGCTCTAAAGCTTGCCTGACAACCTGCATTTGTCGTACTTACTCCCTCTTATTGCAGCTAAATAGGTTTCGTTACCTCAGCTTGAATTAGCAAGTTTTCTCTAATTACTTAGCTGAAGTATGCAAATCTCTAATCACTTCTCAGCCCTAGAGTCAGGAATAATGCAATCTTTATAAAAATTCACCTTAAATTTCTTAAACCTCAGAAGCTAGTGCTGTCACAAACTTTTCTGGAATCCGGCACATCCGACCTAGCCTCCAGCAAGCAGCAAAGGGTATCTGTCTGCTTTACGGAACCGCCTATTCATTCGCTAGAATCAAGTACTATTCTCAGAAGTGTTTTAGATCACAGTAGGTAAGAAATTCATTTTCTATACTTAAATTAAATTTTATTAAATTTATTAATCTAGGCTAAGAATATTTTTTCCGTGTAAGTGATGTAGCCACAATTAGAAAGGTACATACAGCAGTTGAACTCAGTAGAAAATGTATTCATGAAAGGCGAAGCGATCGCGTTATTTGATCAGTCGCATCAGTTAGTTCTGTTTAACCAAAACCTTGCTGATATTTGGGAATTATCACCAGATTGGCTCAAAAAAAAGTCCCATGATCAAGCGGTTTTTGCCGAAGTCGTTAAGCAGGGTTACTTGTCTCCAGCACAGTGTCAAAAACTGACTACTGCCGCCGAATCAGAAGCAACTGAGAGCATTTCTCTTAATATTGAACAAACCAACGGCATCTGCCTGGAAGTCTGTACCAGTCTCACCTCTGATCAGGGTCGCATATTTACCTTTCGAGATATTACTGAGCATCAATACTTCCAAACTGATTTGAACGGGGAACTAAAACGGCAAGCCTTTTTACTTGGTTTAATGGAACGGCTACAACCTGCAACTGAATTGCGAGAAATTGGAGAATTTGCTCTTAGTTATCTTGTCCAAACAATGGGTGCTACCTACGGTGATATCAAGGTAATTAGTGGCGAAGGGGTTGATGCTGTTGCAAATATGCTGACAAATCAAATAAGCGCGACATTTATCGCGGCTTATGGCGAAGTTGCAGTCGCAGGAATGGAAGCATTGCTCAATCAAGGTATGCCCTATGGTCAAGGACTTCTGTGGCAAGTAGTTGAAACTGGCAAACCACTGTTTGTCGATGATTATAAAAATAACCCCAAGGCTGTGCCAACCTTTAGACACCCAGGCATTGGCGATTTAGGTATTTTTCCGATTCCGGCTGCCAACGGCAACATTATCGGGGTATTAACTTTAGAATCTCGCACTTCAAAGAAATTACAGGAGGCTCCCCAACAGGATATGCTGCTAGCCGCCTGCCGCATGATGGGTGTAGCGATTGACCGGGTACAAAACCAGGTGCGTCTAAGCAACGTTAACGCAGATTTAGAACGGGCTTCCCAACTTAAATCGGAATTTCTTGCCGCCATGTCCCATGAATTGCGAACGCCGCTCAACAGTATTCTAGGGTTTTCTGATTTATTACTGCAACAACACTTCGGTTCTTTGAGCGATCGCCAGATTAAATATATGCGGATAATTGCCGAAAGTGGTAAACACCTACTGCAATTGATTAATGACATTCTGGATTTATCAAACAATGAAT
>JAUJND010000045.1 GCA_030446505.1 Chroococcidiopsidaceae cyanobacterium YX2bin18 | reverse complement strand
AACTGCAACAGTGGCGACAGGGATGGTATCCCCAAGCAAACAAAGCTCCTGTAGCTTACGGGGGTGAAGGAAAATCCGTTATTGCAATGTCGGCACAACAAAGCAAAAGCATGAAAATGTCTGAAGATATGGGAGCAGGCGATACTAAGTTTGATCTGCGTTTTATCGATGCCATGCTTGCTCATCATCAAGGTGCTTTAACAATGGCTCAAGATGCCCTAAACAAATCTCAGCGCCCTGAAATCAAACAATTGGCTCAAGATATTATTAGTTCACAACAAGCAGAAATTAATCAAATGAACTCTTGGCGACAAGCGTGGTACAAAAAGTAAGGTTATTTAATCTAAGTCTTTAATTAAAGAAGAGACACTGCTTTTGATCAAATGCCTCCCTCAGCTGCCATTCACTGCGCTTTCAGTGATAATCTTAAAAACGGGTATTTTAACTGCATATACCAAATAGCTGAATTACAAAATAGGCGAGAGCATGGTCACCACCGCAGAAAAAGCAAACGTCGGCTACATTACACAAATCATCGGTCCCGTTATAGACGCTAGGTTTTCGCAGGGCAAAATGCCCAAGATTTACAACGCCTTACTCGTGAAAGGCACCAACGAAGCCGGACAAGAAGTTTCTGTTACCTGCGAAGTGCAGCAACTGCTGGGAGACAACCAGGTGCGGGCTATTTCCATGAGTACTACCGATGGCTTAATTCGCGGCATGGAAGTAATCGATACAGGCACTGCAATCAGTGTGCCAGTTGGTCCCGCTACTCTAGGTCGGATTTTTAACGTACTAGGTGAGCCCATAGACAACATGGGACCTGTGAATAACGAGGAAACCTTCCCGATCCACCGCTCCGCCCCGAAGTTTACCGACTTAGAAACTAAGCCCTCAGTGTTTGAAACTGGCATCAAAGTAGTTGACTTGCTGGCTCCCTATCGTCGTGGTGGCAAGATTGGTCTATTTGGTGGTGCTGGTGTAGGTAAGACGGTAATTATCCAAGAACTGATCAACAACATTGCCAAGGCTCATGGCGGTGTGTCTGTGTTTGGCGGTGTGGGCGAACGCACCCGTGAGGGCAATGACCTTTACAACGAATTTAAGGAATCGGGGGTCATTAACGAAGAAAATTTGGGTGACTCGAAGGTAGCGCTGGTCTATGGTCAGATGAATGAACCACCAGGAGCCAGAATGCGTGTGGGACTAGCAGCGCTGACAATGGCTGAGTATTTCCGCGATGTAACCAAGCAGGACGTACTACTATTTATTGACAATATTTTCCGATTTGTGCAAGCGGGTTCTGAGGTATCAGCACTTCTAGGTCGGATGCCCTCAGCGGTAGGATACCAGCCGACATTGGCAACTGAGATGGGTGAACTGCAAGAGCGGATCACCTCTACAAACGAAGGCTCAATAACCTCGATTCAAGCGGTGTACGTCCCAGCCGACGACTTAACTGACCCAGCACCAGCAACCACCTTTGCTCACCTGGATGCGACAACAGTGTTGTCTCGCGGCTTGGCATCCAAAGGAATCTACCCAGCTGTTGATCCACTAGATTCAACTTCCACTATGTTGCAGGCTAGTGTGGTAGGAGAGGAACACTACAACACTGCACGTCAGGTTCAGTCAACCCTACAGCGCTATAAAGAACTTCAAGACATCATTGCGATTTTGGGTCTAGATGAATTGTCTGAAGACGATCGCCTGACAGTTGCTAGAGCGCGGAAGCTTGAGCGCTTCTTGTCTCAACCGTTCTTTGTGGCAGAAGTCTTCACTGGTTCTCCTGGTAAATATGTGAAGCTGGAAGAGACGATCAAGGGCTTCCAGATGATTCTGTCTGGTCAGTTGGATGAGCTGCCGGAGCAGGCGTTCTACATGGTCGGCAACATTGATGAAGCGATCGCCAAAGCCCAAAAACTCAAAAGCTAGTCTTTTTGGAAGAAACGATCAAGGGCTTCCAGATGATTTTGTCTGGTCAACTCGATGATCTGCCAGAGCAAGCTTTCTACATGGTCGGCAACATTGATGAAGCGATCGCCAAATCCCAAAAACTTAAAAGCTAGGCTTCAGTCCTCAGTTATTAGTCATTAGTCCTTAATTGATTGACCACTGATTAATGACTAATCACCAATGACCAATAACCAATAATAAATTTATGACCTTAACTGTTCGTGTGGTTTCGCCAGATAAAATTGTTTGGGATGCCACAGCTCAAGAAGTAATCCTGCCCAGTACGACTGGTCAGCTGGGGATTCTAAGTGGACACGCGCCACTGTTGACTGCCCTGGATACCGCGGTAATGCGAGTCCGCTCTAATCAAAATCAAGATTGGGTAGTGATCGCCTTAATGGGTGGGTTCGCAGAAGTAGAAAACGACGAAGTAACGATTCTTGTCAATGGAGCCGAGCGCGGCGACACAATTAATTTAGAAGCGGCTCGTACTGCTTATACAGAAGCAGAAGCTAGAGTCAATCAATCTCAGAACGCTACTCGTCAAGAGCAAATTCAGGCAACTCAAGCGCTTAAAAGAGCCCGCGCCCGCTTTCAAGCCGCTGGTGGGATGAGCTAAGTCTAAATGCCAGGATGAAAAACTCCTCCTAATCCACGGGTTAGGAGGAGCTTTTGTAAAAAAGGTGTAGCTATACTTGCTGCAATATGCCGTGCTTTATTACCGTGGGCTAGGAGGACAAATTTTCAGACTATTCTAAATCAGAGGACTTGCACAGGCGCTTTATGCTAGCCACTCTGGTCAATTTATAGTTGCTGTAGTAAGTTAACGATTTACCCTATGTACCCCTTGCAGAGAATAAGCATTTTCAAGATTGCAACATTGCACAAAAGGCTTTGAAGAGATATCACTTAAGCCCGCAGACTGCAACAGTTCAGCCCAATCATCTCTGAGTGTTGCGTCTTGCTCGGAATCGGCGATCGCACTTAAGGCTTCATACCAAATACCATTGGCGGCATAAATAGCAATCCGCTGCTGTGGGGTCGCTGTTTTTAGCTGACTATTTAAGCTGGGATTAAGTTTAACCCGCTGCACCCATCCTTCAACGTAATCTTTAATATCAGATAGTTGTTGCGACTCGCAGTTAACATTAACTTTGAAAAACCAATGGTACATTTTGCCAACTTCTAAAGGCTTTGCTGAAGATGGTAGACGGAAGCTGACAATGCCTGGAGTTCCAGGTAATGTTATCGGGGTGCGGTAAACATCATCCTCTCCATCCTGTAGCACAAACTCTACTGAGCGTAAAGATTTGGCTGCATAAGGAACATAAAACCAGAACGTGGGATACTCAGCGATACTTTGCCCCCAAACATACGTTACTTTGCCTCTACCTTCAGGCAAATTTTTCTCAAAAGTAGGCACTAAGGCTGTGAGACGCTGTTCATCAGCGCAGTTGCCACGCCCTGCTGCTCCTTTCCGCCGTCCAGTCGGAGTCCCGTTGTCTGGTAATTGTGGTTGTTGAAACTGAACTCTTATATCAGGGTGATTGACTAGACTGTGAGATGCTAGCACTGGCATAGCGTAGCTTGTGAGGCTAAATAGTGTTGTAATAATCGCGGATATATTAGTTATTTTCTGCATATTAGTAACCTGAGCCAAATTAAAGGTTTGAACCTAGAGTACTGTCGTCATTCGTATACTTATAAATCGCCACACTCGCACTAGTAGCTACTAGAACCAACGTTGACGGCACAAGCGGCACCCAACCACCTCTAGTTAATAGGAGAAAGCAAAGACTGGATAAGATTCCCAGTGCAACTGCGATCGCCCAGCCCAGTTGTAGTAGTGAGCGAAAGCGCCAAGCAAGTATGCCTCCGAATATTGACCAGCCCCAAATCCACAAACCTTCGCTCCATTGATCCCAAACCCACAACAAAGGTCGCTGATCTAAAACTGCACTGAGGATTTGACTTACCATTTGTGCCTGGAGAAATACTCCTGGTATTTGCTTTTGCAACGGTTGCTGACCAGTAGAGTAAGGGGTGAACCAATAATCACTAGCACTTGGAGCAGTAACACCAATAAGGACTAGCCGATCCTGTAACTCCTTCACTAAATCTGGACTGATTTGATCGTTGAGGATGTCTCTCAAGGTAATTTGCGGGGCAATGTCCTCAAGAGATTGAAAGGGGCGATAATTAAGTAGTAATTGGTAACCCCGATCATCAACTTTTTGGTAACCGCCAGTATGGGATTCTAAGCGCTTAAAAACGACATCACCGAACTTTAGGTATCCTTTTTGAGTAACTTTTACCTCAATGCCCAATGTATTTAGGTAATGAAGTGCAAGTTGGAGGCTAAAGGCATATTTAGTGCTACAGCGAGATGTTAGGGGTGGAGTTAAATGTAAAAGCTGGCGACGGACAGTGTTATTGTCGTCATCTGCGATTACGTCACTAAAACCTAAGCGTGTTTTATCAACTTCAGGCGGGGGTGGAACACCAAGTTGATCCGCGTCCGGGTCACTAACTTTGCACACGCCAACCAAGTGATTACTCTGCTGGAGACGACTTTTTAAATCTTGATTATTTTGTACTGGCAGAGGACGATAGATATCTAAGCCAATTGTTCGCGGATGATACTGCTGTAGTTTCTGCAAAAGTCGCAACAGCGATCGCTCTGACAGTGATCCTTGCCCTGGTTCCTGGTTCTGCGCTTGGATATCGGCTTCAGTAACAGTGACTACCAAAAGTCGCGGATCAGGACCTTCCTGCGGTCGTAGCTGATTTAGAGCATCGAAAGCCTGTAGTTCAAACGATTGCAGCATTCCTAGATGACGCATTCCAACTACTAAAGAAGTTATGACTACACTCGCTAAGAAAACTTTGCTGAAAATCTGCCTGTTTGTCAAAACTGGGCGATACTTGCGGCGATCGCTAACAATTTCAACTCCACTGCACAATTCTTGCCAAGTTGGTGGCACTTCCGCCAGATTCTGGTAAATTATCGGCAACCAAGTTGCACAAGGAAATTGATCTTCTAAGCTCTGTAACCTTTCCCGTGCTTCCCGCACTGCTAAATAAAAAGGCTTCCCACCAGCAAAGGCTTTAAGGAAATACTTTAAAAATTGATGTGCAACCCGATCCGGTACTGGTTCGCGCATCACAACAATTTGGGGAATCTGCAAACTAGCCAAATCTCGCGCTAGTCCCAATCCATCACACGAGTTAAAAATTGCTAACTTTAAGCCGTGTTCTCCAGCTGTTTGCAGGGCATACTTTAAATCACTAATCGTTAAACTATCTGTCTGATTAATATAAATCCGACCAGTTTCGCCATTGGCTCCACTCGTACTATGTCCAGCAAAAAAGAGAATGTCCCAACCTTGACCCCATAACTGATTGGTCAACTCTTGGCGTTGCGGTTCCACCAGAAATTTAATTGCTGCACCAGGTAACTGTTCTAGTAACGCTCGATCTGCCTGGGTATCAATTCCCTCACTATTACCCAAAATCGCTAAAATTTTGACACGATTTCTTGGCAGCGATACTTGTTTGACACTTTCATAAGCTGGAGCACTCAAGGCAATTTCAGCCTGCGGGTAGCGCTCAAATAAATCGCACAAATGCCACGGTAATCTTTGGACTCTAATGTCTTCCGCTTGGACAATCACCCGCACTTCCTCGGATGGCATTAACTTTTCTAGCAATCTCTCTCTAATACAGCGAAATGACTCCGAGTGAAGCCAAGTATTGAAGCTATTGCACAATAGTTCGACTGCATGGCAGCAGTCCTGAATAATGCAAATATTTGTAACTTGAACAGCATTTGCTTCTAGTCGAGAACGTAACCCCAAACGGCGATAAGCTGATTGCCAGCAGCTGTAATGTTGCGGAATTTCTGGAGCTGGAGGTAGTTTGCCAGTGATCTCTGTCGAAGGGCGATCGCCATCTTCTCCAATCTGCAATGTCACTGAAAACCCTTGTTCAAAGTTTCCATCCCCTAGCTTAAAGACAACTAACTTACCCACAACTGTTTCCCTTTAAGCGCGAATTTTATCAGATTACAAAATTTTCTGTAATGCTGATATCATCAAGAGCTACTTTTACACTAAACCTTTCTCCAGGTTGTCCCCTAAATTGCAATTGAATGTAATTATCTGTACTTCTTGCTTGAGCCTCTAAAAAAATTTCTTGGGATTCATCAATCACAATCAGTTGCAGTAGCGGTGGCAAGTAAATTTGACTGCCAGTAGGATGCACCTGTAAAAGGATATCAGTTTTCCGCTCCGATTCTGGTCGAAGTTCAATGATCAAAGCTACAGAGTTACCAGCTAACTGCATTCCCAAGTCAATCAACTTAGCCCGTCTCACACCACCCGGACGCTGAGATTCAGGTTCTTGGGTATCAGCCCTTCTAAAACTAAAAGCTAGGTCTGTTTGTCCTAGACCTAGCAGTGATTCAATAGTTTGCCAGCCTGTCTCAAAAACATTCTCCAGCCATTGGCTCAACACTACAGTTTTACTAGTTACCCCAGTTTGAGCGACTACGGGTTTCAATTGACTCAATGTATCGAGTAAATTTTCTAATGGTTGTAATTCACTAACAAGTAAGTACTCCGTTTCTGCTGTCTGAGCAAATCCCAGCACAGTTGCTTCTCTCAAGCGTTCATCAAACTCAACTACTACATAGCCAATTCGATCTGACCAAACTTCTGGCGGAATGTAGCAACTTTGCTCATGTACTCTAATCGGACGGCATTCTAAGCTACCTAACCCTGTTACTGCTAAATCAGCAACGTTGGCGCAAAGCCGCACGACAGGGTTCCAGCTATCGCTAGCTTTTAAATCTGTAGGAATCCCCATCATTTGCAAGTAGTAATTCACTACCCATACAGCTAACGTATTTAGACGGACTTGCTCCATTTTCTCAGGTGCGGGCTGTTGAGCAGCAAATTCTTGCTACCATCCGCGCAGTTTCGGTAATTGGTAGCGATAAAGAAAATTCTTTGATTAGTCGTGGGTCGTAACTCATAATGGGTGTCCTTCACTATACATATCCTTGAGATTCGCCAAATTTCCGCAGACGAGGAATGCACTGTCGCCGATAGAAACTGGTTAAGTCGAAATTGAAAGATTAAATTCTGTCGCTAAAGTTTTCCAGTTTGGTTTCTGGAGGTAACCGTTTTAAAATTAAGACTTGACAAGTTACCTTTGGATGTCCTTGAATATGAATACGGCGCAATTCCCCTTGGGGATCTGTTTCAACCCACTGCCTTGTCACTTCTAAAATCGGTGGAATTTCAGTAGATGCTTCTAAGGTGTCTACAGGGTTAGTTAGTTCATTCAATTGCACTTGTGTGAAGCGGTATGAGCAAGCTTTTCCTGTTCTTGAATGCGACCATCTTGTAGTCGCCGCTTCAGATATGCGTTTAGCCAGGTTATTACACTGCTACGATTAGGGTCGTACTTATCACCTGTACTTGCTTCCACAAAGATTTCGGCAAAAATATAGCCAAGTTTGTTGCAATGCATCTTCATAATAAGGAGCATTGTCTTGCCACAGCTTGCCCGACTTTACAATCAGCCGAATTATTTGGGTCATACCTCGCTAGCGATCGCTACTACCAGATAAATGTCTACAAGTTTCTCTAACTAAATTCCTTATCTCCTCAATTTCATCCATAGCAGTCTTGTTGAAAATGACAGTAATCTGCTCAGTATTTTCCCAAAAAATCCCTAAACCAGCTTATTGTGCTTCACTTCCGGCTTTACTTAAATTGATGTAAAGTTATTTGAAGCGTGGCACAAACTTTTTTGGTTATTCGCTATATTTTTGTAATTTCTACAAATACCGCTATAAGCAGAATTAGCCTTGTATCTGAACATGGTTGATTGGCTGGGATACCCAAAACAAAATTTGCTCCAATCACAGGGGATTTGTGGTTCTCCTAAAAAGCTCTGATATTTATTTATCAGGATAAACACAAGAAATTATGCAAACATTGCTTACTATTTTTTAGCTGATAAATTAGAGTAATTTACTGATCTCGTTTACAAAATATCTACTCCTTAGCAGATGACAAGTACAATGTGACTCTAAAATTGGCAGTAAGAGATTGCGTGAAGAGTCTATGAAGAAAGACGATTACTCTGCATTCCAAACTTATACTTTTAATATCAGTGAATTAGTTATCAAAAATAGCGTTGAAACTCTAATTTCAAGCAAAAAATAAAGTAGATGGTTGCATACAAATATTTAGTATGTATAAATTTTTATAAATGAATGCCTAGTAAGCATTCGCAAACGGTGAAAACTGCACCTGTCTAAATTAAATATTATGTCTAATTTAAAACTTCTCGACCTGACCACTATTAATGAGCTACTGCATTGCTGGCTTTCGCGGTATGTTGCTCAAGAAAGTCTGACTTGGCTAAGTGAGAAAAGTCAGCAAATTGCTAGCGGAGCAAGTGCGCGAGTCTTCTTTACTGCTTTTAGCGCCGTGCCACGTTATACAGGTAAAAAAGACCTTGAGCTAACGCCAGAAGATTTACAAGCAATTTGAGATTCGTACAGGTTGGTCGCCTAGTCACTGGAGCGTTGATCAAGCTGCTCGTACGCTACTCATACTAGCTTTACCATTTGACAATGCTGAGAAATATATCCAAACGCTGGATCAAGTTTTCACTACCGCTGACATAGGAGAAGCGTCGCTCTCTATCAAAGTTTGCCATTACTTCCCATCCAGAGCGCCATATTAGCCGAGCTACCGAGGGAATTCGGAGCAATATCACAGCAGTATTTAACGCAGTCGCCTTACGAAATCCTTATCCAGCCGATTATTTTGACAACATTGCCTGGAACCAGATGATCTTAAAGGCTGTTTTCGTCGGCAGCCCTTTGGATTTGATCCAGGGTATTGATCACCGCGCCAACCCAGAACTAGCCCGGATGTTGACCGCCTATGCCCACGAGCGCTGGGCAGCCAAACGTCCCGTAATACCTGAACTGTGGCGACCAGTAGGGCGGTTTGCGGATGCCGAAATATTAGCTGACTTAGAAAAGTGCTGAATTCCCCTGATTTAGCTCAACAAGAAGCCGCTGCTTTGGCTTGTTCCCAATGTCCGTTGCCCCAAGCTCAAGAATTACTCGCTCGTTACCCAAAATTACAGTCAGCAATTACGCAAGGTTATCTAACTTGGAGTAGCTTTAGCTACAATCGGTTGACAGCCTGTAAATAAACTCTATCCATTATCTAGTAACTAGTTATGTCTAATAACAGCATGATGTTCATTGATCCTCATATCCACATGGTTTCTCGTACAACTTACGATTACCTGGTAATGAAAGAATATGGTGTTGTCGCCGTCATTGAGCCTTCGTTCTGGTTGGGACAACCCCGGACTAGCGCTGGCACATTTAAGGACTACTTCAGCAGCCTTGTTGGGTGGGAGCGCTTCCGAGCTAGTCAGTTTGGCGTTCAACACTACTGCACAATTGGCTTGAACCCGAAAGAAGCAAACAACGAGGCATTGGCAGAAGAAGTTATGGAACTGCTGCCACTTTATGCCTGTAAAGAGGGAGTCGTTGCTATTGGCGAGATTGGCTACGATGACATGACAGAGGCAGAAGATAAGTATTTCTGTCAACAGTTAGCGCTAGCGAAAGAACTAGATATGCTGGTACTAATCCACACACCCCACCGTAACAAAAAGGCGGGTGCTAGCCGCAGCATGGATCGCTGTATTGAGCATGGGTTAGATCCATCGCAAGTAATTATCGATCATAACAACGAGGAAACTGTTGAGGAGGTACTGAGTCGGGGTTTCTGGGCTGCTTTCACTATTTACCCTAAAACAAAAATGGGTAATGCACGGATGGTGGAAGTTGTGCGGCAGTATGGGCGCGATCGCATCATTGTAGATAGTAGTGCTGATTGGGGCGTAAGCGATCCTTTAGCTGTACCCAAAACTGCCCAACTGATGTTAGAGCGCGGCATTCCAGAAGACTATGTGCGGGCTGTCTGTTACGAAAACGCCCTAGCTGCATATAGCCAAAGTGGTCAAATGCAGGAAACAGACTGGCTCAATTCAGCGTCTATTGATCAAACCCAGCTTTATAGCGGAAATTCTGTGCTGCGAGGGCAAACACCAGCCCTAGAGCCTAATCGTGACCAAGTGCTAATCGAGTGATTGCGCGGTGAAGGGCGTTATAACTTCCAGAAATTTTATCTATAAAGGAGGGCTAAAGCGTGAATGTTGCAAGTTTAAGTCGAGTACGCTTGTTGCCTTATTTACAAATGATGCGACCTGCTAATATTGTCACCGCTTGGGCAGACATTTTAGTTGGATTTGCAGCGTCAGGCTCCGCGATTATTTTAAATCAAGTGCTGACAGGAGCGATCGCTAATTTATCCCCTCTTGCCTGGTTACTTTTAGCTACAACTGGTTTATATGGCGGTGGCGTAGTCTTCAACGATGTATTTGATGCTGAACTAGATGCCAAAGAGCGTCCAGAACGACCGATTCCTAGTGGGAGTGCGTCTCGTCAGGGTGCAATTTTGCTCGGAAGTTTGCTTTTAGTCGTCGGTGTAGCGGCTGCTGCTCAAGTTTCTTTACTAAGCGCTATTCTATCCGCCGCGATCGCCTTTGCCGCACTACTTTATGATGCCTTTGGCAAGCACCACCCTTTCTTCGGTCCAATTAACATGGGCGCGTGTCGCGGCGGCAACTTATTACTGGGTATAAGTGCTGTACCAGCAGTAGTAGGAGAATATTGGTTTTTAGCTTTAATTCCGATTGCCTATATCGCTGCTATCACCGCCATCAGCCGGGGTGAAGTACATGGGGGCAAAGCAACTACAGGCATCCTAGCGCTGCTGCTTATTGGAGCAGTTATTGCTGCAATGTTAACACTAGGACTTTTACAAAATTATCAAGTTTTGCCAGCATGTCCATTTGTTGGTTTATTTGCGGCGCGAGTGTTGCCTCCTTTTGTGAAGGCTGTCCGCGAACCAAGCCCAGAGCAAATTCGAGGCGCAGTCAAGGCTGGTGTGTTGTCATTAATCGTGTTAGATGCAACAGTTGCCGCTGGTTTCGCTGGTTTGCCCTACGGATTATTAGTTCTGAGTCTGCTACCAATATCAATCTTATTAGCTCAAATTTTCGCTGTAACTTAAGAGACATTATGATAACTAGCATTAAAAAACCTACATTTAATCTCCAACCGCTCCAGCAATGTGTCCCGGTGACATTTAACTATGAGGTTCATTTCACTAGAGGGTTGTTTGAGTTGGACAATCCAATACTGGCGCGAGTAATTGCAGCAGATGGGGAGTCAACCCCGAAGCAAGTGCTAGCGGTGGTGGATGCCGGAGTGTTGCAATACCAAGATCAGTTATTAGAAAAGTTATCAGCTTACGCCGAGCGTTATCAAGATGTACTAAAGCTATGTAATCCGCTCACAGTTCCAGCTGGAGAAGCAGCCAAGAACGACCCAAAATTGATTGAGCAAATTCACCAGATTATTGATGCAGTTGGGTTATGCCGTCACTCTTATGTGTTAGTAATTGGTGGTGGAGCAGTGCTGGATATGGTGGGATATGCAGCAGCAACGGCTCACCGAGGCATTAGACTAATCCGAGTTCCGACTACGGTGTTGGCGCAAAATGATTCCGGCGTGGGAGTAAAAAACGGGATTAATGCTTTTGGCAAGAAGAATTTTTTGGGGACATTTGCGCCACCTTATGCTGTATTAAATGATATTGATTTTCTAACTACCCTTGGCGATCGCGACTGGCGAGCAGGCATTGCCGAGGCGGTTAAGGTAGCACTGATCAAAGACGCAAACTTTTTTGAGTTGATCACCCAACACGCCGAAGCACTAGCTGAGCGAGACATGGACTCGATGCAGCACCTAATTTACCGCTGCGCTCAATTGCACTTAGACCATATTGCCAACAGCGGCGATCCTTTTGAGAAAGGTTCTTCACGCCCACTAGATTTTGGACATTGGGCTGCCCATAAACTAGAGCAGTTGACGAATTACAACTTGCGTCATGGTGAAGCAGTAGCGATCGGTATTGCTTTGGACACTACCTATTCTTATCTGGTAGGGCTGCTGTCTCGTTCACAGTGGCAGCAAGTTCTAGAAACTCTAAAAGCATTAGGTTTCACCCTATACGTGCCAGAAATGTCCGAGCAATTACATCAATTAGAACATCCCCGCTGCCTTTTTAGAGGGCTTAACGAGTTCCGGGAACACTTGGGAGGGGAATTAACCTTAATGTTGCTGCAAGGTATTGGGCAGGGAATTGAGGTTCATCAGGTGGATATGTCTTTGTATAAGCAAGCAATTTTGATGTTGAGAGATTTTGCCGAACTTAAACAGACGTAGGAAGGGTTCATTGAAAATATTATTTGATAATCGAGGAAGCTTGTAATGACTCAAGAACACGTTTATCAAGCAAAGACCGTGTGGACTGGAGCAAGTTCTGGTTCTACTTCCTCTTACGAATCATATTCTCGTGAATACACGGTGATAATTGATGGTAAACCAAGCTTTATAGGCTCGGCAGATTCGATTTTTCACGGTGACTCTTCTTTACATAATCCTGAAGACCTCCTAGTTATTGCGCTATCGACGTGCCATATGTTAAGTTACCTCGCCTTATGCGCTCGTGCTGGTGTTAGGGTCATTTCTTACTCGGATGAAGCTATAGGAAAAATGGCACACCAAGAAGGAAAGATTCGTTTTACCGAAGTGGTACTGCATCCAAAGGTCATTATTGAAGCTGGCGATGACCTATCGAAGGCGGAGTCTTTACATCATGATGCTCATGAGGTCTGCTTTATTGCAAATTCTGTCTCCTTTCCTGTGCTTCACCAACCGCTCGTCCTCGACTCTAATGATTCTCAAGCCAACTAAATAAAAGAAGTACAACGCACATAGCTAAAACATGAAGATTGAGACAGACGACGGCTTCCACTTGACTTATTGCACTAACATTCATCCTGGTGAAGCATGGAGTGAAGTCTTTGCAAACCTAGAAAAGTACGTTACAGAACTCAAAGCACGGCTAGCACCAGAAAAGCCATTTGGAATTGGGTTGCGGTTAGCAGATGTAGCAGCGCGGGTGCTGGAGGGAAACACTCTTACTCAGTTCCAGACTTGGCTTATTCAACAGGATCTTTACGTATTTACTTTGAATGGTTTCCCTTACGGGGGTTTTCATCACCAAGTAGTCAAAGACCAAGTATATGCACCAGACTGGTCTAAGCAAGAGCGGCTGGACTACACTTTACGGCTAGTGAAAATTTTAGCAGCGTTGTTACCAGAAGGCATGAACGGCGGAATTTCTACATTGCCGTTGTCCTACAAGCCTTGGTTGACGGAAGACAAGGCTAAAAGAGAATCTGTACTGCGGGACGCAAGTATAAATCTGGCTGCGGTGGTGGCTGAAGTGGCACATATCCGCGAAAAGACGGGGAAACTGCTGCATATTGATTTAGAACCGGAACCGGATGGATTGATTGAAAATGGCGCTGAAGTAATTGATTTCTTCAAAGATTGGTTATTGCCTGTTGGAGGAGATTATTTAGCAGAACGCCTTGGTATTTCGCGGGAGTCAGCTGAAACTTGCTTACTAGATCATGTGCGCGTTTGTTATGACACTTGCCATTTTGCAGTGGAATATGAAGATCCGGCTTCAGTGTTTGCTCGGTTTCAAGCAGCAGGAATTCAAATTGGCAAAATTCAGCTGAGTGCCGCAGTGCGGGTTAACTTGCCTGATGATCCTGAAAAGCGGAGCATGGTTGTTGAGCGGTTGCGTCCCTTTGCAGAATCCACTTATCTACACCAAGTTATAGAGCGTTCTGTTGACGGGACTTTGCATCATTATCCTGATTTAGTCACAGCATTACCGTACCTAGAGCAGTCCACAGCTCAAGAGTGGCGCACTCACTTCCACGTCCCGATTTTTATCCACGATTACAAACTTTTACACTCAACACAAGACGACATTGTAAATGTTCTGAATTTGCTGCGGACAAATCATGCTTGCAAACACTTAGAAATTGAAACTTATACATGGGATGTCCTGCCGCCGGAAATGAAGATCGATTTATTAGCCTCTATCCAGCGAGAGTATGAATGGGTGTTGGCAACATTCGCCGCCACTTAAGGTGCAAATATTATTTTTATCAAAATGTATAAAACTGTTGTTTTGAATGTAGTTGGATTGACACCCAGTTTGCTGGGGGAACATACGCCCTTTTTATCCAAGTGGTCTGCTCGTGGGCAAGTAGTTCCAGTTAAGCCAGTGTTGCCTGCTGTTACTTGTTCAGTACAAGCGTGTTACTTGACTGGGAAATGGCCTGAGTCGCACGGAATTGTAGGTAATGGCTGGTACTTCCGTGATGAGTGTGAAGTAAAGTTTTGGCGGCAGTCTAATAAATTAATTCAAGCTCCTAAAATATGGGAAACAGCGAAAGCAATCGACTCTCAATTCACCTGTGCTAACCTCTTTTGGTGGTACAATATGTATTCCTCAGTGGATGTTTCGGTAACGCCACGACCGATGTATCCGGCTGACGGTCGCAAACTTCCTGATATTTATACTCAGCCTGCTGATTTACGATTTAAACTCCAAGAGCGTTTAGGGACTTTTCCTTTATTCGATTTTTGGGGTCCAAAAACATCTATCCGTTCTACTCAGTGGATTGCTGACTCAGCCAAGACTGTGGAGAAGATGTATTCTCCAACTTTGACTTTAATTTATATTCCGCACTTAGATTACAACCTACAACGGATAGGTCCTAATAATCCAGCGATCGCAACTGATTTGAAAGAGGTGGACGCAGTATGCCAAGACTTAATTGAGTTTTACGAGTCTTGTGGTGCGCGGGTCATGGTAGTTTCTGAGTATGGCATAACGCCCGTAAATCAACCAGTCTCGTTGAACCGAGTATTGCGGGAAAATGGATACTTGACAGTACGGGAAGAATTAGGGCAAGAGTTACTGGATGCAGGCGCGAGTGTTGCTTTCGCCGTAGCAGATCACCAAGTTGCACACATTTATGTAAATGACTTAGACAAACTTGCTCAAGTACGACAACTCATCGAAACAGTGCCTGGGGTGGAATTAGTTTTAGGTGAAGAAGGCAAGGCTGCTTACCATTTAAATCATCCTAACTCTGGTGAATTAGTCGCTGTTGCTGCCCCAGATGCTTGGTTTACCTACTATTACTGGTTGGACGATAAAAAAGCACCGGACTTTGCCCGTACTGTAGATATTCACCGCAAGCCAGGTTATGATCCAGCAGAATTATTTGTTGATCCTACTATTGCATTTCAGCAGTTGAAAGTAGCTGGGCTATTGCTCAAGAAAAAGCTCGGATTTCGGACTCTGCTAGACATTATTCCTCTAGATCCCTCATTAGTAAAAGGATCTCATGGGCGTGTTCCTAGTTCTCCTGACGAAGGAGCATTAGTTATCACTCATAAAACCAATTTACTGCCAACTACCCTGGAAGCGACGGATATTCATGATTTGATTTTGTCCCACTTACAAGTAGAATAAATTGTCTAAAAGACTGTCTAGTAAAAGAAATAGTTGTACTGCTTGATCGTGTCCTGTGTTCAACTCGTTAGCAAGCAACGCTTTCATGCTTTGTCTAAACAAGCACTGATTAATGTACCCTACTTATTCAAGGCATCCGTATCCAAGTGTTATTATTTAGCTACTTGTACTTAAGTGATGACTATTTACTGTTATTAAGGACACAATACAGTGAAATAGTTTATTAGTAAAAATTTTGCTTAGTTAAAGTGTTTACAGTTTTACATTTTACCTTGATAGACTAGTAGTACAAGATATAGTCTAAGCGGAATTAATTTCTCATTTATCAGTTCATGGTTCTAGCCGTTAGTATTACAATTTTGGTTATGCCTTTTACCCTGGGCGCTTTTCTACCCTCTTTACCGTTAGATAGCCTATTTTCCACCCAAGGAATTATGGTGATGCTGTTGGCAGCTTATGCGGGTGCTATGTGGATGTTCCTTACCAGCGCCCCCAAAGTACACACCATCATGGTATCGGACATGGAGATTGCTCGACAGTTGTATGAAGGGTTGCTAGATTTGCCAGCAGCTGAAGTACCTTTACACTACTACTACAACTACGAGCAAACCCTGGGAGCAACAGGGGGAATTGATCCACTATATATGTCAGCTAGCCCTGGTGTTACTAGTACCAGGTTGAACGCTCCTGAAGGTCTTTGGTATCAGCTTAAGAAAAACACCCAGTTGCACGTCGTTTCTGGAGCTAGTTTAGGTAAGAAAAGCCAGCAGCGCCACGTTTGTTTTGACCACGACTGCTTAGAGCAGGTACTGATGCGGGTGGAGTTCCGTGGTTTGAAGCACAAAATACTCCGCGAAAAGCCATTAAATTTTTTGGTTAAGGATCTTGAAGGGCGCGTAATTGAGATGGCTGAAGTATCGAATTAGAGGATAAAAATAGTGACGAATTTTAAGTACTGAAGTGTTGAGTTAGAACAAGTGATGTGATAACTGCTCTAACTTTCATCATTACTCAATATGCAATACTTCACTACTATTTGTGTGCAACTCAAAAGATTTACTTAGATTTTCTCTATGTAGGCTTATTGGCTTAAGCGTAATTGGTCATAGGCATATTCTGCTTTGATATGTTCATTAAAGTACTGACCCTGTGACGGTGCAGTTACTAAATTCTGATATACATCAGCAGGAACATCTTGATACTTGTAGATACTTCCATTGTTGAATTCAATATTAAATGTTTTAGTTGCTGGATCGTAGGGGTGAACTTTTTTAATAAAGCTAGAACTCTTTAGTAGGGGAAAAGCGATCACATCCCGAATACTGGCACAATCTGTTAACAACATTACCAATCGATCAATCCCAATCCCTAAACCACCCGTCGGCGGCATTCCATATTCCAATGCCGTTAAAAAGTCTTCATCCACCCCTTGCGCTTCCAAATCCCCAGCGGCTTTACGAGCAGCTTGCGCTTCTAGTCGCTGTCGTTGATCAATCGGATCAGTAAGTTCTGAAAAACTATTTGCCGTCTCGCGCCCGACAATAAACAACTCAAATCGCTCCACTAAACCAGGCGAGGAGCGATGGGGTTTTGCCAAGGGCGAAATTTCAACTGGAAAATCTATCACAAATGTAGGCTGAATTAAGGTAGCTTCTACGAGTTCAAAAACTTTATTGAGTAAAGTCCCAATCGAATCACATTTTTCCAAGTCCTCAACACCAGCCTTACTCGCCTTTGCAGTTGCTTCTTCAAGAGTAAGGCGGGTAAAATCTATCCCCGTTTGTTCCTGCACCAACTGATGCATTGTGATTCTCCGCCAAGGTGGTGTAAGGTTAATTGTCTGTCCTTGGTAAGTAATTTCCAGCGTACCTAATACCTCAGCCGCAACAGTAGCGATGAGATTCTCCGTCAACGCCATCATGTCGTTATAGTCGGCATAAGCCTGGTAGACTTCAATCGAGGTAAATTCAGGATTATGCCTAGTAGAAATACCCTCATTACGAAAAATCCGCCCTAGTTCAAACACCTTTTCAAAACCGCCCACAATCAATCGCTTGAGGTGGAGTTCTGTAGCAATCCGCAAGTACAACTCCATTTCCAAAGTATTGTGGTACGTGATAAACGGACGGGCATCTGCTCCCCCAGCTTCAGATTGGAGAACAGGAGTTTCAATTTCAATAAAGTCAAGAGATTCTAAGTAGCGACGAATTCCTGTAGTAATTTGAGCACGACGGCGGAAGGTTTGCCGGACTTCAGGGTTAACAATCAAGTCAACGTAACGCGAACGATAGCGCTTTTCTGTGTCGGTGAGACCGTGCCACTTATCGGGTAAAGGTAGCAGAGATTTTGTGAGAATGATGTACTGTTGCACGTAAACAGATAACTCGCCCTTTTCCGCCCGCTTAATTGTGCCTTTGACTCCAAGAATATCTCCCACATCTGTCAGTACCGTTTGAGGTGGTTGAAAGCGTCTGGATCAATATCTGCCATGCTTTCTTGATTCTTTTTTTATCCAGGTACAGTTGAATTGTGCCAGTTTCGTCTTGCAAGCTGAAGAAAGCGAGTTTACCAAAGACACGACGGGCTAGAATGCGCCCGGCGATCGCAACTTCTAATTCAACTTCTTCACCACTTGGTAAGTCAGCAAATTTTGCCTGTAATTCTGCCGCATGATGGGTAGATGTATAGCGGTAGGCATAAGGATTCATCCCTAGCTGTTTGAGTTGTTGAACTTTCTCCAGCCTTGCAGCACGGATTTCTTCTAGGGTTGATGCACTTTGGGGGTTAGGTTGGGACTGATCAGAAGACATAGTGACTAATTTTTAGAGGCTACTTTGAGGCAATTAAAGGCTGGCAGCGATTTTTGATTATAAACTTGCTACAAGAACTGTGTTGGGGCTTACACCATCAAGCTAGACAATTTATTCCAGCGATTTATTTGGGTCGGTATTTAAAGCCCGCAACTGCTTTGCCAACCGTTCTGCCCTTTGGCGTTCCTGTTCTAACTGTGCCTCTGCCTGTTCTGCACGTTGACGTTCCTGTTCTGCACGTTGATGCTCCTGTTCTGCACGTTGACGCTCCTGTTCTGCGCGTTCTGTCCCAGTAGAGATAATATTCCCATCCCTGTCGCACCAGCGTAGCCAAACATCCTGTCTACATTCAAAAACTCCCTGCCAAATGGTCAAACCTAACCCCACGCCCTCCAGCCAATATTTTGTCATCGGTACGTAGCTTGTGCCTTGCAATTCAAACACTTGCAGCACTGACTGCTTCAACTGCTGGATAGGATCGAAGACGACGTAGTACAGCACACGCATCCGGGCATATTCGTGCAGCTTTTTATCTAACTCACCGCCTTCTGTGTTGGAAACAATTTCAATTATGACTTCTGGCGGCTTACCAAACTCCCAAAAGAAATAAGAGCGGTTGCGGCGTTGCCACCAGTCTTCGGCTACTGTGACATCTAAGCTGAGGAAGACATCAGGCACAAGCGGCGGTTTTTTTACGGCATAAAATAAAGCTACATTAGCTGCCGCTAGAAAAGTCGGGAGAGACACCGGGGCAGACCAAGAATCATAAAGGCTTTCAACTAAAAGGCGTTGCACTTTCTCCGAGGCGAAGTTATCTACAGGGGTATCGTCTTCCGTGATAATGTGACCGATATCTGGGGATACGACATCACTGGGAGAATCATGCTCAGACATAGGAGTCGAAAAAATCTTTGTTTTTTACAGGCTAACATTAGCCTTGTGATCTCAAACAGATTTTTTTAATTTGCTCAGTCCTTCGTTGTAAAGCTCTGAGCCAAAATAAAAGACTAATGTAGTTGGACATAAAACTTTACTATTTAGATGTAAAAGTGTGTGATTGAGGCAGAAGTTCATTATTCACTGCATAACTTCCTGCGATCGCAAGATGGCATCCCTTCTTGGCCGCATCATTTGACAATGGCGCGGTTGGTAGCACGAGCCTTGCGGCTAGGACGAAGTGCCTTAATTCAGGTAGGAGCTGCTTGTGGTTACCAGGGACGCTATCGGCTAAGTTATCTTGCACCTGCTCTAATCTGGTCTGAGCCTGTGATTTTGGTAGCTACAGAAAGCGTGCAACAACGCCTTAGAGAAGTAGAAATTCCCCGATTACAACAGTGGCTACAGGTAAATAAGGTAATTCAAACACGCGATCGCTTGTCTAGCGGAGACTTCCAGGGATTAATCCTCACCTCTCCTCAAGCTTGGTTAGCAGCTCAACTGAGACACCAAGGAGAATTTCCTCCTGGCGTTCCCACGATTATTGATGGTGTGGACGATTTGGAAGACTGGACTCGTACTCAACTAACTTTAAGTATTCAACCGAGTGACTGGGATGAACTAACCTTAGCCTGTCCAGAACAGATAGAGGCAATTCGAGATGCGCGGGTGCAACTAACACAGGTACTATTCCAGCATCCTGCTAATCCTTACGAGTGCTATCTACTGTCTCTGCTAGAACAAGAGATCTTGCGCCATCTCTATGCAATACTCCAGCAGCAACAAGTAGCAATTCGCGTCGGTGAAGCCCGACACAACCATGAACCCCAACTGCCTCAGACTTGGACAAATTTTTGGCAGCGGTTTCAAATGGATCAGCTGCTCTGGGCAACTATTAACCGTCGTCAAGGTTCATTTTCTTTGTATTGCGCTCCTATTGAAGTAGCTTCAACCCTTGCGCCAATTTGGTCTAGGCAACCAGTGGTTTTAATTGGTAGCGCCTTGGATCAAGACGCTGAAGCTCCTATTTTTCGTCAGAGCGTTGGCTTAAGCGATTTGACGAAGTCACCGCAGGCTCCGCCAATTCATGGCGAAGTACCGGTGACTTGCTTGAAGTTTTCCGCCGATCGCCACAGTGAACTGATTCAACTTTATGTACCCGATAAGTTGCCCTTACCCAACACGCCTCAATTCCAAGCAGCGTTTATTGAAAAAGTTCACTTGCTGATCAGCTGGAGTGCAACTGCTTTAGGACTAACAGTGATTTTGGTGGGTGATATGCCACTCAAGTCTCAAGTGGGTGCAATTTTAGCTGCTGAATTTGGTTCGCGGGTGCAGGTGGAGAAAGCCTGTCTGGATGATAACGGCATCTTGGTGAGTGGGTGGGAATTCTGGCGGCAATATCAGAGTTTGCTGCCAGCACCTCAGTTGTTAGTGATCGCAACTTTACCGCTGCCATCGTTGGAAAATCCCTTAGTGGCTGGTCGTGTGGCTTACTACAAGAAAATGCGTCAAGATTGGTTTCGCCTGTATTTGTTGCCAACAGCAATGAATGAATTAGCACGGGCGATCGCGCCAGTCCGAGACGCTCAAGGCGTAGTTGCCCTGCTTGATAGTCGCGTACTTCATCGTAGTTACGGGTTTCAAGTTCTAGCTGCTCTCAGCCCTCTGGCACGGATTAATTATTTGGAACCCAACTTTTTTTCTCAATCCAATGAATCTAATGACTTAATTGGCTGATATCCAGTTCACTAGGGAGCGATATACCGCAGTAAAAAGCTATACTGCAATTGATTTAGATAACGAGTACTTGTATATTTCTTTTAGGAATTGAAACGTTCAAATGTGAACGATATCATCATACATAAACGGTACTCCACAATATTATGGGCGAAGCAAAGCGTCGTAAAACTGCACTTGGAGAACAATACGGTAAAGAAGCCCGATTCTTTCCCTGGCTTCCAATTACAAAAAGCCAAGCCGGAAAACTTGTTGACTGGAGCAATCGCGGTGCTTGGATTGGCATCGGCTTCTTGATTGCTTCTTGGATAATAGTTCGGTTCCTTGGTCCAGCTTTTGGTTGGTGGCAAGTAACTTGAAGTTCTGATTGGTCAACCTTAACTGAATTTAGAAATCAAATTAGCCAGCGTAATTTGGCTGGAACTACATAGCTTAAGTCATAGGGTCAAGTTAGCCTTACTACTTAAGCTATTTTTATTACTTTAATTTATTTATAGCAATAGTCAGTAAGGTTAATATATTAAATGTGAGCTACGAAGCATCACGGTGGCGGGATGCTTGAATATCGGCACGTAAGGCTGCAATCTCATCATGCAGCGCTTTGATAGAGTTGGCACCTGCTATCTCTGCCTCGGTAGATTCAGCATCACGTCCTACAAAAAAAGTGGCGATTGCTGCCGTCAAGTAGCCAAACACAGCAAAAGCATACAACGCCAGGAGAAAGCACAATACCCGTCCCTCTGGAGTCTGCGGCCAATATTCCGAACCCAGCGTGGTCATTAACATTGCTGTCCACCACAAAGCGCTGCCGTAGTCTTTCAAGCCACTCCCATCGGGGAGGTTGCTTTTCAATACATACATCCCACTGCTCCCACCAGGGTAATAATCAGTGTCAGTGCTACAACGTAGCCAAAGCCGCGACGACCTAAACTTGCCCCCAAGCGATCGCATTCCACGATTGGTACTTGTGACTATACGCACTAATTGCAACCCACGAGTAGCCCGTGCCGTATTCAGTACGCGTAGAACACGCGCAATTCTAAAGACCCGCAATGCTGGTAGTAGTAGAGAAACAGCAGTTAGCCAGTTGCGCTTAAGATAAGCAATCCTGCGTGGAGCTAAGGTGAATTTGAGCGCGAAGTCTAATATAAAGATCAGCCAAATCACTGTGCTAACTTCAAGTAGGGGACTCAAACCCCAAATTACCTCGATTAAAAATAGTACCAACCAAGCCAATCCAAGCACTAGCATTGGCGTTTCCAGCCAGTCTTCGATCTGTTGCAGAACCTCGTACCGTTCTTTATTGAGTGTCTGTTTCTCAGGTGTATTCAGACTATTCATAAAATTCTTACTGTACGGTTTAGGTCACTTTAAACCCTAGAATCAAGCAAAAAAAGGCGATCGCGCTTTTAATAGCATCAAAGATTAAAAGTACAAATTAACACTTGCACCTAATCAAGCTCGTTGATTACTATAGCGCTCAAGCAGCCACAACGTTAACCGCGCAATTACAGCTAGTGCGGCGGTGAAGGAAGAGGACAAGGAAACTTGGGGACTTGGGAAAACCCATATCTTTAGATATGGGCAATTCTTGTAAGGACGCATTGTTTCTCGCACTATGTGTCTCGAAACAAATTTTTCTTCTTTCTCCACGACTCAAGTCGGGGGCAACAAAAACCGTTTGACCACGGGGAGTTTTTCTTTTCCCCTTCCAAGTCTCCCCTTCCCCCTTGTCCTATAAAGGTGATGCCCACTGCTAAACCGAACAGGACAAAGTTTTTTTCGTTTTCAGCACGCAAGGCGAAGATTAGGGAAGTGGAGACGGCAGGGGGATGCACAGCGTCAAGCAGAACGTATTATTCTCTATAAGTTGGCTAAAAACTTTGCGATCCTCTAGTAATGTTCTGTTTCGGATGAACGGCTCTGTTCGCCCTGCCTAATTTCTCGCTCCAAAAAGTAATTTAGCAAAGTTCTTAAAAGGACGATCGCTCCAAGGTTCAAAATATCCTGGCGAGTGGGCGCAACAGCAGTGCTAAGGATGTCACTAGCGACGGTAAATTCCAATCCCAGCGCCAGTCCGCGTCCCAATTGCAGGCGGATTGCTTCGGTGGAATCAACATGGTGCTTACGCTGTGATAATAATTGGCGTAGACAGGTGAGGATGCTGTGGATGACCGCGCTACCGATAACTAATGCAGCGGCAATTTCTGCACCTGCCGCTAAATAGCCAATGATTAGCTTCATCTCTGATTCCAGTGGACTACTCGACGCTGCCTCTGTGTTTTGTTTGTCCTACGTCCAGACTCAGTAATAGAACTAGACCAAAGATTAATGCTAAAGGCAACAGAATACTAATCAAAGAATCACGTGACGGTTCTCGTTTCATTTATTCTCCTAAAGTTTACTGAGGACAAAAAGGCAGCGAGAAAGCCGAAGACGGTGATCAACCCAGCATTATGTGCTTGCTTAAAGGTTTCTGAATCATGGTATCTGATATCATTGTTAGAATTGCACCTGCTACAGGGATAGTCGCAGCAAGAATTTCTTTAGAAAAGTGACTATATATTAATAAAACAACTGCCGTGAGTGCCTAAAAAAGTTTTGACCTGGTGTTGGTCTGCTCCTTAACACTCAGCACCATCACTTGCCAAATGACCATCCTCCAGATAGACAAGCCATCAGCAATATCGAGAATGCGGTTGTCATGAGTCACAAGCAGAATCGTACAACCTTGTTCTTTTGCCAGCTTTTGCATTAGTTCCACCACATCTCGTCCCGATTTTTTGTCCAGTGCAGCGGTTGGTTCATCTGCCAAAACAATTTTGGGATGGCTGCTCAAAGCACGCGCGATTGCTACTCGTTGCTTTTTGACCACCGGAAGCCGCAAGGGGCTACGACCGTTACTCGCAAGGGTCGTAGAAAAAGGGCAACTGAGTGGGGTTCGATACCCCCGAAGTTACCAAGAGTCTACAAGTGGTCTAATAATACTCATGAATCGGGCATTGACGCTAGTTGTAAGAGTTCAATTTACCCAGACCAGTATGCCAAACTTAAGGATACTGCTCTGGAGTTTGCGTCGTGCTGTGAATTCATCAATTCCTCGGTTAAGTTAACTTTAATCAATCGAAATTCAATCCAAGCAGTCATTTACAGCGATGCCAAGAACAAGTTCAACTTGGTATCAAACCATGTCATTAGGGCTGTGCGAGAGTTGGAGCCAATCGTCTGACGGCTAAACACAAAGGCAAGAAAGTTAAAGGATTTAAACCAACTAGTTTTGGATTGCGATAAGGATACTTTTTACCTTTAGAGAAAAGGATTGGACGGTTAGTTTAAGTACGGTCAGAGGAAGAGAAAGAATTTTTAAATGCCAGTAACTACCATCGCGGTAAATTAGCAGGAAAGAAGCCGACTTCGGCTCAAGTTTGATTGCATCGAGATGGTAATTTTTACGTGCATATTCAGTTAAAATCTGAGACTCCAGAACAACACCGAACAACTAACTTAATCGGGGTTGACTTTGGACGCAGGGAAATTGTCAAAACAAGTACGGATAAAGGTTGATGGAGAACAAAATAACAAAAAATTAGAGATAAATTTGCCAGAGTTAGGTCTTCTTTACAGCGTGTTAGCGAGACACTCTCCCTGCTTTTTTGAAAAGCAGGAGAGACGCGGCTTTCAAGGCACAAGGTTCATCGCCGTAGAGCGAGACAGGTTTTGCAACGGTTATCGGGAAGAGAAAGAAGATTTCAACAATGGCTGAATCATAGTATCAGTAAGAGCGTAATTGCCGAAGCCAAAGAGAACAATGCGGGCGTAGCAATAGAGGATTTAACAGAATCCGCGAACGCACTAATGAATTGCTAAGGAACAAACTGAACGTAGGCGTTCTAACTCTTTGGTTTTTCATCAATTGCGGATTTTCTTAGAGTACAAGGGCATCAAAGAGGGGTAAAGGTAATAGCAGTCCCTCCAGCCTATACCAGTCAAAACCTGCAATTGTTGTTTGCATATTGGACACGGGGAACCAATAAGAAGTTTAAGTGCATCAATCCGAACTGTGGTTGGATTGAAATGACATCAACGGTTCAAAGGTAATTGCTCTGTTTGGGGCGACCTATAAACTCGCCCGTTAAAGGTTCCTGGCTATCTTGTTCTTTGAATAAGGTAGCTGGAGGGCTATTAAAAGCGTCTAGCTCAGCCGCAGGCGGCTAGACGTAGTTTACCGGATAGGTTCTCTGGGTAATAATCTGTACGATCTCCTAACCCAACTGCTTCTAGCCTAGTGATCGCTTGGGCATCCAAATCTTGCAGTAGCTTATCGTGCAGTTCTAAAGACATTCGGACATTTTGTTTTGCTGTCAAAAACGTCAACAAGTTATGTGCCTGGAAAATATAACCAATCTGACAACGTAGTTGAGTTAATTGCTGCTTACTTGCCCCACATATTTCTTGTCCTAGTATTTTCAAACTGCCTTCTTGTGCAGAACGTAACCCACCCATAAGCGTTAGCAGTGTAGTTTTGCCTGCTCCAGAAGGTCCAGTCATAATCACAATTTCACCAGGTTTGATATCTAAGTTGATGTCGAATAACACTTGTTTACGGAGGTTGCCTGCACCAAAGTAGTGGTTGAGATTTTTAACCACAATTACAGGTTCTTGTAGCATGGATTTAACTCTGTGCAAGCTAGAAAAAATTTATTCTAAATTCAATTCCGTGTTCCTCAAAACCTACATAAGGTGAACTTTAGGTCTAGAGCTTCTACTCGTTGCTATAAGCTTGTAACAACGAAACTCACGAGCGATTTCAATGATTTGCTTAACTAGCTCAGTGCCATAGCCCTTTCCTCTATAATTTTCATTTACAAAGACATCCTCCATCAGACCAAACGGTTGAGCATGAATGTCATTGTGCATGATGTATAGAAAAGCGTGCGCGACATCAGTTCCACTCTCTTCAATTGCTAGGCGAATTCCTTCAACTTTTGTAGGATTGCGGCTAATTTCCATGATGAGTTTGTTGACTTGTAAACAGTGTCTAAAAGGGAATTAAATTTTTTATTAGGGCTTGCCCAATTTATAACTTTGCCCACTGTTATATCCTTATTTAAAAGACATCAGCGGGATCAGCAGAGCGGAGTTTTTGCATGGCGATCGCCCCAGAAACGCTGCACATAATAATCGTTAATAACAATACTGATACTGCCCGTTCCAACGTCATAGCAATCGGCAACAGCGTTGCTGCATAGGCGAGTTGGTACAGTCCAAACGAGAGGATGAATCCGGGAATATAACCCAGAACTGCTAAGAATAATGCCTCTTGGGTCAGAACTCCTAGTAAGTAGCGATCGCTGTAACCCATCGCCTTCAATGTGGCGTATTCCGGTAAGTGCTCGGAAACATCGGAATAGAGGATTTGGTAGACAATTACAATGCCGACAATGAACCCAACTCCCACACCTAGCCCAAAAATAAAACCAATGCTTGAACCACTTGCCCAGTATGTCTTTTCAATTTCCGCAAAGTCTTCTAGAGTCAGCACTTTAACATCATTCGGTAGACCTGCTGCTAGTTGCGATCGCACTCTCTCAAGATCCGCGTCTGGGTTAAGGGAGATCAGACCAATATCGATCTGATCTGGTTGACGTTTAAATAGTTGGAGAAATGTTGAGTCACTGGTGATCACATTGCCATCAGCGGCAAAGGAACTGCCGTTGGTAAACAAGCCTTTGACACTGACAACTTTGCTATTTAATTCTGTTTCAACACTGCCTGTTTTTTTGAACTGTTCGGCGATCGCTCCGTATTCAGGACGACCTGCTTGATCAAACAAAACTTGACTTAACAGCTTCAGGTGATCTAGGTTTTGGGTCACTTCCGCAGACTTAAAAGCGGAGCTTGCTGGATCAATACCCCAAACCAAGATGGCACGATCAATTCGAGTTTCAGGATTTTGCCACAGTCCGGCTGCCATATAGACCGAATTGACTGATTTAACTCCGTCGTAACTCAATGCCTGGTACAGCCGCTCTCTGGGAAAAGTTTTGAAGGCAATTAAGGTTTGAGATTGAGGATTAATCAAAACCAAGTCTGCTTGTAAACTGTAATGCGGTCTAACTGCTGCATCATAGAGCGCACCTTCAAACCCCATTTGAATAAACATCAGCAGATCGGCAAAGGTAATCCCCGCTAAAGCGACGACGAGGCGAGTTTTTTCTCGTGTTACTTGCAGCCATGCCAAGGGTATTTTACGAAACATAATTACTTTTCCTGTGGCGATCGCTTCATCGTCCAAAATTTGATTTCCTCTGGTATTCCACCCGTTCGCACCACTTCAAATCCCAGCCGTTGATAGAAGCGAACGCCCCCCTCCGTAGAAGTTTCCAGGTAACAAGGTAATCCTTCTTTATCCGCCTGTTTAATAATCGGCTGAAGTAGTAAGCTACCAATTCCTGTCCGTTGATAAGCAGGTGAAACGCCCAACATAAACAGATACCAATGTGGTTGGGGAATGTCATGCTTATGATGTTCTTCAATCATCAAGAACAGCGATATTAATTGCCTGAGTCCGCTTATACGCAGCTTGAAAGGTAAAGCATACAAACCTAATTGCAACAGTCGAAAATCGTTGAGCGGAAATTTACCTGGAGGTATCCAAACCGCGATACCTTTCAAATCATTTGTGGTTGTATAGATATGGTTGTAGGACTGGCTATAGCGCAATGCAGTCTTAGCAAGTAGTTTAATTGCATTTATTCTTGCCTGCTCTTGTTCACGAGCAAAATAACGAAATATTGGATCGTCATTAAATGCATGAGCAAGGATTTCGCTTGCTGCATCAATTTGTGCTGACTCTAAACAAACAACTTCTGTACTCATCATGGTTCACCACAGTAAATCATTCATGAACGCATAAATAGATACAAAATCAATCTTTGCCACAGCTGTCATCAGGCGAGATTTCTCTTTATCCTGTTCAATCCCGCGTAAGTGAACAAGCTTATAAGTGGCGATCGCCAAAATTGCCCAAGGGTAAGTTTTTCTTCGCACGAGCCGGAACCAAACGAGAGTTTTGGACAGCATGATTGAATCACTCTTAGGTGCACCGTTTTATCAGGTTACTCAGCTGTTTCTTTAAGCTTACGTTGTCGCATCAAAAGGAATAACGGCAATCCGCAGGAGACACCAAGTAAGCTTGTTAATACGTGACCCCACAGATATTTCATCTTGAGGCGAGAACCTTCCCAAATTACAAATGTCAGTAGAACAAGGACTGAAACAATCACATCCATCCCGAAAAAGCTAGAGATTCGGTTTGTAAACAGTTGCTCGAAAAAGAGGTTTAGATCGAGTCCGTCATCAAGTAAAAACGGGATGAATTGGGAAAAGGGTAAAACAGTTCCCAGGATCAAAAAAATTAAGTACACAACTTGCAGCATTTTGATTCTCCTTATATCAGACATTCGTTATAAATCGCTCCAGCAAAAACTATAGTTGAATTGCTGTCTGTACTTGCAAGTTAGTCAAGCCTGCAACTCGCTTACTGTCTGCGGAATTTAAGCTAATTTTCACCTCAACTACACGACGATCAAGGTTTTCCCTGGCTGATTGCTAAAAACATTTTGTCGGTTCACCTGCAAGCCGATTTGGGAAATAACTCCCCGCAGTTCTCCTAAAAATGCCTGGCTGGTAATTACTGCTTGTTGTCCAATGTAGACTTTACCAATGTCGGTTTGATACACTTCTGCCACTGCGATCATTTGGTCGGTTTGCGCCAACTCTGCAATGCCGTTATCACTCAGCTTTTCTCCCGGTTGTGTATGAATCTTGAGGATCTGCCCTGTTATGGGTGCGCGGACATAAGCTTGATCCAAGGCAGTTTTGGCGTGTTTTACCGCTGCGATCGCCGTTTCCACTTCAGTTCGAGCCGCCTGAACATCAGTGGGACGCACTTCTACAATGCGATTCAACGTAGCTTTAGCTTCACTCAGTTGAGCTTGGAGGCTTGCTACAGTTCGGTTTTTCATCGCGATCGCCTCACTTAATTGTGCCTGAGCCGTTTCCGCCACCAAACGTTTACTGTCTAAAGTAGACGCGGCTAACGCTCCCTGCTGATACAACTGCTGAAACCGAGCATACTCGGCACGAGCATTACGAACTTCTGATTGCCAACGGGCGATCGCAGCGGTTTGAGTTGCAATGCTACCGATTATTTCTGCTTGCAGTCGAGTAATTATTGCCTGTTGTGCCTGAATTTCTCCAGTTTTTGCTCCGGCTTTAATCTGTGCCAGTTTTGCTTGGGTAAGCTTGACTTGCTCCTGAGCCTGTCGCAATTCATCTTGCAGGCGATCGCGCGAATCCAAAATTGCCACTACTTGCCGCGCTTTAACGCGATCGCCCTCTTTAACCAACAGTTGGGTCAGCCGATCACCATCCAATGCCACAGGTGCAGATAGTTGAACTACTTCCGTTGCTGGCTCCAAGCGCCCCAGAGCCGTTATCTTTAGAGGTATGTTTACTGCTGGTTGAGATAATTTATTTCCCCTCACTGTCCCAAACTGGGAGCCGTAGAAGGCTACGCCTGTAAAAGTAGTAGCAGTAATAACTCCAATTACTCTTGAGGGTGTGAAAAGCGAGCGCAGATTCATATTTCCTCTCAAGGCTATTGCTCCATGTAAGCAGTCAGCATTTTGCTAACCAAGACTCCCTGTTCTGTATAAGAAACACTTTCTTCCCCAAACAGCCGTCTCAAGAGCAAGCCGTAGAGTAAGTTAAAGACAAAATCAACGAGCTTTCTATCTGAAATTTGTAAGTAGTCAGCGATCGCCTGTATTGTCTGCTCATCTATTTCTTTTAGCTTCTCTTTAGTTGAAATGTTAGCCCAGTCTTGCTGTTGGCAGAAGTCAATCCAAAGAAGAGTTTGCTTACCAATGAAGTCTTCGTTTTTGGCAACGAAATTGAACACTTGTTCAATTCGCTCTGACAGCGTGGGAAGATTCCCCGCCTCAGTCAGAAAATGCAGCACATTTTGCTGCTCCAACTCTTCAGATAACTGCAAAAACAAAGCCTCCTTGCTAGGAAAGTAGTGGTATAGCGTTCCGGTAGAAACTCCCAACCCTTGAGCTAGCTCCCGCATAGTAATTGAACTGTAGCCTTTGTGGGCAAACAGGTCAAAACTCCTCATCAGCAACTCTTTGCGGTATTGGTCATGGTCAACGATCTTCGGCATACCGGGCAAAACAAATAAATAGTAATCGCGCTTAGAGAGAAAACCGGCAACAGATACTATATCGTACGTTCGTTATAAATTAACACAACCCAAATTTAGATACAACCTACTTATTTTCTAGTTGATTTTGCTGGGGGAGTAAGTATTTCAATAGATAATGCCTTAAGCGCAGTTGATAACAACGATGTCTGCGGCGAGCTAAACTAACGCTCTGGTGGACTTGGCACATGATTATTAAATTAACCAACAAAGATTGATGATCTTTTCTAGCTAAAGTTAAATTGAACGCGATCGCGTTCAACTAATGAAGTTAGGCAGACACTTTTTTGACACTGGGAAGCTTGCTGACTTCATCCCACCAAGTCCGAAGTTTAGGAGTTTGAGCGGTAATTACATCGAACTCTGGAGTCTGCTGGAGGTAGATGAAGATGGACATCAGGTAGAAATCGGCAATGCTCATTTCGCTACCTAGTAAATACGGGCTACCATCAGTTAGCGACTCGATTGCTAAAAGCGCTGTTTGTGCAGGTGCGACAGCATCTTTCACCTTGTCTTCAGCCGTTTCACCTCCCTGAGTTGGCACAATTAGGCGCTGGAGCACAATTGACATGATTACAGGCGAATAGAGATAGCTATCAATAATTGCCATAATCTGGCGCATCCGAGCCTGAAGCAGTGGAGTGGAGGGACTGAACTTGTTGCTTGCTAAAACAGTGTTGAGGTAGTCAGTAATCGCAGTCGTTTCATAAAGCAGTTCCCCCATCAACCTCGAGTGTCAGCACTTTACCAAATGGATTTTTTGCCAGGTACTCTGGTGACTTACTTTCACCGTTGAAAATATCAACTTTTTTGAGGTTATAGTCTGCACCTGCCTCCTCAAGCAGCAATCGGACGGTACGGACATAAGTACTTTGAGGAGTACCATAAACAGTAGGTTTTGTCATTATTCTTACCCGAAAACAGTAACAACAATACTCTATCAACTAAGAACCTCTTGCTTCTGCCGTTCTTTACGAAGAAAACCTACAAATTGTTTGCCCTTTAAGCATGGATCTGCTGGGATGAACCGCATATATAAATGGCTCATTGGCGAAAAGAAGGCAGCAAGCATGAATATCAACTTTAACTGTAAAATTTTGGTGTGTTGTAACAAACTAGGGGTAAAAAGACTTTGTTGGATAAGTTTTCAACAACTCTAAACAAGTTGGTCTAGATGCCTGGATGAGACATAGATAAAGCTATTGCATGACAACATTTCAAATTAAGCTTTTAGCCGCTACTTTAATGGTTTGCGACCATATAGGCGCAGCTATCTTTCCAAATATACTTATTCTCAGGTTTTTAGGAAGATTAAGTTTTCCTCTATTTGCGTGGCTCATTGGGCAAGGAGAAAAGCATACTAATAATTTTAATGCTTATCTATTTAGACTCATTGTTTTAGGATTACTAAGTCAACCAATATATTATTTACTTTTTCAATCTTCAAGACCAAATATTCTAGCAACATTAGCTCTTGGTTTGCTAGCTATAAGATTAGACAAAATAACGAATTTAAAAGTTTTATTTACCTTGTTTTTTGCTGCTTTAGCTCAGTTAATTGATGCAGAATACGGAGCATATGGAGTAATTACAATAACCTTAATATCTAAACTTAATTATCATAGCCATTTTTGGTGGATAAAATGGACTTTACTTAATTTACTTACACTTTTTACTCCAGGCTTTTTATTTTATCAGGTGTTAGCACTACCAGCACCAATAATAATATCATGGAACCATAAACAAGGGCAGAAAGCTAGATGGTTTTATCCCTTCTATCCACTTCATCTAACCCTGCTATTACTTTTGAAGTTACTTACAAGCAACAGTTAAGAGCTTGCAAGAGACTAATGCTAAATT
>JAUJND010000044.1 GCA_030446505.1 Chroococcidiopsidaceae cyanobacterium YX2bin18 | reverse complement strand
CGGCTTAAGCTTTAGATTAAATACTTAGTAAGCATAAATTTTATTCTACAATGGAAATGAGAATCAATCTCATGCAAATAATTTTTGATGGGTTGCAAGCCGCACACTCGTGAAATAAGAGTCATGAGTTAGGCGCTCCATATTGTGGTATAATTAATGACAAATACATAGGTTTCAAGAAGTGCAAAAAGCGTTTAAAGTTACGCTCATTCCTAATCACAGTCAAGCAGTCTTAATTAACAAGACAATTGGATGTGTAAGGTTTGTCTATAACCGCTTTTTAGCATTGAAAAAAGAGATATACGAGACTGAGAAGAAAACTCTTAACTACAATGCTTGTAGTCAACGACTTACTCTTTTAAAGAAAGAGATTGAATGGCTTAAGGAGGTAGATAAGTTTGCTTTGCAAAACTCACTCAAGAATTTAGAAACAGCATATAAAAACTTTTTTGCAGACTTGAGAAAAGTCAAAAAAAGAAGGGAGCAGGCTTTCCTAAGTTTAAAAAAAAGCATGGATGCAAGCAATCTTATAAAACTAGCCTCACCAATGGCAACATTCAAGTATTAGGAAGTCGTTTAAAACTCCCAAAACTAGGATGGGTAAAGTTTCACAAGTCTCAAGAGATTGCTGGCTTACTTATAAATGTGACAGTCACTCGCACATCATCTGGTAAATACATTGCCAGTATTTTGTGTGAGACAGAGATAGAAAAACACCCTCAAGTTACCAAAAATGTTGGACTGGATTTAGGTATTAAGTCTTATCTTGTTAGTAGTAATAACGACGTTATAGACAATCCAAAGTATTATCGCATTCAACAAAGGAAATTACGCAAAGCAAACAAGAAACTATCTCGCTCAGTGAAAGGTAGTAGCAATCGAGTCAAAGCAAAAATCAAGCTGGCTTGTGTCTATGAACGCATTACTAATTTAAGAGACAACTTTCTGCACAAGCTTTCAACTAAACTTATTCGAGACAATGCTCTTATTTGTATCGAAAATTTAGCTGTAAAAAACATGGCTAAAAACCACAAATTGGCTAAGAGCATTATGGATGCTAGTTGGGCTAAATTTGTGGATATGTTGGAGTACAAATCGCTCTGGCATGATAGAGTTGTGCAGAAAATCAGTCGATTTTATCCTTCATCTCAAACTTGTAATTGCTGTGGATATGTCAATCCTGAAGTTAAAGAGCTAGAAGTCCGAGAGTGGACTTGTCCAAAGTGTAATGCTCATCATTTACGCGATTGGAACGCAGCATTGAACATCAGGGATGAGGGTTTAAGACTTATAGCAGCCGTCGGTGCGCCGGATGCTCAAAACGCCTATGGAGAATGCGTAAGTCCTGGAGTTATCCAGGCAGCGCTCTGTGAAGTAGGAATCACACGACTTGAAGTCGTGTGAGGTTCAAAGAAGATAGCTACTAACTGTCCAAGACTATTCCCACATAAACTAGAGCTTTCAACAGCCGTGTGGAATTAGGATCGAAAAGGCTAGTTAAAAGAAATGACAGACAAATCAACAAGCTATATCTTGAATAGTTAACTTGACAATAGGTAGATGAGGAAAACTAAGTCCAAGCTTTATCCATCAGTGCAGCAATAGACTAAATTTATTTGTGGTCGTTCCGAATAGAATGGCTGAAAAGACCTAATAAAGGTCAACAATGCTCCTGACTGCAAACGCATGAATCAACAGCTAAACACCGCTATTACCCTGTTTTTGAGTCTGCTTGTAGAGGCAATGCCTTTCTTACTGCTGGGAGTTTTGTTCTCTGGTTTGCTACTCTTATTTGTCGATGAGCGCCAGTTGGTTGCCAGACTGCCCAAAAACCCGCTGCTGGGAGCTTTAATCGGTAGTCTGGTAGGATTATTCTTTCCGGTATGTGAGTGCGGTAATGTGCCAGTGGCGCGGCGATTACTGATGCAAGGTGTTCCTGCACCAGTAGCAATTGGGTTCTTACTAGCAGCACCGACGATTAATCCAATTGTGATTTGGGCAACCTGGATAGCATTTCGGGATCAGCCAGAAATTGTAGTGCTACGGGTGGTGTTTACTTTGGCAATCGCTACGATTATTGGTTGGGTATTCAGCGCTGAAGCTGATTTACGACCGATACTGCAACCTGCGATTGGGGCAGGATTGAAGCCTAGTGCTACTACCGCAGTTAAACAATGGTCTGAGCAAAATGTTGGGCAAACCCCAGAATTACTGAAATCAGGGACATATTGGTTGGGTCAAAACAGTCAGTCAGTGCGGATGGACGTTACTGTACTCCAAGCAACTTTGGCTGCTACTTCGCCGAGTAAGCCCTTGTCAAACCGTTTACAATTGTTGCTGGACAATACAATTCAGGAACTGCGGGAACTGGGAGCAGTGTTAGTTTTGGGGAGTGCGATCGCTGCCATAATTCAAGTAGCAGTTCCCCGCGAAATTATTCTTGGTCTGGGTGCTGGACCAATTACTTCGATTCTGGCGATGATGCTTTTGGCGGGGCTAGTGTCAATTTGCTCGACCGTCGATTCATTCTTTGCTCTATCGTTTGCCTCGACGTTTACCAGCGGCTCGTTATTGGCATTTCTGGTGTTTGGACCAATGATTGACCTTAAAGGTGTTGGTCTGATGTTGTCAATTTTTAAGCCAAGAGCCGTGTTTTACTTATTTGCCTTAGCAGCACAATTAACATTTTTGTTAACTTTATTCATTAATTTGCACGTTATTTAACTGGTTCAGGTAGCAATTTCAATATTTCTTGGCAATGAATTCAATCCCAAATCCTAAATCCTCAATCCCCAACCTTCTTAGACCTTGGCTAGATGTATTAGCGATCGCCTCTTGGGGCATTTTGATGTTGAAGTACTGGCTCACGGGCAAACTCAATCTGTTGATTCACCCGAATTACTTTTGGTTAGTAATTACAGGAGGCTTGGGCTTCCTGGTTGTAAGTGGCTTGAAAGCATTGGAACTTCTACGACGGCGACGTACCAGAGTAGCGGCACATATTACCTTATTTCCCCCTGGTTTTAGCAGTACTTTGTTATTAACAACAGCTATTGTAGGTTTACTATTTACACCCCGCGTATTTGCCAGCCAAACAGCACTCCAACGCGGCGTAACTGATTCTTTGGGGGTAACGCGAACGCAACCCCAAGCATTTCGCAGTTCTATCCCACCAGAAGAGCGATCGCTCTTAGACTGGGTGCGGACACTTAATGTTTACCCCGAACCTGATGCATATACAGGGCAAAAAGTTAAGCTACAGGGATTTGTGATCCACCCGCCAGAACTACCACCCGAATATCTATTGCTATCACGGTTTGTGATTACCTGTTGTGCGGCGGATGCTTATCCTGTAGGATTACCCGTCAAATTACTTACTGCACGTCAAGCTTATCCACCTGATACTTGGCTAGAAATTGAAGGTAAGATGAGCACGGAAAATTTAGGGGACAAACGCCAACTAACGATCCAGGCAAGTTCCCTCAAGCAAATTTCTGAACCTCAGAACCCTTACGATTATTAGCAATTCATTTTCCTTAGCTTGGCAACATTTGGCTTTGCTGAGTGTATTAATGCAAAATTATCAACTAACCAACGTTGCTCAAGCACATACTTGTGTTTCCACACGCCGAACTTTGTAAACTTCGAGATGATGTATTTCAGAGGTTGGAACTTAACTTGTTTTGATTTACTGTACCAGTGTTACCTTTGAGATCGCGAGCCATTTGCAAGTGATTCACCACTATTGGCAGAGTTTTGGTAGCAAACGCTTTTAAATCCCGATCTTGACCAAGCTGGACTTGGCGTTGGTATACTGCCTGACTTTCAAGGTGACCGTTGATTCCTGCCTCGTTTATGTATGCTTGATCGAAGCTTGCCCTTGGAAGCTGCGACAGCCGCTCCATCGCTGCCCTATACTTAGGACCCATATCTGTTGGCAGGGTGACTCTCTTTTGGGTCGCTAGCCGCATTAGTTCTGTATTTGCCTGGGTATGCTCCCGAACCATACGCTGTCCATACTGTTTCACTGCGTCGCTAGTTGCCCGCTGCGCTGCCATTTGACCGAGGCTGACTTCCGCCATTCCCCCCTGGGCTGCATCCACAACAAACTGCCTATCTAAAGGGGTTAATGTGGATTGATTTCTGGGAGTTGCGGGTTGGTTCTGCGGAGTGGCAGGTTGGTTCTGTTGAGCTACAGATGTGTACTCTAAAGAGGCGAATATTCCGGCTACCACAAGCGCGGCAGTTACCATTTTCCGTTTAAGCATTAGTGCTGTTCCTTGCTGTGCTTGGTTACTTGTTTTGTTATTGGTTTCATATTGCAAGTAGTTTACTTTTTATCTCATTAGACAGAAAGTCAGATCTACTTACACCTACTCTTAATGGTGATCCCCTTTTAATTCGCAACATCTGTCTTGGGGTGAATTTGAATGGCAGATTTATTAAGTACTGGGTAATACCTACAGCAACTATAAAGCTTATGTCTCAAACTTAATTTGATAAAATGCAAATCTGTCTTTGGGTGATTAGTTCTATTTACCGGAAAAATGGGTTTAAAGCCCTGCCGTTCTACGGCGGCTTTTATTTTATTATATTGACACTTGTATCATTGTATAATAAATGCTAGGAGGTAAATACATTGTACGGATGTCAGCAAACATTAATTAACCCAACTCTTGAACTTAAAGCAATACTTGAATATGTCTGCACTGAGGCTAATAAACTATCTAATTGTGGGCTGTACTATGCACGGCAAATGTACTTCAAAGCCGGAAAAATAGTTAGTAAGTTTGACTTGCATAAGCAACTTAATAGAAATCCTCACTTTGGAGCATTGCAGTCTCAAGCAGCGCAGCAGACATTAACTACTATTGCTGAGTCGTTTAAATCGTTTATAGGACTGTTAAAAGCTTATAGACAAGGAACAATTGCCCAGCGTCCTACGTTGCCTCATTATCGCAAACCTGGATACACACTCTTCACTTCTCCAACTCAAGCGCTTAAACTTAAGGATGCTCACTTAAGATTCCCTTTAGTAAACCAAGTTAAAACTTGGTTTGGGCTAGATGCTTTTCATCTGCGAATGCCCTCGAACCTAGACTATAGAATCATTAAAGAGTTTAGAATTCTGCCCAGAAATAATTGATTTTATGTGGAATTTGTCTATAAATTAGAGCCGATTTTAAGCGACATCAATCCTGATTTTGTACTCGGTATAGATTCAGGGCTTAACAACTGGCTAACCTGTATTTCTAATGTGGGGACTAGCTTTATAGTTGATGGGTTGCACTTAAAGTCTCTCAATCAGTTCTATAACAAGCAAATCTCAACAATTAAGGGAAAAAAGCCTCAAGGATTCTGGTCTAATAAGCTAGCTGCGATTACCGAAAAGCGTAATAGACAGATGCGAGACGCGGCAAATAAAGCAGCACGAAAAGTTATTAATCACTGCCTAGACAACAAGATTGGGACTTTAGTTTTTGGCTGGAATAAAGAACACAAACAAAATAGCAACTTAGGCAAGCAAAACAATCAAAAGTTTGTATCTATTCCAACCGCAAAGCTCAAGGATAGAATAGCGGGGTTGTGTGAACAGCACGGGATTAAGTTTATAGAAACTGAAGAATCCTATACGTCTAAAGCCTCATTTGTCGATAATGATTTTCTGCCAATTTATGGTGAAAAACCCACAAGCTGGAAATCGTTAGGTAAAAGAACTCATCGTGGATTATTCCGCACTGCCAATAATCAATATATTAATAGCGACTGCAACGGCGCGGGAAATATCATCAGAAAAGTAAGCACAACACTTGGTTTAGATTTGAGTGGAGTGTCTAGCGGCGCATTGTCTACGCCTTTAAGACTGAAATTATGGTCTTAAGAATCCCCGTTCCCTTAAGGGCGGGGAGAAGTCAAAAAGCCATCGGCTATTAACTAGTTAAATACCTCGCTGTAAAAGTGGAACAAATTACACACTATTTAGAGAGATACCCTGCTGCCAATAGGTGGCTTGGTACGATTAGTATTCACTTTCATACCCTGATGAATGCAAGTTTTCTTTATTAGGTGCTAGATGACGGTAAATTCCAAGTTGTTTTTCCAATCACTTGATCGCGTGGCGATCGCCCTCATGGTAGTGCTGAGCCTCCTGATTGGGCTGCTGTTATTGCCAGGGGATGCCGTTGCGCCACGAGTCCGAGATTTTAGCTGGCAGGACAAAAAAGTAGGAGCAGAAGATACCTCGTTTACCTTGACCTTTACGCGTCCAATGGACATAAAAAGCGTAGAAGAAAATTTACAAATTGACCCGCCGCTACCAGGTAAATTTAGTTGGGCTGGACGGCGAATGGCTTATACCGTCCTTGCCCCAGCTGCTTATGGAAATTCGTATCAAGTGCAGTTAAACGGCGCCCAGGACAGCTTTATCGAGGAAGAGGATAGACTGATTCAGCCGTTTAGGGGTAGCTTCCGTACTCGCGATCGCGCTTTTGTTTATCTCGGTGTGGAAGCAGAAGAACAGGGACGCTTAGTTCTTTACAATCTCACCCAGCAGCAAAAAACCATCCTTACTCCCAAAAATCTGGTTGTAGTTGACTTTAAGTCTTACCCAGCGGGAGAGAAAATTTTATTTTCCGCTACCGAGCGAACAAATAATCGTTCAGGCTTACTCTCAGCTGCGCTTTATACTGTAACAACGGGTATTGAGCCTAATCAAGTGCCATCTAAAAGCTTTTTACCTTACCAAACAGCAGATGAGCAGCCATCCGGTAAAATTGAGCTTGTATTAGATAGCAAAGACTATCAAAACCTGAAATTTGACCTTTCCGCAGATGGACAGATAATTGTTGTCCAGCGGGTAAGCCAGCGTAATCCTGGTGAATTTGGCTTATGGATTCTCCGCCCCAACACTAAGCCACAACCGCTAAAAACTGAACCAGGGGGCGATTTTATAATTACCCCAGATAGTGCAGCTGTGGCTGTTGCCCAAGGGGAAGGTGTAGCGATTTTGCCGCTGCAATCTGGAGCAAAACCAATGGATTTTCTGCCTCAATTTGGGATGGTGTTGGAATTTGCCCAAAATGGTTCTAAGGCTGCAATGGTAAGATTTAATTCGGATTACACGCGATCGCTCTTCTTAGTAACAAACCAAGGCGTTCAGAAAGAACTTTTACGCACAACTGGCTCAATTCTCAGTTGCCAGTTTGATCCCCTATCACCAAACCTTTACTGTTTACTAACTCAGCTATTAGGTGGGGAAGAATACCAGGAACAGCCGTATTTAGCAGTAATTGATGTGAATTCCGGTAAACAGAAACCCCTAGTGTTGCTGCCTAATCATCGAGATGTGCAAATGAGCTTGTCACCAGATGGGTTGGGATTGCTGTTCGATCAAGTCGTCACGGCGACACCTGAATCTAATTCATCTCAAATTAATACCCCACGTACAAATGAAGGGGAAGTAATTGCCACAAGCCGCATCTGGGTACTGCCCCTGATGCCTCCTAACTCTGAGCATTTGCCCATGCAACCAGAACAACTGCCTTTACCAGGCTTCCACCCCCTTTGGCTTCCCTAAATATGTAATCTTCCCGTGAGTGTTGCTCAACTACTGCCATAATTCCGCGTTTTGCTGCACCATTTTGTAACGACAAAATGTGATTATGGTCACTGACAGATCAAGTATCGCGATCGTAGCATCCTGTCAATGTGCAATGCCGTGCCATGACTAAAGCTGAAAACAAAACAAACTCGTCTCCGGACTCGGTAAATCCTGTTAATTTGACCGCAGCAGAGCAGGTAATGTCTTCCGGCGATTTGCCTAATGAAACATTAATATCTAGCATTATGCCAGCGTCTCAAATAGAGAACCAAGGAGTTATTGATTGTGCTACTTTTTCTAGCGAGTTCGAGATGAGTAAGAATTTTTTGGCAGGATTGGCACCTTCCCACAGGCTAGAACTAGTTACTTTAATTCAGGTTCTACGCTCTTCAAACAGTAACTTAAGTGAGCGAGTAACTCAGCTAGAGCAAGCATTGACTGACTGCCTCAAGGCTTTGCAGATACACAAAAAGTACTCGCGCGTCACCAAGTCTATGCTCACTCAAAAAACCCAGGAACTCGCGGCTACCCAAGAGCAGATTAAATGCCTGTCTGAAGAAACGGCAGCTTCTCATCAAACTATTCAACTTCAGCAAACTTTAATTGAAAGCTTAACAGCTGAATTGCAAAATACTCAGGAGCGATTTGCTCAGTTGGAGTGGGAATATTACCTTACCCAAGCTAGCTATAAAGAGCAATCTGGGCAGATGATTCAAACGGAACATACTTGTCGAGAATTACGCACCCGCCTGAAGCGACAGCAATATTACACTCTGCAATTAAAAGTTGCTCTAGAAAAATGTTTAGAGACACCTGCATCTAGGTATCAATCCAAGGTTAATGTTGAGCATATCCCAACTGACTTAAAGAGTGAGCAACGACTACAGGTACATTCGTTTTTCTCCAAAGCGGAGTCTATTCCCCCCTGGTCAGCACAACCGCAATTCCTTACGGAAGATGTGCAGGTCAAATTTCATCAGCATTCTACCTTGAACTGGTTAGATAAAGATTTAAGCAGTCCGATAGAAATAGAATCTATCCCAGCACTAGAAACTGGTGAGGTAGGCGTATTACAGACTGGTTGGATAAATTTTAGCCAGCAACGCTACAATGCCACAAATACTGTGTGCGATTACTCCTCAATCCCACCCTTGGCTGAATTGACAGAAACTACAACCGATTCTGAAGAAATTCAATCTTTAAATCAGGACATCATTGAATCTGAAGAGAAATGGCAAGATCTACTCATGATACTTGAGCCTGGAGAGGCGCCGCAACACCAGATACACTTATTCCTTTCTCGGCTATTAATGCTTCAGCCCAGCTAGATCAGCCACTCAATGATTTAAATACTCACTCCTTAATTGATACTAGCTCTGAATCGTCGCTAGACAACATAACTCAAATTCAGAGCACACCGCCCCAGCAGAAAACCAGTACTCCCGATTCTAACTGGGCCCTCACCGTTGATTTATCCGTCGCATCCTCCTAAGCGTAAGAAGTCGCTAGCGGAAATTGAACTACCAATTCTTACCCAAATTAGAGGTAGAGATGAGAAGTCAGACAAAGTTAAAACTCTGGATGCTGAATTCTAGAGTCTGAATGCTGAATTCTAGAGTCTGAATTTTGGGCTGATAGCTGACAAATATTGTGTTGGCGACCCATGCCAATGGTAAGGGCATAGCTCAGAGCCAGCAGTTTTAGCCATAATCTAGGATAGCGGTGCTCTAGCTGAGGCTGTATGCGGTCAAGAAAGCCCGGAAACCAAGTAGCAAGCATGGCGCTAAATAGGGCATAAAAGCCGAAGTAAATGTAGTTACCTAGCCAGCGTAGAATATCTCTAAAACCTGCTAAATTCCAAATCCAAGGTAGTAAGGCTGGATTTTTTCTAGCTGCCTTAAGCGCTAATCGGTTAAAGGTTAACCAATCGAATCGATCCTTAATAAAATTATCTGCTACTACTGGGGGTTCATCTGCCAAAAGCCCAAAGAAGGTATTGAGCATAGCGTTAATTCGTGCTGGTGGCAAAAAGCTTCCAGTCGGTACCATCATGCCTTTGGAAAATAACCAAGTTACTGAAACGTTGCTTTGGTAAGCACGAATTTGATTTAAGTCTTGGACGCTAAGGAGGTCATGTTTTAAGGCGGTATCTAAAAGAACTGTTAACCGACCCAGATTGCGAACTAAAGAACCAAAGCCAGTGAAAACGAGGGGAGACTGGAGCGATGCTGCATCTCCAATAGAAATCAGGCGGTCAAAAGCAATAGTGCGATCGCTACTTCCCACACTAAAATGACCCGGAATATAACCAAATGTCGGCTTCTTCCACACCAGTTGCTCTAGATCACATCGGCGATACTCTGGCAAAATCGTGAAGAAGTCTTCGTACATCTCCAGCAATGAGCCAGGGTTTTGAGGATTTACCTGATGGTAATGAAATAAATAAATTGTGATTTCCGATCCTGCTCCGGGAAACAACTCCCAGATCAGTTGCCTTCCCCGCGAGATATCTCCATGACTATTAAGTACATCACCATACTGCGAATCCCACACGCCAGGATCAAATCCACTCGCAATTACCGCTCCTACGGTGGGGCAAACACTGTCAAAGGCGTGATCGCCATTTAGCTGAATCGCAATCGGGGAAGCGCTTCCCATTGCATCCACTACTAAACGCCCACTTACTTCACAGTCTGTATTTGTAGATAAATGTTTGACTTTAACTAAAGCGTGTGATTTATATATATCTGCCTGGATAAACTCAGTCTCGTCCCAAATTTCACCGCCCGCTGCTCGGAGTTTTTCTCCACATAGTTGCAGCAGTTTTTCTGAATCTAAAGCCACGTTTAACACTGTAGGCGTGTGTAACACTGGCGCTTTGAGGTGAGGTGGATTATTGCCATCAAAGAATTTATTAAATCCATCTTTGTACTCCCGCGCGATTATGCTTTCACACTCAGTTGGAGTAAGCAAACTCAAATCAATCAAGCTTTGTAACTCCGCACGGGAGATATTCCACTCACGGTTCATCCGACCAAAGGGCAGCCGCTCTAGCAGCAGTACTCGATAGCCCCTAGCCGCCATGACTGCTGCATGAATCACCCCCAAAGCCCCACCCACATAAATTAGGTCATAGGTAGGTGAGGAGTGATCTTCATTCTCCTTTGCTCCTCTGCGCCCTTGCTTCTGTCTGGAAAACACCACCTGCTTGGGCTGCTGCGGATTACGGATACCTTCACGCCACCGTTGCTCCCACCAGTAGACGCGTTTGAGGTCGTATTCCCCTTTAGGCATCTTCTGAAAATGCTTCACAGTAAGCGGATAATACGGGGCTAGCGCTGCAAAAATGGATTGCTGTGATAAATCAATCTCCGGTAGTTCTGGATAGTGATTAGGGAATTGGCTTCTAAGTCCAGCAGTTAAACTTTGGAGAATTTGCTTCTCCCCTAGTACGGGCTTCTCTGCCCAGCGGAATACTTTTAGATAAGTTGTTCGCTGCACTGACCAAACAAAAGCAGAGAGTTCCTCTAGTTGTTGGGGTGTTTTTGCAGTTGTTGCCCTTAACCGCAGCCCTTCAGGAGTTATAACCTTTTCCCCTATTTCTGGTGTCCATTCTTCTTGTAACCACCGCCGTACAGTTGCTATATCCGGCGTAGGAATTTCTATGTAAAGAAGTTCTCTCATTTTTCTAATTTTAGCTCCGAGTTAATTAATAACCTAGACAGAGTTGACAAACGTACAGATTAAGCTACACTTGCCCATACAATGCTTAGAACAAGTTTAAGAAAGTTTACAAATTTGTCAGATTTATTAAAGTAGTTTTTGTTCGTGTAAACTCACACCATGCATTATCCCATCCCAGACAGTCCGCAAGAAATCTCTGCCCTACGGCAAAAACCAGTCAGTGAGGAACTGGTTGCTGCCGCGATCGCTGGTGTAATTAAAATTGTCCGCGCTCAGGGTCAATCCTTAGAACAATTAACCGCTCAGGTGCTAGCCGATGATAGCCTATTAGATTTAGAACAAAGACGTTGGTTAAGCGACCTTGTTGCCCAAGCTTGGGACAGTTTCTCATAAGCTTGGACAAAACCCATAGTGATCATTAACCTTTATTTTCTTTAGTAGGATTTAAGAAAAGCACCTACTGCAATATTAAGTAATCCTAAATACCAAGAAGTGTACGCGATTTGCGATCGCGCTCACTACAACTAACGACTCCTGTAGGATATTTAGTTATTGCGGTGGCTATTTAGGTATTTGCTCAAATTGCCGCCGAAGTTGAAGAGAAAACCTAAACAGTTGACACCCTAATTCTAGAGAAAATTAGGTTTGTACATCCACCATGGCTAGCTCAATTTGTACGTTGGTGTCATTTTTGTCGAACTATCAGTCTTAGTGGTAATAAGTCTGAGTTCGGAAATACAGTGTGTGCTGTAAAAGTTGCTGTTTCAATGCAGTGAGCGTGACTAAGCGCCACAGTAGCAATGCAGTATCCCTACTTGTACCAATCGCTAAAGCCAATTATTTCTTACTCTTTAGGGTTTAGCGGCTTGATCCTTATCTGCATTCTCTTAGTTGGTTGCTTAGACTATCATATCGCTATTTTATTTCAACGCTTCTAACTACAAGAGGGCATTTAATAGCTCATATTAGCTTTAAATCCTTAATGTGGGTTTAAGAAATATCCAACTCACAAAAAAGAATGAAGCTGTAAATAACTGGATTATATCTAAAGCAGACAAATAACCATCCGACAAGGAAGCGATACTTCTATCCGTGATCCCAAATAGCCAAGATAAGATACCCAAAAGCCAAATACCGTACTTGAGGGTTTCCAAAAAGTCAGAAGCATCCGATGTTTGCTGGTTATCCATAATTTCAGCCCCTATTAGTCAAGAATTTCGTGCTCAAATAATCATTCAGGGGCTTAAGAACTTGTAGTTACGCCTTCTACTCCCTCTGCTTACAGGTTAAGAAATGCTACTTTTATTTGGCATTATTCTAAAGAAGTATTTAGATGACTTGACAATAAGCACTATGTTCTAAATGAAGCTTTAATAATCAGGAATGCTTTACTAGCAATGATTCTAGAGGAATAGATTAATTCACTAAATAGCAATGTTGCCTAAAAAAACACACTTAAAGCTGAATTTATTTAATTTAAAAAATATATCTGAGGACAGATGTAAAATCTCGATTCTTTTAAAAAAGTGTTTTCGTAACCTGATTTACAGTTATACGTAGAAGTTAGCCCTAAAAATTGGGTAAAAAATAGAGTACGTACTTAGCTTAATCACACTTAGTATTGACTGATTAAATTGCCTAACGTGCCTTGCTCCTAGTTCAGTAAATTCGGAGGTTGTAGCTAATTATCACTGTGGAGGAATCCTAGCAACTAGGGACACGAAAAGGAGGCAATGCCCTCAGTTGTCTACTGGTACACAATTATTGATGTCAAGCAAACAAAATACACTAACTCAGGTGCCTCTATTTCTTACTTTCGGTACTGCATACTTACTAAGCAGCTAAGTTGAATGGAGAGATGGTGATTAGTCAGTGGTAGGGACGTATGCCAACGCGTCGAACACAACAGACTAGGGACAATTAAATAACAGATACTTTAGCTACACTGGTTTAATGCATTAATGACGGCAATAGAGTTAAATAATTTACCTAACGCAGAGTTACTGCAAAGTAATCGCCCACATTTGGGTTTGGTCTGCGTTACCTTTTCTAAAGAAGTACGCTTTCGGACAATGACGCGCACACGCTATTTAAAACTGAGTGAGCCTGAACGTGAAAGCGCATTAAAAGAAATTTATGTTGATAATTTAAATCGCCTAGATGTTGCCCTGTCTTTTTGTCAGCAGCGCTCGATTCAGCTTTACCGTCTTCCTTCAGGTTTGTTTTCGCTTAGTGATATGGAAGACGAGATCGGAGCAACCATATTAGAGGAGATGAGTTCTGACTTAGCTCAGATTGGGCAGCGATCGCAAGAACTGGACATTAGAATGGTGCTGCACCCGGATCAATATGTTGTCCTGAGTTCTGATTCACCTCAAGTAGTGCAAGCCAGTATTAAAATTCTGGCAAGGCACGCACGGACATTTGACTTGCTTGGCTTGCCGCGATCGCCTTGGTCTTTAATGAACATTCATGGTGGTAAGTCTCAACGCAGCGAGCAACTGGTTCGAGTAGTCGCTGAACTACCAGAAGAGATCCGTAGGCGTTTGACGTTCGAGAATGATGAATACGCATATAGTACCAGTGAGATATTGGATGTGTGTGCGCACTGCTTTACCAATCGTATTCGATGCCCATCATCATGTCTGCCATGAAGGACTTAGCAGCTATGAACACGAGTCTGTGGCTGAGATGTTTTATGCAGCGCGAGAAACATGGGAAAACTCGGAGTGGCAGCTAGTCCATATTTCTAATGGGGAAGAAGCTTTCAACGATAGAAAGCACAGTGACTTCATCATTGCTATGCCGAGCGTTTACCGAGAAGCACCTTGGATTGAAATAGAAGCTAAGGCAAAGGAACAAGCGATCGCGCGTTTGCAAGCAGAGTGGCTAGTGACTGATTGAAGTAGACAGAGGAGGATCAAGTGAGCAATACCGAGTTGCTTGAAATAGTGATTTACGATCTTAAAGTCAAACCAATGCAGTCCGGCTATCAGCCAATTAGGTTGGAAACAAACCGCGGAAATATTGACTTTTGCTACTACCCAGTATCCGGTACTCAATACGGTGCTATTTGGGTTGGTGGCGTTGGCGGTGGCTGGGACACGCCAGCAAATGGATTATACCCCCAGCTTTGCCAAGAACTTATGGGTGATGGGATCGCCTCACTAAGAGTACGCTACCGCCAACCAAAGATTCTGCAAGAATCAGTTTTCGATGTTCTTGCAGGTATTAGCTACCTAGAAAGTGAAGGAATTAAAGCCGTTGCCCTGACTGGTCACTCATTCGGCGGTGCTGTCGTTATTCAAGCTGCTGCTATCTCTCAGGCTGTCCGCACCGTCGTTACACTTGCTACCCAAAGCTACGGCGCGACAGCTGTTTCCCAACTAGCACCAGGATGCGAAATTTTGCTGATTCACGGGACAGTTGACCGCGTGCTTACATCAGCTTGCTCAGAGTACGTTTACCAACTCGCCCACGAACCCAAGCGCCTGATTCTATACGAAGGTGCTGATCATAGTCTTAATCAAGTTGCTGAAGACGTTTATCAAGTAGTGCGCGACTTAATTGTGCAGAAGCTGAATTAGAAATTGCATTAATAGCAGTATGACCCAGCGATTAAAAATCACCGCTATAGAAACCAAGCCCGCCTATGTGGACTTATGATAAATAAAGATTTGAAACCCGTGCAGGCTGGTTTTATCTTTCTGCACGACTTAAAGTCGCCAAGTGCTTTATTAATTAGAATTTCTTAAACGCTTAAAAAAAGTTGACTGAATGGCGATCGCAATTGATTTTGGCACTAGCAATACTTGTATAGCACGCTGGAACCCGGTTGCTCAGCAGCCAGAAACCTTAAAATTACCTGGTTTATCCGAGCAAATAGCTCAGAATCCTCCCTTGATTCCGAGTTTGGTATATGTTGAAAATGCAACAAGCGCGAAAGTAGTAGTAGGGCAGGCTGTACGCGATCGCGGTCTTGATCTTGCAAGTAATCCGCGCTTTTTCCGTAGCTTCAAGCGGGGAATTGGTGCTGATATCCAGGGTTTTTTACCAGAACTAGATGGTCAGATTGTATCTTTTGAGCAAGTAGGACAGTGGTTTTTAAGACAGCTAATTGAAAAACTCGATTTCGATGCCCAACAATCTTTAGTATTGACTGTACCCGTAGACAGTTTTGAAGCGTACCGCCACTGGCTAGGTCAAGTGTGTCAATCACTGCCAGTCGATCAGGTGCGGATATTGGATGAACCTACAGCAGCGGCGCTGGGTTATGGCATGGCAGATCAGGAAAATCTGCTAGTAATTGACTTTGGCGGTGGCACACTGGATCTATCTCTGGTGCGATTAGATAAAGGTGTCCAAGCAGGTAAGCCACTAGGTTTTTTGCTTAAATGGGGTCAGAAATCACTAGCTGAATCTGGACAAAGAGTAAAAACTGCCCGTGTACTAGCAAAAGCAGGGCAAAATTTAGGCGGTTCTGATATTGACAACTGGGTAGTTGATTACTTTGCCAATCAAGGATTAGCGGCAACTCCTTTAACTATAAGATTGGCAGAGCGATTGAAGATTCAACTGTCAACGCAACAGCAAGCGAGTGAAGTTTACTTCAATGATGAAACATTTGAAAGCTACGAACTGGAATTAGACCGCAACACTTTTGAAACGATTCTTAGGGGGCATCAGTTTTTTGAACAACTAGATGAATCTATGACTCAGGTATTGCAACAAGCACGACGGCAAGGGCTAGAAGCTAAAGACATTAATGCTGTCTTATTGGTTGGCGGTACAGTCCAGATGCCTGCTGTACAAACTTGGGTACAACAGTATTTTGAGCCAGAGAAAATTCGGTGTGAGCGACCGTTTGAAGCGATCGCCAGAGGTGCTCTCCAACTTACTCAAGGTGTTGAACTAAAAGACTTTCTCTACCACAGTTACGGTATCCGCTTTTGGGATCGGCGTAATAACCGCCATAACTGGCATCCGATAATTAAAGCTGGGCAGGCTTATCCAATGAGTGAACCAGTGGAATTAGTTTTGGGTGCTTCGGTAGACAATCAACCGAGTATTGAATTAATTATCGGGGAGTTGGGGGCAGAGACTGGCGGCACTGAAGTTTACTTTGAAGGCGATCGCCTAATTACCCGCCGTCTTAACAGCGCTCAAAACCAGGTGCAGCCTCTCAATGACCGAGAAGGAGCAAGGACTATTACTCAGTTGGTTCCAGCTGGCTATCCTGGTAGCGATCGAATTAAAGTTCTATTTGAAGTTGATCAACAGCGCTTTCTCCGCATAACGGTTGAAGATTTGCTGACAAATCAAACATTGTTGCAAAATCAGCTAGTTGCGGAGTTAAGTTGAATAGCATATACACTTACTGAGGAATAAATTTATGCCAGCTATTGAGGTAAAATCTTCTCCAATATTTCAAAGAATACTGATAGTTTTCATCTCGTTGCTAATAGCGACTGCATTATTAATAAGTGCTAAAGTATCCTTTTTTGGAAGTAGCATGACTTTTCTAGCAGGAAATCCACCCAATAATCTTGGTATCCATTCAGGGCAACTAGCACCTTGTCCAAATACACCCAACTGTGTCAATAGTCAAAGCCAGGATATACACAAAATTGAGCCTTTAACCTACACTTCTTCTGAAAAAGCTATTACTGACCTCAAAACAATTATTCAATCTTTTAAAACTAAAATTATCACTGAAACAAAAAACTACCTGTATGTGGAATTTACAATTCCAATAGTGGGGTTTGTTGATGATGTGGAGTTCTATTTAGATGAAGATGCAGAAGTGATTCATGTTCGTTCAGCTTCACGCTTGGGAGAGTCTGATTTAGGAGTAAATCGTAAAAGAATAGAAACTATTAGAGCTAGATTGAATAATCTTAAAAGTAATCCAGCTTAATTCTTTAACTTAATTAATTTTGTTTATGGAGTCGATGGTTAGGAGTGGCAAATTAACTAATAACTTTAGTCTCCTCTATTCCTTTCCTCTTGGAGTTTAACTAACGACTAATGGCTTTCGCCTTACGCGCTTTAATTGTCCTAGACTCAATAGCAAACTCAGGAATTTCCTCAAGTTCAGCTTCTAACAGACTGTACTGTTCACAAACTAAGCTGAGGCGAGTAGAAGAACTTTTAACTTCCTTAACTGAGTGAGTCAAATCACCTTGAAAAAAAAGTAGTGTGTTGACTTGAGGGCGAATACAACCAACCTGTCGTTTATTGCAGTGCAACACTAGCTCTCCGCCTTGCAGAAGATCAGGCACTTGTACATAAAGTACGCTGACTACTACTGGAGGCTCAATCGTCTTGCAGTAAGAACGTAAACTGCGATCAATGTGTGGATCTACGCGAGAACCTGTCTGTAGCAGCAAGGGATTGAGATAAAAGGCGTTACAGGTAGGTTGTAGAGCAACATTTAGATAAGGTTTAAAGAAAGGAAAGTGGCGCTCAACTTCACTAATGCCAGAACGCTGGAATACTAATGAAAAGCCTTTGGTACCAATAAAGTCTCGGTTCAAGTTATTAACTGCAAAATATTGACAGGCTCTGATTTGCCCCTGCAATTTGCTAAGGTATTCAAGTTCAAAAACGTTGTTAGAGACGCGGTAATAGCTTAATGAATTCATAACTATTTAGTGAATTATCTAAGTTATATATTATTTAGGACTTTATGTATTGTTACTCAAACTTTACTCTCCCCTAGCCCTTCTCTTTAAGAGGAGTTGGAAGATTTATATGTAAATCCTGTTGTCATTTGCATCAGCTGTCTTGCTCGTTGGGCGATCGCATTCCAATTACTAGTTGCTACTAACTGCTGCGGAAATAAATCACCCGAAAGCCCTACTGCGATCGCCCCAGCTGTAATAAATTCCTTGGCATTTTCTAAGGTTACACCGCCAGTAGGAATCAATGGAATATGCCCTAGAGGTCCTTGCAGACTTTTGATATAGTTAACTCCTCCCATCGCTTGCACAGGAAACACCTTGACACAACTGGCTCCTGTAGTCCATGCAGTGACAATTTCTGTAGGAGAGAGCGCTCCGGGAATGATTGGCACACCTTTTTGTACTGCCTCTTGAATCATTACTGGATCAACATGGGGTGTAAATAAAAATTGCGCGCCAGCATTAATTGCTTGTTTCATTTGAGCTTGAGTTAACAGTGTTCCCGTGCCAATCGTACAACTGGGTAATTCCAACCGTAGTTGACTAATCAGTTCAGCAGCGCGATCGCTATTCCAGGTAATTTCCACAAGCTGGATTCCTCCAGAGGCAACAGCTTTTGCCATTTGGTAGGCTTGATTTATTTTGTCAGCGCGGATGACTGCGATTACTTTGCCGATACTTGGAGCAGATGTACTTCCCTGCAACAGCGTTAACCAAGACTGATAAGACATCTTTTTATTCAATGCTAGGCAAATTTTATCTTGAAAATCTCATATTCAAGTCTTAAATATGACCTAATTCAGTCGACAGAAGGATGTATTTGAGCAGATATATTTTTAATCTAGGTGTGAAGTCATTTTAGATAAATAGGGAAATAACATATGCCTCTTTACAAACTTGGAGATTTTGATCCAAACTACCCAGAAACTCTTGATGGCGATGATATTAAGGGGATGGATTTGTATACTCAAGGTGGAGAGAAGATTGGCTCAACCTCTGATGCTTTAGTTGATCCAGAAGGTCGTTTCCGGTATTTGGTAATTGATACTGGTATCGGGGGTATGGGTAAAAAGATATTGTTACCTATTGGACTTTCATACATTGACTACAACGCACGGCGCATAACAGTTGATGGTCTTAGTAAAACTCAAGTCGAACATTTGCCTGAGTATACTGATCGGATGACGGTTGACTATGATTATGAAGAGCAAGTGCGGGGTGTCTATCGCCCTATGACCTCAACAGGTACGTCTGCTCAGACTAGCACTGCTAGTTACAACAGTGATACGTATAACTATCAGCAAGATGCCTCGCTATACGATTTGAATGAGCAGAAACATCAAAACATTAAACTTTATGAAGAGCGGTTAATTGCCAGCAAAAGCCGTATTAAGACAGGTGAAGTAGCAGTTGGTAAGCATATTGAGACTGAAACGCAAGAGTTTCAGTTCCTCTTGAAAAGAGCGAGTAGTTATTGAGCGGGTAGCTTCTACAGATGTTGGTACTGTAGTTTCTTCTGGAGAAGCTAGCTTTCAAGAAGGAGAAGTTGCCCGTATAGAAGTTTACGAAGAAACACCTGATATCCACAAAGAAGCCTTTGTGCGCGAAGAAGTCCGGGTTAGGAAAGTAGTAGAACAGGATACAGTTGAGGCTCAAGAAACGATTCGCCGGGAAGAGTTAGACGTTAATACTGATGGAAATCCGGTTGTCACTGACACAGATCTACTTACAGATAACCAGATTTAAATAGTTTCTCCAAAGATTAGAGGCAGTTGATTAATAAACGTAGGGGTATCATAAATTACCCCTACTAGAAAACATTTATACAGAATAAAACTAGAGCTTGCGTATGATTAAAGTAATAAATTAGCTTTAATAATATATTATTGTATTTACTAAATGACCAAGTAAGTATAAAACAAAAGCAAATTTTAGATTAGATCAAGAAGTTCTAAAGTAGATTGAGTTCCCAGCCTTATCGACACTCTAATTTTTATATAAGCGTTATTAAGTATTTAGCCAAGGTAAATTAACTTGTAAAAATAGTAACTAAATTGATAAATCTTGATTACGAATATTTGGTAGTCTAAGTAAACTGTTGAATAATAAGGAATACTAGCATGAGTCTTTATAAAATTGAAGAATTTTATCCAAATTACCAACAAGAACTATTTGATGGTGATGATATTAAAGGACTTGATGTCTATGCTGACAAAACAGGCGAGAAGATCGGTTCTATTGAAACTGCATTAGTTGATCAAGAAGGACGCTTCCGATATTTTGTTATTGACACTGGCTTTTGGATTTTTGGCAAAAAAGTATTACTACCAGTTGGTTATTGCCAAATCGACGATCAGGCACGACGCATCTATGCCATAGGTATTTTGAATAAAAAGCAAGTAGAAGATTTACCTGAGTACCATGAGAATACGAGGGTTAATCGTAAATATGAAGAACGGGTGATAAATGTCTATCGCACTTCCTCTGCTAGCACTTCGGTAGTACCTGTAGATATATCAGCACCCCTAGAAGCATCAGCACCTTTAGATTTACCTTATCCGGTTTCTCAGTCAGGCAATATCAATAATCAGGCTGTTAATACTACTTCTGAGCGCGATACTTATAATTATCAGCAAAACCCATCTGCATATAACTTAAATACTCGTGACCATCAAACCCTCAATCTGTACGAAGAACGATTAGTTGCCAACAAAAAGCGCCAGCAGACAGGAGAAGTAGTGGTCGGGAAGCACGTTGAAACTGAAACAGCACGGGTTTCACTTCCTCTAGAAAAGGAGCGCGTGATCATTGAACGTACTACACCAACAAGTTCTGGAAGGATATCAAGTCCTAGTAACATTGACTTTCGTAAAGGTGAAATTACTCGGATGAAAGTATATGAAGAAACAGCAGATATTCATAAGGAAGCTTTTGTCCGCGAGGAAGTCAAAATCAGAAAAGAAGTAGAACGAGGTACAGTTGAGGCGGAAGAAACACTGCGCCGTGAAGAGTTAGATATTGATACTAATGAGCGTCAGGTTGTGGATAGAAGAGTTAATGACCAATAAAAAATTGTTTTTTAATAGCCTCACTCAATTCTACGATTAAGTTAGTTGATTCAGTGTAGCTAGCCATTTACGCTATACGTAGTCAGAAAGCATACAAGCAGGGCTATTTTAAAGCCCTGTTTTTAGGTTTCCTTTTATGCCAAATGTAAGTCTTGATTAAGCATAATATTTATTTAGAGAAATCAGGCATTACCAATTATATTTCTTGGCAAAAAGTATAGCCTAATATACCATTTTTAAGTATTCAAACTGAGGTTAAGTTCAGCCGCTAGGAAGATGAAACTAAGTCAATATTTTCCTAGCATTGGATGTGACGAAATGCAAAATATTTGAGGATTAAATATAGTATGGCTCTTCTAAAACTTGAAGACTTTGATCCAAATTACCGTGAAACCTTTGAGGGTGGTGACATCAAAGGGCTGAGTGTTTATGCAGAAGGTGACGAGAAAATTGGTACAGTCCACGATGCTTTAGTAGATGAACAAGGTAATTTTCGCTACTTTGTTGTTGACTTAGGTTTCTGGATTTTCGGTAAGAAAGTTTTGCTGCCTGTTGGTCGCAGCCGGATTGACTATAACGCCAACCGCGTTTATGCGGTCGGTATGACTAGAGAACAAGCAGAGCATTTACCTGCGTTCAGCGATCTTGAAAAGATTGATTACGACTATGAAGAGCAAGTGAGAGGCGTGTATCGTACTCCTGCTAGTGGTACTTCGGTTAGCTCAATGACAGATACAGCCTTAGAAGCATCAGCACCTTTAGAAACATCGGCACCTTTGGATATCACATCGGCAGCTGCTATGACAGGCTCTATGGCAGCTCAACCTACTCCTGCTTACAACCGAGATAGCTACACCTACGAGCAAGATGCATCTTTGTACAATCTAAATGAACAGGATCACCAAAGCTTAAGACTTTACCAAGAACGCTTAGTTGCTAACAAACAACGCGTCAAAACAGGGGAAGTAGCAATTGGCAAGCACGTTGAAACCGAAACAGCAAGAGTCTCAGTCCCAGTTGAAAAAGAGCGGGTTGTAATTGAGCGCGTTACCCCAACAGATGCAGGCAGACCAGTTGCTCCTGGTGAAGTTGCATTCGGCGGCGGCGAAGTTGCCCGTGTAGAAATATACGAAGAACAGGCTGACATTCACAAAGAAGCCTTTGTGCGTGAAGAAGTTAGAGTTAGTAAAGAAGTAGAGCAAACTACGGTTGAGGCTCAGGAAACTCTGCGTCGGGAAGAATTGGATGTTGATGCTGGCGGTGCCTCAGTTATGGATGCCTCTAAGAACTTACCTAAGGATCGCATTTAAGTTGCATTGCAATCAGTATATTTGAGTTAGTTGACTAAAGTAGGGGAAATTTATAAATTACTCTACATCTAGATAGCACAGGTGGGTTTAAGATTTATCCCACCTGTACTTTTAAATGGAAAGAAAGTACATATAAAAATTAAAAACTTTAAGAAAAATGGTTAATGAAACGTCTCGCCAACAACTTGAATCTGTAGAAGAAAATGATCGGCTTAGGAAATCAATTGAAAAGCTAAGGATTAAACTTAAAGATTTTATTGTAATTAATAGGCAAGGGCAACTAATAGGTAAAGTAAAAGATTTAATTCTGGAGCCTAACCATCAAATTAGTTTCATTGTCTCTCAAAATTCCGATGAGCAGAGTTCTCTCCTGTTTTTATTGACTAGTAAACTTGTCCACAAAGTTGACCCTGCAAATCAATCAGTTATTGTAGATATCAACGAAGCAGAAGTTGAATACTTTCCGAAATACGTAACAAAAGAGACACCAGGCATGGAGACTTCAGATATTTCAGCCAGTCTAGGCACAGATGATTACGAAGCAGTAAATGATACATCAGACGCTGACTTCAACCTAGATGTAGCAACCTCTGATGTTGCATCAGTAACTATGCAGGAGCAAGCAAATGAGAGGACTTTACTTACTGCTACTCCAGAAGTATTGGAAGAGGAAATCATCCGGTTATTAGGAGAAAGATTAATTGTTGATCGTAGCAAGCGTAAAGTTGGCGAGGTTATCGTTCGTAAAGAAATTGAAACCCGGCTGGTACAAGTTCCAGTCCGCTATGAAAAATTAATTGTTGAACAAGTAAGTCCAGAACTTAAACAACTTGCAGAAATTGACTTGGGGCAAGAAATATCGGCAATTGAGCTAACTGCTCCAGAAATTTCGGAAAATAAACTATCTGAAACTGTCAGTTTAGGTAATGAACTTACTGTCACAGGCGAATTTAGCTCCGCTAAAATAGCAAGTTTGCTTTTAAATGCGATCGCGCTTGAGCGCCGTCAAGGGTGTAAAAAGGTGCGAGTGGAAATCGTTGTTGAAGATACTGAACGTCAGAAAACTTACCAAGAATGGGTTGATCGCTGTTCAGACGGCAAGCTCCCTGAGTCTAAGCTATAAGCTGGTATATGCTTGCGCTTGTTAGCGTAGTACATTGCTTGATTAATATTGAATTGAAACTTAAATGACAGGATGGGCAAATGCCCGTCTTTTTTTATAATTCGGTGTTAGCAAAACTATATCTTGAAATTTTTATTGATGTTATCAGAAAGTAATTGCCTTAAATTAAGAAGTGAGATTAAGCGTAAGTGATTGCTAATGTAGTTAATTTTGTTGCAGTAATAATCGCGCATGAAGCGTTAATTTAGCAGGAATCATTGATTACCTTCAGACTAAAATAGAGCTACACATCCAAAGGCTGCCTACGTAGGTGAACTTCGTTTCTGTGATTTGCGAATTATAATCACCAGCTAGATAAAAAATCAGGGCAATTCTGTCGGAGTTGCCCTGAATTAATATTTTAGATGTAATTCAAACTAAATTATGCTGATAACCAGCTACGCTAACGCAGCAGTTCTTACATCATTATTTGCTAGCACTTCTTGCAGTTCTTCTGCATCTACAGTTTCTTTCTCAACTAACATCTGAGCTAGTATGTCCAGAACGTGGCGGTTATTCACCAAGACTTCTTTAGCACGGCGATAAGCTACATCAACTAACTTACGGACTTCATCATCAATCATGGCAGCTGTTTCTTCCGAAAAATCACGCTCTGCTGTGATGTCTCGACCAAGAAACATATTGCCTTGCTGACGACCAAGCGCAACTTGACCAAGGCGATCGCTCATGCCAAACCGAGTTACCATTTGACGCGCCACTCTTGCTACTTGTTGCAGGTCATTCGATGCTCCAGTAGTTACTTCTTCTTCACCAAAGATCAATTCTTCAGTAATCCGACCACCTAAAGCGACTGCCATCTGATTCTCCAGATAAGAGCGGCTATAAAGACCTGTATCCATCCGGTCTTCGCTAGGAGTAAACCAAGTCAAACCGCCAGCGCTACCACGAGGAATAATGCTAATTTTCTGTACTGGGTCATAATCTGGCATTAACGCCCCAACTAGAGCGTGACCCGCTTCGTGATAAGCCACCAAGGTTTTGCGCTTCTCGCTCATCACGCGGTCTTTCTTCTCTGGTCCAGCCAGTACGCGGTCAATCGCATCATTGACCTCATCCATCGAAATTTCTGTTAAATTCCGCCGTGCAGCCAGAATTGCTGCTTCATTCAGCAAATTAGACAGATCCGCGCCAGTAAATCCAGGCGTTCTGCGGGCAATCTTGTCTAGATCCACATCCTTTGCCAGCGTTTTCCCACGAGCATGAACCTTGAGAATTTCGGAGCGCCCTGCATAGTCAGGTCGATCCACGACAACTTGGCGATCAAAGCGACCAGGACGTAGCAACGCTGAATCTAATACATCAGGTCTATTAGTAGCAGCAATAATAATTACGCCAGTATTACCCTCAAAGCCGTCCATTTCTGTCAACAGCTGGTTCAGGGTTTGCTCCCGCTCATCATTGCCACCACCTAAACCAGCACCGCGCTGACGACCAACGGCATCAATTTCATCAATGAACACGATGCAGGGAGCATTGGACTTGGCTTGCTCGAACAAGTCCCGGACACGAGACGCGCCCACACCCACAAACATTTCAACGAACTCAGAACCAGAAATTGAGAAGAAAGGAACACCTGCTTCTCCAGCCACGGCACGAGCCAAGAGCGTTTTACCAGTTCCGGGTGGTCCAACTAGGAGTACACCTTTGGGGATTTTTGCTCCTACTGCGGTGAAGCGGTCAGCGTTTTTCAGGAAGTCCACAACTTCGTTCAACTCCAGTTTCGCTTGGTCAATGCCAGCGACATCCCCAAACGTGACCTGCGTTTGCGGCTCCATCTGCACTCTGGCTTTAGACTTGCCAAAGTTCATTGCTTGACTGCCAGGACCGCTCTGAGCACGCCGCAGCAAGAAGAATAAGCCAACCAGAAGTAACACTGGGACAGCTAAACTGCCTAGTGCTCTAAACCAAAAGCCTTCATCAGTCTGAGGTAAAACGGCAATTTCGACTTTATTTTTGACTAGAATATCAATTAAATCGGCATCGCTAGGTGGTAAGTTCACAACCTTTTTTTCGCCGTCTAAAGGTGTGACTAAAGCTTTAGTCCGATCTGAACTGAGGTTGACTCGCTCAACTCTACCTTTTTCAACTTCTTGAATAAATTGACTGTATCGCCATGTCTCTCTGGTTTGGGGTTGTTTCTCAAAGAATGCTGTTCCTAGCGCAATGACAACAATCGCCAGCAGTGCATACAGCCCCGCATTTCTCCATCGTTTATTCACCGAGGTCAATCCTCCTAAGCATATGTGCGAGGGCGCTTAAAATTTATGTTAACTAATCTTAATCTACATTAAAATTCTGCTGATTGTCAGGTAAGAAAAGCCCTCTGAGTTGATTAAAGCTTTGATGGTGGGGATCGTATCTTAAATCAGTTAACTGTGTTGGTTGCCTTTGAATAACAGTATGGATTGGCATAACTTCTACGATGCTGTTTGTATAAGCGATCGCAGCAAACTCTTTGACTAACTGGGGCAACCAAGGTGCTTCTTTTGCTGGTTGATAATTATGCCTCAGCCAATCTAGTAATTGCGATCGCACTACACCTGGTAAAATCCCTGCCGCTAATGGAGGTGTCCACCACCTGCCATCCCGCCACCCCCAAAGATTTCCGGTGCTGGTTTCTAGCCAGCTGCCCTTGGCATCGATCAAAATTACCTCTTGAGCTAAAATCTGTTGTGCTGTATTTTTTGCTAACCAAGCACTCAAATAATTGCCTGTTTTGTGGGCAGGTAGCGATCGCTGAAATTCCGCGGTTAAGATACTAGCTGCTACTCCATAACGTTGTTTTTCTGGCAAATTATCTGGTAATCCCCGCCCAGTAATCCACTCCCGCCCGTCTGGAAATACAGTGATTCTGAGTACCGGAAAGTGCACGATTAATATTTCCGCTCCCTGTCGCAATCGCTTCCAGTTTGGTTGCTGCCAGCCAAAGGTTTGTAAGGTGGACTCGATGCGATCGCGGTGTCCCTGCCAGTTTGTCAAAGCGTTATTTAACGACTGGTAATAAACCCGTAGTGTTGTAAACACTGTCGCCCCATATAGTAACCCTGGATCATTAATCTGTAATTCCAGAGTGCTTCCCTGAATCAGGTTGCCGTTGTACCAAAAAATAATCCTAACCTCAGTCTTCTTTAGGAGATCTAACCTGTACGGCTCCTTGAGGAGTAATAAATACCTTTCCGCCTAATGCTTCAATCCGTTTAATAGCTAAATTCCGAGTTTGAGCATCAATTTGGTTGCTCAAAACCATTGTCCAAGCACCAATTTGTGCTGATTTACTCTTAGGGTTACTAGCTAAAAATTCAGCAGTTCGCCGTGAAATTGCTGCTACTTGTTTACTTTCTTTGTCTGAATAAGAACTAGCCCAAACCGCTGCTGTTGCAAAAGATTGCTTCGCTGCTTGAGCATCTCCTAAAAACAATAATTCGTCAATTCCTTTGTAGCGCCAAACATAATAAGATTTCTGCGGAACTTTAGGAGTAAGCGACTTTAATCCTTTTTCCATCAATGCCACCGCGCGTTCTGGTCTACCAGCGTATAAAGAGGTACTACTAGAAAGAAACAAATAAGCCTGTAAAAAGTATGGATCGCGTGCTAGTATTACTTCA
>JAUJND010000043.1 GCA_030446505.1 Chroococcidiopsidaceae cyanobacterium YX2bin18 | reverse complement strand
AACCTTGAACTGGTCTAAGTTACGCGAAACTTTGATTAAAGCAGAGGCTCAGGCAGCTGAGGAATGGATTTAATTACCTGTAACTATGTGCCATAAAATTTGGGGTAGCTGAGTTATTTGTTGCCAAAGGTCGTGCGGATTAATTCTAAATACTAGCTGTAGTACAAGAACAATTGCGGTGAGCGCGATCGCGGTACTAACAGTTGTCTTCACCACCTTAATCAGCGCCGTGAACACTAGCCAAGACACAATCAAAGCAGCAATCAGAATTATTAAATCTGTTGGCATAGGCATTGCCTCAGATAAAGTGATACCTCTTTTTAAATGTAGCTTAGTATAAATATGACTAACAATCCAATTAGTTTAATTATTACCACCGCAGTTAAATTGATCAGTAATTATGACTTCACCAATGAACTGGAGTAAACTTCTATCTCGTAGTCGATTGTTGGGAGATGTAGAAAATATTTTGGATAGTGGTCGTACTTCTTTTGAGAAAGACTTTGATAAAATTATATTTTCTTCTTCTTTTAGAAGACTTAAAGATAAGACACAAGTTTTCTCACTAGTTGACAACGATTATATCCGTAGCAGATTAAATCATAGTCTTGAAGCTTCTTGTGTAGGACGAACACTAGGTACTCTTGTTGGACAAGAAATAATTAAAAGGCATCAACAAGAATTAAAAGACTTTGAAGCAAGAGATTTTGGCGATATTGTAGCCGCTGCTTGTCTAGCGCATGATATAGGCAATCCACCTTTTGGTCATGCTGGAGAAGATGCTATACAAGAATGGTTTAAATCACCAAAAGCGTCTTCAGTGTTGTCATATTTGTCATTTAAAGAACAGGAAGATTTTAAAACATTTGAAGGCAATGCCCAAGGATTTAGAATATTAACAAAGTTAGAGAAGCGACCTAAGCTCTGTGGTGTTCAGTTCACTTGTGCTACTTTGGCTACCTTTACAAAGTATCCTAGAGAAGCTGGTATTAGCAATAGTATTTTTAATCAATATAATTCCGTTCAATACAATAAAAGCACTAAGAAGCACGGTTTTTTTCAGGACGAGAAAAACTTATTTTCCCAAATCGCTAGTGAAGTAGGACTGATTCGCCGGGAAAACAATTCTGCTTGGTGGTGTAGACATCCATTAACTTTCCTTGTAGAGGCGGCAGATGATATTTGCTACCATATTGTAGATTTAGAAGATGGATTTTGGATGGGTTATATTGCTTATGAAGATGCAAGAATGCTATTGAATGATATTTTAGTAGGAGAAAAGCTGGATGATATAGGATGTGATAAAAAAGAGAATATAAAGTATTTACGTGCAAAAGCAATTCATAAACTAATTGCAGAAGTTAAACAAGTATTTCTTGAATATGAAACTGAATTACTTGACGGAAAATTCGATATCCCTTTAACTTCAGAGATTCCATCTGGAAACAAGTTGAAGGATATAATCGATCTAACACGCAAGAATGTTTATGAAGCCTGTGAAGTTATTGAAGTGAAAGTTGCAGGATTTGAAGTGCTTGGCGGCTTGTTAGAGGAATTTATTACTAGTATTAGTAATCAGAAATTGTCGAAAAGTTATCTAATTAAAAAGCTTATCCCCAATTTTCAGGAAGAAGATAAGCCAGAAAGCTTTTATAAAAAAACATTACAAATTACAGATTATATTGCTGGCATGACTGATTCTTATGCAGTCTCACTTTTTAAGAAAATAAAGGGAATTTCCTTACCTCGTGGTGGAAGGTAGCCTCAGTTATTGATTTTTTTTGCTCAAATTTTGCATCAGTACCAAAACAACGCATAGTTTAGTATTCTCATTTCCAGCCTCTGCCTCTCCAATGTCAAGAGTAAGGCGTAATCTGGAAGAACACTTTAAGAGACTTAACACAGCGGTAACCATTCTGTAAGATATGTCTCAATATTTAAGGGGAAGCAATTATCTTTAATCGCCTCCCCTTAATTTTAGATTAGCGGCTCATTGCAGGAGCTTCTAGAGGAAGCAGCACAGTATCAATGATGTGAATAACGCCGTTATCAGCAGCAATATCTGGTGTTACAACCTTGGAGTCATTCACTTTGACACCATTGGAAGCATCAATTTTGACATCTGAACCTTCAACTGTAGTAGCTGATTTCAGCTTAACCACATCAGCAGCCATTACCTTTCCTGAAACGACATGATATGTCAGGATCTTCGTTAGTTTTGGAATGTCCTTAAGTAATGCGTCTACCGTACCTGCTGGTAGTTTTGCAAAAGCTTCATCAGTTGGTGCGAAGACAGTAAACGGACCTACGCCCTTAAGTGTGTCTACCAATCCAGCAGCTTTGACTGCCGCAACTAGAGTATTGAAAGAACCAGCACTAGCGGCAGTATCAACAATGTCAGCTATTTGTTACACATTTTAAGAACTGTTAAATAATATAAACTTATTTTTAATGCAAAAACTTTTGCAGGACATAAAGCTCCTGAAATATAAAGAACGATAAAGAAGGTGAGAGAATCATTTTCCGTACTCTTTGTTATCTACTTTTCTCTCAGTTAGAGTAGGACAGCTGACCTGAGAAGCAGGTTCCAGTGAAGAAACTGGAAGGTAATAGCCTTTAATTTCGGCTTCTTGAATCCATCCTTGGTCTTGCGGTTGCAGCAGACGCGAATTAGTTGCACGCAGATTTAATTTGGATGTGGTTGCAGACTGGATGTTGCCAGTTTTTCGGGTAGTGTCATTTTTATTTGACTGTGGGTTTGTAACACCTGCTCGTTGTTTGGTTGGTGTTGAGCAGACCCTGAAACTTAACCAATAGTCTTGTGCTGAAGTTGGCTGTTTCTTGAGGACTCGCAAAACACTACCACCTGGGAGGCTTCCCTGAATCCAGCTTACAGGCTGCCCTTTTGGAAAAGTAATTGCCTGCTCCGGTCGTGATCCTATCCCCCTTAACACAATCTCACTCTTGGTTTGGATCAGCGCTCCTTCCTTCAAAGAGGGAAGCAGAGTAGAGCTAAAACTTTGTGGTTCTATAGTTGGAGTAACTGAACTTTCTGGCAACTGCGCCTCAGTAGGACTAGAGCCTGTGGTAGTTAGGCGAGGACGCTTATCCTGTTTTAATAAGTAGGTTAGTAGTCCACCACCTACACTTACTAGTAAAACAATTCCTAGTAACACTGGCACAAAGAGACGTCGCGGTACAGCCCTCTGAGACGGAAGCAGCTGTGTCTTATTAAGCTTGACATCAGCATTTGCAGGCTCCAAGGTTTTTTTGGTGTCCTCTAAGTCACTTGCTGTCGGGGCTAAAAGCGATGAAAGGGATGGATTCAGCTTTGCTGAACGCTCAAAGAATTTGACTTGACAGTACACCAGACCAACTGTGACATTATCGTGTCCATTCTGAGTGTTGCCAATCTCGACCAATCGCTGACTTGCGGTAGCTACATCAATCTTACCGTCAAGAATCGGTAAAATTTCTGCTTCCCAGCACTGTTCCACACGCTCATAGTCGCTGAGACCATCGGAACATAATAGGAAAACACAGTCTTCATCGATGACAAACCGTTGGACTGTAGGATGCAGAGATGTTGATGTCATACCCAATGCCTGAACCAGAGAGCCAGAAAATGCCTGTTGCAAGGCATCTCGGTAGAGGGCGTAACCCAGCCGCACTTCACGGGAAGCAACATTATCGTCTAGCGTGACCTGATGACAACCCGTGCGTGTAATCCAATAAGCACGGCTGTCTCCTACATGAGCAATATACATTTCATGGGTACGTGCCAGGGTCATGACTAGTGTTGTTCCCATGCGTTGACGACCATGCCGCTGTTCATTATCGTTGCGCTGGCTGATCTTATCGTTAGCTACACGGGCAGCACGTTCTAATTCACTGCTGATAGTTGTGGGGTCTAGAATATCCCCCAATGGCATTTGTTGAATTTGCTGCTGGATACTGGCGATCGCTAAATTTGAGGACAATATTACCTCCCTCGTGTCCACCAATCCCGTCACAGACAATCGCTACAGGTAAAAGGCTAGATGCCTCTATTGTGTGCCACTGGGGGGTAGCAAGCATCTTCATTGCGTTCACGGCTAGGTCCCTTGTCAGTGTGAATAGCAATTATTAGGGTATGAAGTAAGCTAGGTTCACCAGATCCGAACTCCTGCCCAGAGCGCCCTACTTCAGCCAGTGCTTGATCCAATACAGCAACTAGTTTCTCTGCACTTTGGATCTCCCCCTTGATCAGAGAATGGCACAGTTGTTCAACAAATTCAGCAATGCTTGGTCGTGTTGATGCGACTAATTGCAACCATAACTGACCTAATTGGGATAGTGTTGGTGGCGCTTGATCCGATTGCAGTTGCAACAATCGCATTAACGATCCTTCCACTCTTAACAACTGGAGATTGAGTAAGCTAGATGCAACATTCTCTGCTCTAAAGGCTGCCACAACTGCGCTATTTGCCATAACCAATTTAGCTGTCGCATCGAAGTTGCTTCTTCCAAGCACTGGTTAATTCTGGCATCAACTGCCCTTTAAGTAGCACGGCATCTGGATAAATTGGAGCTTGCTCTAAAAGCAAGATTTCCTTGCGCCTCCCTTTTCCAGCGGCACTAAGTCATACACTTGAGGTACCTGTAGCCTGTAAGAAACTAATCTCAAATATGGTTTAATCGGATCAGAAATTTCTGAGAAGGACGTTCCCGGTAACAAACCGGGTTTTGTATCTAACAAAATCCGATTGCTTTTTAGCAAATAACGATCAGCTATCAGGGTTCCGACTTGGTAAGCTTCAATTTCCTCCCTCGCAGCCCATAAATAGCGCTTGATTAGGGGCGTGTCGCATAACTGGCAAAACTTGTTTGTCTGGCAATTAGAAGCCTTACAGAAGTCATTTGGGCATTGGAGCGTTGCCGCGTCATTTTGCATAGTTCAAAGCACCGACTAGTTATCGGTATTGGTTAGGAGTAGCAGTACTACGGGCTGCTCACTTCTGTTTATACCAATTCACTACCAGGTTGCAACAAATTACGAAGTAAAAGGATTTATATTGTAAAAACCAAGGCAGATAATAGAGTAGGAAGTCTATGCTTTACTCTCTTTACTAAACCTACTACTAACTGGTTCAAATAGCATCCCTTCTGCTAAATCTAGTGATTTATATTTCAGATGTCACTTACATCTATCAATTCTTATAAAGTAATCGTGCTATCAAATTTTACTACTTTGTAAGCCCAACGCTTACATTGTATTAGCGATTAAAAGCTAGCACCTGGTATTTAAATTAAAAATTAACCTAAATTATTTTAATTATTACTTTACTTTTAGTTGTCTCTTGACATATCAATTAATAATTGTTATATTTCTAATAAAGGTAAAAACACTTATACATCTATTATATATAAGTAATAGTATAGTAGCAAAAGATGCCATTTTTTTCAGACATCTTAAAAAAACTTTGCCATTACTGTTAGTACTTGCTAGAAAATAGTAATTGCCTCTTGATCCAAAACGCAATAGCCCCTAAAAACACTAGCCCCATAATTCCAGCAAGAGGGTTGCGGTTAACGCCAGTAATCCAGTCAGGAACTGAGCCAGAATATTGCACTAGATTTCCTACATTGATAGTATAATAGCCCCAAATTAAACCCGCATGGAGACCAATAGGTAGACCAAGGCGACTGCTACGTGATCGCTTTGCCCAAACTAAAGTTAAACCCAGCAACAGTAACGCTGGAAACTGAGGTAATGTGCGTCGTATTTCGGTCAACGGCTTAATAAAATGCAGTAGCGCAAACATAATCGCCGAAGCCCAAAGTGCTATTTGGGGAGCGTAATCACGCTGCAACTCATCCAGCAGCCAGCCTCGGAATAGTAATTCTTCTGCAAAACCAGTGGCGATCGCAACTATCAACCCCTCTAAAATCACTTGAGGTAAGAGAACACCGGGTTGTTGCCATATTAGCCAGCCTAACCATCCCTCTAACCCAAACAAACTCAGAACAGTAATTGTCCCAGTAGCCAACCCAATCAGCAACTCCACACCATTTTGCTGTGTCCTTTCCAACCCATATTGCCGTAACAGACGGCGTTGATGGTAGACGTGTTTACCCCAAAACCTAAGTAAGAAAATAAATTCCCCATACAGCAGCACTATGGTTAGAATACTGACCGAGTTTGGATCACGTCCTAACCAGTAGATTGGTACAGCTAGTGGTAGCCACAGAAGTAGTAAAGCTAAGAGAAATATTACTAACCTAATCGGGGTTGGGTAGTGGGCAATACTGCTTAGATTTAATTTCAATTGCGCCTACTAACTATTCATCAGGCTCAATCGTACTGCTTAAACCGTGATTATTCAAAGTCTCGGAGTAAAATTCGGCGTGTTCTTGAGCGCAAGTAATCACTAAAGCCATTCCATTAGTATGAGCTTCCATCATGATGCTGACAGCTTGAGGTTGGGTAATGCTCGGCGCGTTTGCATCAAAACTTGCACCACGTACTCCATGCTGTTGTAGTCATCATTATGAAGCAAAACGCGATACCGAGGTGCGAGCTTGCGGGTCGTTGAACGCTTCTCAAGGGTTTCGACAGACACGGCTCTCCACTCTTTTTATTACTAACTACAATTAAATCTGCTCAGCCATTGCTTAACAGTTATTAACCTATTGTATAACATCGAAATCGATAGGAGCGATCACAGTAGCGAAACTTGTCTATGTGCCAGCCGAACTTAATTGCAAGCTGCTGGAGCTTTGAGCCAGTCTCCATCTAGCTTCTAAAATAAAAGAGCAGCAACAAAGCTGCATTGCTGTGGAGTCAATATTGATGGACTTTTGTGACTTTCACCCGCGCCAAATTGTTTATCTAGAGCATGAAAGCACCCGCCTGTATGCCGAAGTCATCCAAGTTGGCTCGCGTCCCGTATGCTGGGTGCGTCCTTTACTACTAGCTAATAACTACTTATCAATGGAACCATTAGTATCCGATTTACGCTCAGTTGCTGACTTAGTATTGCCGCTAACTTTATTCCATCTTGCCCTCGATACAGAGGTAATTCCGCTTTTAGCTCTTTTAACATCAGAACTACAACCAGACCATAACCCACTTGCGGTAAAGCAACTCAATCAGTTTATCCACAAAGTCTGGCAAGCCCAACCAAGCACGTTTTAAGCGTAACGAATTCCAGCATCCTTCATCCGTTGAATTGCTTCATGCATTCGCTCGTCAGCTACCGTGAGGGCAATTCGGAAGAAGCCTTCCCCCGCTGCACCATAACCATTACCAGGAGGAACAATAATGCCACACTTGTCTAGTAGCAGAGTGACAAATTCAGCCGACGAATAACCTTGAGGAACTGATGCCCAGACGTAGAGCGTGGCTTTTGGAGGTTCAATTGGCCAACCCATAGATTGTAGCCCTTTAACAATGATATCTCGCCGATTTTGGTAAACTGACATTACCGCCTGGAGTTCTGTTTCCCCTGTAGAATAAGCAGCGATCGCCGCACGTTGAATTGCCTTAAACACGCCAGAATCAACATTCGTCTTCACCTGACCTAATCCCTTAATTCCGTGGGCTGAACCCACCACAAAGCCAACCCGCCAACCGGTCATGTTGTAGGACTTGGACAGACTATGAAACTCAATTGCCACGTCCTTCGCGCCTGGAACTTGCAGTACACTCGGCGGCTTGTAGCCGTCATAAGCCATTTCCGAATAAGCATGATCATGACAAAGTAAAATGTCGTACTGCTTGCAGTAAGCGACTAATTCCTCAAAAAACTCTAGCGTCGCCAGCGCTCCAGTAGGATTATTAGGGTAGTTAATCCACAACAATTTGGCTTTACGAGCAACATCTTCAGGAATTGCATTTAGATCAGGCAAATAACCGCGTTCTGGGAATAACGGCATGGTGTGGAACTGTCCACCAGCAAAAATGGTGGAAGTGCGGTACACCGGATAACCTGGATCAGGGATTAGAGTATAATCCCCTGGTTCTACGAAAGCTAGAAAAGTGTTATGAATTGCCTCTTTAGAACCAATAGAAGAAACTACCTCAGTATTTGGATTTAATTCCTTGATCCCAAACCGACGTTCCATCCACTCAACTGCTGCTTCTCGGAAATCTTTTGTGCCTTGGTAAGGTGGATAGTTATGGGTAGCAGGATCATCAATCGCCTCATGCATCGCCTGGACGATATAACCTGGAGTAGGTCGATCTGGATCGCCTACGCCCATATTGATAATGTCAACTCCCTTCGCAACCATTTCATCCCGTTTACGGTCAATTTCAGCAAACAGATAGGGAGGAATTTTCTCTAAGCGTTTGGCAAACTGCATGGCGATTTAAAACAGACTTGGGTAAAAGTAAAAGCACAATAGCCTAGTTTACCGCCAAGTTAGTACTAACACTAGATCTGATAGTTAATCGTAATTTTCGGCGAGTTATGCGAGCGCAGCCATGCTCTATAAATAACAATAGTTGTATCAAATGTTACGTATGCAGCAGAGTATTCTGTCTTTTTGGTCAGCAGAATGTGGAATTATTTATTTCCATATGTTAGGTAGTCTACTCAATACGGGAAATTAGTTTTTGCTAGCATTAATCTAAGTACCTATCCATAGCCTAAAAACTTAGAGCTAACATTTACATTAAATATTAGCTATTAACTGAATCCTACCAGCATCCATCTCGGTCATTAATAATTCTAACGCCTCGTAATCTACGTCAGAAACGTATCCAAGTCGAGTTAGTTCTGAGTTAATTGCATTTTCAATATCAGGAGTCAGTTGCTTAATAGATAAAGCTTTTTCTACAAGTTGGCGGATAGCATAATTAGTTTTCATCTTGAATAAGAAATTTATTTAAAATATTTTATTCTAAACTCTTAAGCACCAGCGTGAGATAAATCATTACTTTTAAGTGATACTAATCACAGCACCATTCAAATAAATATATGTCATTTAATAACAGCTACTAACAGTAAAGCTTAAATTATTGAGATATTTCGGAGAATATGCAAGACATTAAGTAATAATTGATGCTTTTACAGGTGCTTGTCCTGTGACATATTAGTTAGCTTAACTCTATTTTTATCATTATCTATTTGATGAAGTAAAGACCTTTGGTATAGCAAAATACTTTTATTTTTGATGATTTGCTGATAGGTTTAGGAAAACAGACAGGAAAGAGTAAAAATTCAGCAAAGTGCTGAAGGTTGATTGGTCGATAGTAATGTTGACTTCCTAAGGAGTGCAACATATATCGTTTGAATGATTAGTAACCTTAACAGCAATAGAATAATGACAGCAATTATTGCCTCTCCAGACATTACAGTAATTCGGCTCCGGGGTTCTTGCAAAGCGACAAATGCCTTTGAGTTTCAGCGCCAAATGAAAATAGCGGTTACTCAAGAACGGCATACTAGTATTTTAGTAGATCTTGAGCAAATCGAATCCTGGGACAGTGCTGGTTTGACGGCATTGATTTATGGATTAAGGCGATCTCAAGTTTTAGAGCGGCGGTTTAGTCTTTGCTCAGGTCCCCCATCTATTCAAATTATTTTTGAACTTACCCAACTTGACCGAGTGTTTGAAATTTTTGAGAGCATTGCTGCGTTTGAGGCTGCAAGCCTTCAAGGGCAAGTTATAAGGGGTACCGTCTAAGAGCGAGGTTAAACTTTGCTTTAAAAAGCATTACTTAGGCTAATACAGAAGACTTTGAGGATCTGAATTACTGCTAATAAGTGCTAATCTTAAAGCTAAATAGTACCGAACGCACAGTGACAATTGCTGTCAAAGACTTATTAACAGCTGATATTCTCCGACCATCTCGTTATTTGGGAAATGAGTTAGGGTCCGTACATAAGTCCTGGGATACGGCAATAGTACGCTGGGTATTAACTTACCCAGAAGTGTACGAAGTCGGAGCATCTAATTTAGGGCATATTATTCTCTACAACATATTAAATGTCCAACCGCATCAGTTGTGCGATCGCGCTTACTTACCAGCGACGGATCTAGCAGCAAAGCTACGAGCAACCACTACACCCCTATTTGCCGTAGAATCGCAGCGATCGCTGAAAGAATTTGACATTTTGGGTTTCAGCCTCAGTTACGAACTTGGAGCAACTAACATTCTTGAAATGTTAGATTTGGCTGGGATTCCTGTTACTTGGAAAGAGAGGGAAACTGAAGGACAAAAGCAACCGTATCCTTTGATCTTTGCGGGGGGACAGACGGCGACATCTAATCCCGAACCCTATGCCGACTTTTTTGATTTCGTGGCTTTAGGAGATGGCGAGGAACTGTTGCTAGAAATTGGGTTGGTAGTAGAAGAAGGCAAGGTAGCGCGATTAAGTAAAGAACAGCTATTGCTCGATTTAGCACAGATACCAGGCGTTTATGTACCTCGGTTTTATGATATGGCGGAGGATGGTTCTGTTCATCCGAAGCGCTCAGATGTGCCAGAACGAATTTTAAGGCGAGTCGCTACTCCGATGCCAACGTACTCTATTGGGTTGGTACCCTATGTGGAAACAGTACATGATCGGCTGACGGTTGAAATTCGACGCGGTTGCACACGCGGCTGTCGCTTTTGTCAACCAGGAATGCTAACCAGACCAGCGCGGGATGTCGAACCAGAGCAGGTAGTGTCAGCAATTGAGCAGGGAATGCGCGCTACTGGGTACAATGAATTTTCTTTACTATCCCTTAGTTGCTCTGACTATCTATCTCTGCCAGCTGTAGGGATGGAAATCAAAAATCGCCTTAAGGATGAAAATATTTCTCTGGCGCTACCTAGCCAAAGGGTAGATCGGTTTGATGAAAACATTGCCAACATTCTTGGAGGCACACGTCAAGGAGGGCTTACCTTTGCACCGGAAGCTGGAACTCAGCGGTTGCGGGACATTGTTAATAAAGGATTAACTAATGAAGAACTGCTAAAGGGTGTGAAAACAGCTTTTGCACAAGGCTGGGATAAAATCAAACTCTACTTTATGATTGGCTTACCAGGAGAGACGGACACGGATGTAGTAGGCATCGCTGAAACAGTTGCTTGGTTACAGAGAGAGTGCCGTGCTCAAGGCAGAAAACGCCTCAGTTTTAATTTGACAATTTCTAACTTCACGCCGAAGCCTCACACACCGTTTCAGTGGCATTCCGTTTCAAAAACTGAGTTTGAGCGCAAGCAAGCACTGCTAAAGCAAGAATTTCGCCGGATGAAAGGTGTAAAGGTAAATTTTACTGATGTCCGGATTTCGGCAATGGAGGATTTCGTGGGACGGGGCGATCGCCGGATCGCTGCTGTAATTCGCCGCGCTTGGGAATTGGGTGCGGGAATGGATGCTTGGTTTGACAGTGCGGAGCGAGCTTTTACAGCTTGGGGACAAGCGATCGCCGAATCTGGTCTCAGCTGGAAATACCGTCAGGTCGAAAACGGCGAATGGAACGTGATCGAGGAGGCAGAAGACAAGGAGACAAGGGGACAGGAGTTACCCTCCCCTCACTCGTTACCCCTCACTCCTCAGCATTCACTTGATGCTGCATTGCCTTGGGATCATGTAGATACGGGGATTGATAAACAGTGGCTCAAAGCAGATTTGCAAAGAGCAATAGAAGCGGCGACGGTGCCGGACTGCTCTTTCGACGGCTGTTCTCACTGTGGCATCTGTGGCACTGACTTTGGTCATAATGTTGTCATTGAGTCGCTGCCTATTCCTGAATTTGTGGGGCATTTTGTCCCGAATACTGCTAGAGTTCAGCGGTTACGAATTTGGTTTGGCAAGCTTGGTGAAATGGCTTTGATTAGCCACTTAGATTTACTCCGCTTATTTGATCGCGCTGTGCGTAGGGCAGCATTGCCGATTTCCTTCACCGGAGGATTTCATCCTAGTCCTCGGATTTCTATTGCTCAAGCACTGCCTTTGGGAGTGACTAGCAGTGGTGAGATGATGGATTTTGAATTGACTGAGCAGGTCGAGATCGAGAATTTCCGACAACAGCTAATAAGGCAGTTACCTGAAGATATACCAATTTACAATGTTACTGTTGTCGATTTAAAGGCACCTGCGGCTACACAGTTGTTAGCAAAAGCTGAGTATTTGATTACCGTAGCAGCAAAAGGCACTTCTGCGGTTCAATGGCGAAACTGGGTGGAGATAATTCAATGCTTAGATACTATTTGGTGGGAGCAGACAACTAAGTCTGGTAAAAAACAATTGATAAATTTGCGCGATCGCTTGTTTGAATTGGAAGTTATTGAACCACCTCAAGCCTCATCACCTACCATTGAGGCAGAAGATGCCTTGGTTTTACGCTATGTAGGCAGTTGTCGAAATGATGGTACTCAACTACGACCAGAACACGTAATTTTTATGCTGGAGCAAGTGGTTCAGCACGATAATTTGAAAAGCGATCTGGCAAATTTACTTTGCTGCGCGAGTTTGAATGAAAAATTAATCCCTCCTCAAGCTTGCCAAAGTCTTATAGAAGAACGGGAGTTTTCAGGAGATCACAGCCGTATAGATACCTCATTATCTCTTCAACTGCCTATTAAATTTCAGCTACTACATATCCACCGCAGTCAATTGCTACTGTAGAGTCAATAGTTATTTAGTAAAAAAACTAAGGACTAATAACTAATAATTAATAACTAATTGATTTTTCTAAAGCTTGCGCTAAAATTAAATCAATAGAAATTTTTCCAGCACTGCATTGAGTATTTTAGTTTACTCTCCTGGTCATTAGGGCTGAAGCGAAGATAGTTGAAGATCGTTTTCGACAATTCTTGTCCATACAAGCTTCGCGGATTGAGAATTCTCTTTCTTTAATTCCTCTGAGTTGATCAGTAACTAATATTAGGCACAACCGACTTGTCTTAGTGTCTGTTCTTGAAGATTTGCTCCTGCCTCATAAATTGGGGTACGGTATTAAAGAGTAATCACAGATAGTCGCTTTAGTTGCTTACTATAGTATGCAGTTCTGGAATACATTACCAATTCAAGGCTATGAGCGTGCATAGCTTATTGTTTTTGAATGTTGATCAGCACAATTTTATTACCTGCAGCCCGTTGCCAGACTTGTAAAGAGCAAGAGAGTCATGAGCCTCGTCCTTGGTGCTGCCAATTTTTGAGGAAATTGAATGCCGAAACAAATTATTATTGCAGAGCAGCATCACATAGCTGCGGTTTTTTCCGAAGATCAAATTCAAGAACTTGTTGTTGCCACAGGTCGTCACCAGATAGGTGATGTTTATCTTGGTATTGTTGAGAATGTACTACCTGGGATAGATGCAGCTTTTTGTTAATATTGGTGACGCAGAGCGCAACGGTTTTATTCATGTAACTGACCTGGGCCCTTTAAAGCTAAAGCGCACTGCTGCGGCAATTACAGAATTATTAGCACCTCAGCAAAAAGTGTTGGTGCAAGTGATGAAAGAGCCAACGGGAAATAAAGGACCTAGGCTTACAGGTAACATCACCTTGCCGGGTCGCTATGTAGTGCTGATGCCCTTTGGACGGGGTGTAAATTTGTCGCGGCGGATTAAGAGTGAAAGCGAACGCAATCGATTGAGAGCTTTGGCTATTCTAGTTAAACCAGCGGGAATGGGTTTGCTAGTTCGCACCGAAGCTGAGGGAAAGCCAGAAGAAGCGATTATAGAAGATCTAGAGGTGCTGCAAAAACAATGGGAGGTGATTCAGCAGGAAGCTCAATCTAAAAGACCACCAGCACTCCTTAACCGCGATGATGATTTTATCCAACGCGTACTACGGGATATGTACGGCGCGGATGTGAATCGAATTGTGGTTGATTCCAGTATTGGCTTTGAAGCGTGTAAAACAGTATTTGGTGAACTGGAGTGGAGGTCAAGCACCGCAGGGGTTACTCATTGACCATCACCGCGATCGCCCAATTTTAGAATACTTCCGCATTAATGCTGCAATTCGAGAAGCCCTAAAACCACGAGTCGAGTTGCCTTCGGGAGGCTATGTTATTATTGAACCAACCGAAGCTTTGACTGTAGTTGATGTTAACTCTGGTTCATTCACCCGCTCAGCAACTGCCAGAGAAACAGTTTTGTGGACGAACTGTGAAGCTGCAACAGAAATCGCTCGTCAACTGCGTCTGCGGAACCTAGCAGGTGTGATTATTGTAGATTTCATTGATATGGAATCGCGCAAAGACCAGCTGCAAGTGCTAGAACATTTCAACAAAGCACTAAGAGCGGATAAGGCAAGACCCCAGATTGCCCAACTATCTGAGCTAGGTTTAGTAGAACTGACTCGCAAGCGCCAAGGTCAAAACATTTATGAATTATTTGGTCGCACCTGCCCTACGTGTGGAGGGCTAGGACATATAGTAGATTTGCCTGAGGAAACTGAAATTCGTGAGCGCGAATTTGTGGGAGCGCCTAGAGAACGCGTGATGCCTGCGCTGGGAGAAATGCCAGAGCGCTCTATAACGCTACCTTCTAGGGAATCTCGTATGCCAGAGAAAATCCGGCTTCCAGAACCACGCGAAAGCTATGAAGGTCAAGGGGAAGCATTTACTGACTTAGAAGGTGACCTTTCTGCCCTCAATCTCCTAAATCATCCTAGTTATCAAGAACTTGGAGATGCAAATAAAAATCGCCGTACCCGCCGTCGTCGTCCTGGGATGGGTGACGGGAATGTGAATGAAGCTCGGCTGCCTTCTAACCCGCTTGCTTTGGTCAATCAACAACCGGAATTTGAGCTAGAAGTTGACCGAGAGGATGCTCCCAGTGAAACTTCCGCAGAACCCGATCTATCAGCAAAGTTGGAGGTTTCTTTACCAGTTACTGGCAAAGTTGGCTGGCTTGACAGAGCAGAACAGCGGGCTAAGCCCACTAAACTGGAGCCAGTAAAACCTGTCGTAGAACCGCCGGAATTTGTTTCTGTGGAAATGACACCGGAGGAACAAGATGTTTACGCGTTTATGGGAGTTTCTCCACTTGTGCGCCTGAATCGCGCTGCTAAAAATTCTCGGTCTGTGATAATTAACGTGATCCTACCTGGGCAACAGCCAGTTTCCAGTAATTCAAGTGAAAATGAAGCGCCTGACTCTGAACCCTGAGCAAGATTCAGTTTCCGGGACTCTGAATGAAGAAATGCCTGACTCTGGAATAACAAATGATTCCGGCTTTGAAGCCAACAAGATGATACTACCAATTAATGCAGACCAGGAATCCTTTCCAGATGTACCTGAGTCTGACCCATCATCGGTTTCTGTAATCACGGATGAAAGTGAAGTTGAAGCTAATAGCGTGTCCGTGAATCGTCGCCGTCGCCGTCGATCTTCTGCTACTGAAAATAAAGCCGAGAGGACTGAAAGTAATCGAATTATGAGGGCTGAGAACCAACCTAAGATTAAAGTTATGGGTGAGTATATTACTCTACTTGACTCTACTCTGCTCTCAGTAACGCCAGTTGTATGCGGAGGGAACCTCCGTTGACTAAGCTGGCTCCTCAGCACTCAATCATAGTTTGCGGTGTGGATGAAGTGGGACGAGGAGCTTTATTCGGTCCTGTAGTGGCAGCAGCAGTAATTTTACCGCCGTCTGCGCTAGAATTTGTAACAGACATTAAAGACAGTAAACAGCTTATCTGGTGATCGTAGGCTTGAGCTGGCTGAAAAAATTTGGACACTGGCTGTAGACTGCAAAATTGGCTTTGCTTCTACCGCGGAGATTGACCGGATTAATATCTTGCAGGCATCGCTTTTAGCTATGAAACGGGCTGTTCTCAAGCTGAAGGTGCAGCCAGAACTATGCCTAGTTGACGGGAATCAATCAATAAAAAATCTGCCGATGCCACAACAAACATTGGTGAAGGGAGATGAAGGCGATCGCTTTGTAATTGCTTCTGCTAGCATTATTGCCAAAGTATGGCGTGATGCTCTAGTTGTTCGTCTGGCCTCGAAGTACCCAATGTATGATCTAGTTGCTAACAAGGGTTATGGAACTTTTCGTCATCTGCAAGCGCTACAACAATACGGTCCCTCACGCTTGCATCGAATGTCTTTCCGTCCTTGCCAAGTAAACTACGTGCAGTAAATAGTTTTAGCCTCTATTAAAGTTCTTTCTACAGGACTCAAACAATTGGATTATTAGAAGGTAACACTGCAACTTGCTCAGAGTTATTTTCTTCATTTTTTATCGCTAACCCAGCAGCAATAATCTGCCAAAATTTGATGCTGTAATCGTTGCTTAATGGTTAACAAAACACTTTTAAGTAGACCATTGCCAGCAACTTCTAAGATTGGCGTAGGTGTCGAGTGAAAATGGAAATGGCAGTTCAACAATTACTTCCAAATCGGCTTCGCCCTTCAAGTAAGTTTTATTAGTAGTTTGGTAAGGAGACAAATGACCTTTTAAATTCAGACTAAAGCGTTGGTTTATATAGTCGACTCCACGAATTTCACAGCCAAGCGACTGCAAATAAATAGTTCCACTAGATTCCGCCCATACTTTGAAGTCTACAGTTGGTTGAATGCTCAGTGTCATGAAGGCAAGAGGCGCATTTTCAAGCGAAAACAATCCTCACTGAGTTGCTCAATCCGGCTGGGGTCAACAAGAGCATTTTACCAGGCGTTGAGGCTGACGCAAATAGTGTTGAATAGGCATAGGCTGCTCTGGAACAGCAATTTCAACCGATTGTGAGGCAGTAAACCGAGTATGCATTATTCAGTAAGAATATTTACTTTGTAATTTTATAATTTTTTAATCAATTTGTTTCTATTATTCACAAGTTTATTGCTAAAAATGAGTAATAACAAATTATCTTTCAGGCTAACTATGGAATCGTCCTTGGGCAAGCTAGTAGGTTAAGTCTGAAGAGAGTTTTGTAGCTGCTATTATAATTGACCTAATAAGCTTACTGGGGGCAATGCCACAAATAAAGCTGTTTGACTAAAAAGTAACTAAAGGAATTAAACTCCCGTCAGCAAAAGATCCAGAATAAGCATTGCAGGTTGAGGCAATTCTCAGTATTACTATTTTCCTTTTTTGATATTGTGATAATACTAAAAAATAGTGCCTTAAAGGTGCAATATATGAGTAGACTCTGACCAGGAATTGAAAGCGGAACGCGATGATATTATCTATTGCCCATTTAGGACCTCTGTACCTACTCAGAACAAGCAGCTTTGGCTTATGTTGATTGGGTTAGTCAGCAAACAGAACAAGGAACTATTTTATGTCCCCATCCCAGTATTGCTCAGACTCTAAGGGCTGTCTCTGAAGGGCAAGCTGATTTAGCTGTTGTACCAGTAGAAAATTCGATTGAAGGAAGTGTTGCGATTACACTAGATATGCTGTGGCAACTGGATACATTACAAATTCAATTAGCTCTTGTTTTACCAATATCTAATGCGTTACTGTCCTGCGCTCAAACTAAAGAGCACATCCAAACTGTTTATTCTCATCCACAACCTCTAGCGCAGTGCCAGGGGTGGTTAGAGCAGTTTCTCCCCAATGTTCAGTTAATTCCAACTGATTCGACAACCGAGGTGCTACAGCAGCTAAAGCATGACTGGACAACGGGTGCGATCGCATCAATACAGGTGCTTCCCGACTCTATAATCTGCCCGTACTAGCCAGCGCGATTAACGATTATCCAGATAACTGTACTCGGTTCTGGGTAGTAAGTCAGAGCCAGTCTCAAATAAACTCCCACCAATTCTCATCAAGCACTAGTCACACCTCACTTGCTTTCAGCGTGAAGCGCTAACGTTCCAGGAGCCTTGGTTAAACCGCTGCAAGTGTTTGCCCAACGAAATATTAATCTCAGTCGGGTTGAGTCACGTCCCAGCAAGCGATCGCTGGGTGACTATATTTTCTTCATCGACTTAGAAGCTGATGTCAGCGCCTCCCTCGTCAATCAGCTTTAGTAGAATTAGCTGCCTACACGGAAATCCTCAAACTATTTGGTAGCTATAGTGTATTAGCGATTAAGGGCTAGTGCTAAAAATAGTTATGAGTTCTGCTTTTGAATATTGAACGGAGAGAGGAGGCTCTGCTCAAAACTCAAAACCAAAACTAATCTCTTAATTAAATGTGTCTTTCAGGACAGTACGAGCTGCTAAATGATTACGAGTAGAAGTGAGAATTTCTGCTTCGCGTTCTAGTCTAGCGGCAGTATCCTGTAGCTCTAGCAATGTCTGCTGCTCTTCTGCGACCCCATAAAGATTACTTGCTACCCAATAAGACAGCTCTGTAGGTAAATCAGGGATATCTTCTGGTAGTTCGATAGTTTGGTCTGTTAACTTTGCTGACAGACGCACCACATCGCCGGAGTAGTTGTTCTACTTCCGTAGCCAAAGCCCTCAGGTCTTTTTGGCGGCTGATCTTCAATCCACTCCACCAAACCAACTTTGTAGGGTTTTCTCGAATATACTCCAGAACGCGAAACCGCTGCTGTCCTAAGGTTAATATCTTCATGCGGTCATCTGACAGGCGCTGATATTGAATAATTTCAGCGCAACAGCCAATGGCTGATGGTTGACCTCGCACCGGATCCCAGAGCAATACTCCAAAGCGGCGATCACTCTCCAGAATGTGTTCATCATGATCCGGTAGCGAAATTCAAAAATGTGTAGGGGTAGTGGTCTACCGGGAAATAAAACTACCTCAGGTAACGGGAAAAGGAAGTTCTCGAACCGCAATTTTGGAAGAGAATACCATCGTCCCTCAATAAAAACGCTCGTGTGCGCGATATAATCCTACTTTAGCCGATTTGTCCCTTAAACTCATCCTAAATAAACCATTTAGAGATTTTAAAGGGCAAATTTAATTAAGATACTAACACTTAAACAGTTTTAGAGCTTGACTTCGATGTCTACACCTGAAGGTAGGTCAAGTTTCATTAGAGCATCAATTGTCTTAGAAGAAGGTTGGTAAATGTCAATAATTCGGCGATGGGTACGAGTTTCAAAGTGTTCCCGCGAATCCTTGTCCACATGAGGCGATCGCAGCAGACAGTAAATCCGTTTCCGCGTCGGTAAAAGGAATCGGACCTACGGCTGTAGCATTAGTCCGATTTGCTGTATCTACAATTTTCTCACAAGAGGCATCAAGCAAGCGCCGATCAAAAGCTTGCAAGCGAATCCGAATTTTTGCTGCTGAAGAGTTGCCATTTGAAATTGTCTAGGTTCTGTTTAATAAAAGTAACGGTTGCTAGTGTCTGGAGGAAACCTTTGGACAAAGAAGCAAAACAAAGAGGAAATTAAAGGAGCAGCAAAGCATTTCACCTTGTAGGTATTGCCTTTGCTGCTCCTTAAGAGTTAACGTGTTACTTCACGATTTTGAAACCACACCAGCACCAATGGTGCGACCACCTTCACGAATAGCAAACCGCATTCCTTGCTCAATAGCAATCGGGTTGATTAGTTCAACCGTCATTTTTGATGCGATCTCGGCATTACCATTTCTGCTTCGCTGCCATCATCTGCGGTAAACGCTCTAATTGTACCCGTTACATCCGTTGTCCGCACATAGAACTGGGGGACGGTAGCCAGGGAAAAATGGGGTTTTGCGACCACCTTCTTTCCTGAAGCACATAAACTTCGCCTTCAAATTGAGTGTGAGGCGTAATCGAGCCAGGCTTAGCGATTACCATGCCCCGCTCAATATCACCTTTCTGGATACCGCGCAGTAGTACTCCGGCGTTATCCCCTGCCATACCTTCATCAAGGCTCTTTTTGAACATCTCGATGCCGGTTACGGTTGTATTGCAGTAGCTCTAATGCCGACTAATTCTACAGTATCGCCGACTTTAACTTTGCCCCGCTCAATTCGACCAGTCGCTACTGTACCACGACCTGTAATCGAGAAAACGTCTTCTACAGCCATTAAGGAAGGGCTTATCCATATCCCGCTCGGGCGTGGGAATATATGAGTCCACAGCATCCATCAAGTCGTAGATCTTATCTACCCACTCATTCTCACCCTTGGGCATTTTAGGATTAGTAGTCATCGCTTCCAGCGCCAGCGAACTGAACCAGATATAACCGGGATGTCATCACCTGGAAAATCGTAACTACTGAGTAGTTCGCGGACTTCGAGTTCCACTAGTTCTAGTAGTTCTTCGTCATCCACCATGTCTTGCTTATTCAAGAAAACGACCAAGTTGGGAACACCAACCTGCTTAGCCAGCAGAATGTGTTCACGAGTTTGGGGCATTGGTCCGTCAGCGGCGGAAACCACCAAGATGCCACCATCCATCTGAGCTGCACCAGTGATCATGTTCTTCACATAATCCGCGTGTCCTGGGCAGTCTACGTGAGCATAGTGCCGACTTGCAGTTTTCATACTCAACGTGAGCCGTATTGATCGTTATCCCACGAGCCTTTTCTTCGGGAGCGGCATCAATGTCAGCATATTTGCGAGCCGTTGCTTGACCAAAGGCAGCCAACGTCATTGTGATTGCTGCTGTTAACGTGGTCTTGCCGTGGTCAACGTGACCAATCGTACCAATGTTGACGTGGGGTTTAGTCCTTTCAAACTTTGCGCGTGCCATGTAATAATCGGTTCCTCTTCTAGTTAAGCGTTTCCTTTGCTCTTAGCAATAATTGCTTCAGCCACGTTGCGCGGCACTTCTTCGTAGTTGCTAAACTCCATTGCGAAGATGCCCCTACCTTGGATCTTTGAGCGGATATCTGTGGCATAGCCAAACATCTCCGACAGTGGAACTTTAGCAGTCACTTTGGCAATACCCTGTTCCGAACCCATGCCTTCAATTTGACCACGACGAGAATTGAGGTCACCCATCACATCCCCAAGGAAGTTTTCTGGAACTTCAACCTCAACTTTCATCATAGGCTCTAACAGTACCAGCTGAGCCTTCATTACTGCGTCTTTGATAGCCATTGAGCCAGCAATCTTGAAAGCCATTTCCGAAGAGTCTACATCGTGGTAAGACCCATCGACCAGCGTTGCCTTGAGATCGATTACAGGATATCCAGCTAAAATACCGGATTCACAGGATTCTTTCATCCCCTGTTCTGCTGGTCATATACTCTTTGGGTACGACACCGCCAGCAATCTTGGATACGAATTCAAAGCCGCTACCTGGATCTCCTGGTACTACTTCAATAGCTACGTAACCGTACTGACCTTTACCACCGCTTTGGCGGATAAATTTGCCTTCAGTTCGCACGGGTTTACGAATTGTTTCCCGGTAAGCAACTTGCGGCGCACCTACGTTCGCTTCTACCTTAAATTCTCGTAGCATTCGGTCTACTAGAATTTCCAGGTGTAGTTCTCCCCATTCCGGCGATCACAGTTTGGTTGGTTTCGGGATCGACATTGACGCGGAAAGTGGGGTCTTCTTCAGACAAGGATTGTAATGCCTTGGATAGCTTATCCATGTCCTGCTTTGTTTTGGGTTCAACCGCAACCGAGATTACAGGCTCAGGAATAAACAGAGATTCCAGAAGCACTGGTGCGTTTTCATCACAGAGCGTATCACCTGTCAAGGTATCTTTCAGACCCTAAAGCAGCTCCCAAATCTCCAGCTCGCAGTTCATCTACATCGCTGCGTTCATCTGCCTTCAAAATAACCAAGCGGGAGACTCTTTCCTTCTTGTCTTTAGTAGCATTAAGGACGTAGCTACCTTTCTTAAGAACACCAGAATAAACTCGAACAAAGGTCAAGCGACCGTATGGGTCAGCCATAATCTTGAAAGCAAGGGCTGACAGGGGTTCAGCGTCGTCGGCGCGTCGCTCAACAGTGTCGCCATTCGGTAATAGACCTTGAATCGGCGGCACTTCCTCCCGGTGCTGGTAGGTAATCTATAACGCCATCAAGTAACAGTTGAACACCTTTGTTTTTGAAGGCAAGCCGCAAAGTACCGGCACAATTGTAACCGCAACTGTTCCTTGACGCAGACCTTGGTGAATTTCAGCTTCCGTAAGTTCAACGCCATCCAGGTACTTCTCGATCAAGGCTTCATCCGTTTCTGCGACTGCCTCAACTAGTCTGGCGCGATGTTCTGCTACCTGGGCTTGCATATCTTCAGGAATGTCAGTTTCCTGAATATCAGTTCCTTGGTCGTTGTTGTAGATGAAAGCACGCATCCGCACCAGGTCAACAATGCCTTGAAAGTCGTTTTCACTGCCGATTGGCAGCATGAATTGCAATTGCGTTAGCTCGTAGGCGATCACGCATCTGGTCGAGAACTTTGTAGAAGTTCGCTCTGTGCGGTCCATCTTGTTAATAAAGGCGATCCGTGGCACGTTATACCGATCTGCCTGTCGCCACACTGTCTCTGATTGAGGCTGCACACCACCTACGGAACAGAACACAGCGATTACACCATCTAAAACCCGCATCGAACGTTCAACTTCAATCGTGAAATCAACGTGACCAGGCGTATCAATAATATTAATCTGATGCTCTTTCCAGCTGGTGCTGATAGCAGCAGCAGTAATTGTAATTCCTCGCTCCCGCTCCTGCTCCATCCAGTCAGTTACAGCCGTTCCTTCATGGACTTCACCAATCTTATGAACGATGCCAGAGTAAAACAAGATTCGTTCTGTTGTCGTTGTCTTACCCGCGTCTATATGCGCCGCAATTCCAATATTGCGTACTCTCTCAAGCGGGATCGTACGTGCCACAGTTACCTCCTATAGTCTTTGCCGCAGTAATATCTTATATCTATGTTACTCTCTGTTAAGATTCTATACGCTTACGGAAAACCGTCTTAGTAGAACTAATTTCCCCTGTAATTACCCTTTTTAGTACCTATAGTGGGCAAAGGCTTTGTTTGCGTCAGCCATCCTGTGAGTTTCTTCTCGCTTCCGGATCGCATTGCCAGTTTCATTAGCAGCATCCATTAACTCATTTGCTAATTTACTAGCCATTGTGCGCCCTGGGCGTTGTCTAGCAAACTGAAGTAACCAGCGTAGTGCTGGTGTAGTACCTCGGTCAGCACGCACTTCCATTGGTACTTGATAGGTTGCTCCCCAACTCGGCGAGCTTTAACTTCTACTAAAGGTGTTGCATTTTTCACCGCTCTTTCAAATGTTTCCGCGGATCGGAACCAGTGCGTTCCTCTATGGTTTTCATTGCGTCATAAACGATATTTGCAGCAATTGATTTCTTGCCGCTACTCATTACTCGCCGCATCATCATGCTAATGAGGCGACTGTTATACACAGAATCAGATGGAACTGGGCGTTTTGAACAACAGTACGACGAGACATACGTAACCCTTCAAACGATTTAGCAACAATTGGATTTGATCAGAGCAGGCAATATATTCCCCTACGGAAACCCCGCACTGACTTTTTAACTTACTACCTTAAAGAAGATAGCCTGGGTGGTATTGAAACTTTACAACGCGGTGGCACTAATATTTCACTTCTTAACTGCTCTTCCACCCAGTTTTTGCTCTTGGTATTTTTTTATAATTTTTTACCTTTACCGCTATACGATTTGAGTCTAAGCTTTGTTAACTCAACAGTTTTTTTTTGTTATGTAGTGTAACAGTAAACCCTGCCACATGCTCTACAAAAACCGTTTTTCTGGGGTATTCAGGACGAAGCTTATGTTTGTTTCAGACGTTTAGTGCCGTACTTTGAGCGACCTTGACGGCGATCTTTGACTCCAGCTGTCTAAGGTGCCACGAATAATGTGATATCTCACCCTGGCAAGTCTTTGACTCGACCACCACGAATCATCACAACTGAGTGCTCTTGCAAGTTATGACCAATGCCTGGAATATAAGCTGTCACTTCAAAACCAGGAAGTGAGGCACCTCGCAACCTTGCGCAGGGCTGAATTAGGTTTCTTAGGCGTGGTTGTATAAACTCGCGTTACTAAACACCCCGCCGCTGAGGACATTGCTTCAGAGCTGGTGACTTAGTTTTCTTGTTGGTTACTTGACGTTCGTTGCGGATAAGCTGCTGTATAGTTGGCATGAGTTGGCGCGTAAAGCTTCTTCACTGTCTAAAGTTTTAACGAATTGCAATTATACCGAGTTTCTTAACAGAATGTCAATCTATCAAATGCTGTTTACTAAACAGCAGATTTAAGTTAGCTTTGACTAGGTGCTTCACTAAGGAGAAAACGAGTTGCCACAGCCACAAAGAGCAATGGTAGATTATGGAAGCGAAACCCACCACCATAAGGTCTTCTGAGTAATCGATGTGAGTTCCGCTGATGTAGTTGGGATCTGGGCATCTGCACCACTACTGGAATACCAATTTAAGTCATATCATCAATCGCCCCTGATCCTACCTCGTGATCAAATTTTCAAATCATAGAACAAGCCAGAGCAACCGCAAGCAGGCATGACGGGAAATAAAGTATCAAGTTGCACTGTTTTGCTCTAAGACGTTTTGCTCGAGTAACGGCAGTTGGACTGGATGAACCATTTGCGTGTCAAAGAGGGTTAGGGGAGGGCTAGGGTAAGGGCGATTTTTGATATTATTCTGGCGTCCGGATGTCGCTCATCACTGATCCCGACCCCTGACTCCTCTCTTACTCCGGGCGTAGTCATCTTGGAAATCGGATAATATCGTCTTCTCTAAGTATTCCACATTTTGAACTTCAATCAAAACCAGGGGAATTACACCAGGATTTTTCTAGACGATGACTCGTACACTGGGGAACATAAGTAGGATTGATTATTACTCAACATTACTTCTTGTTCAGCACAAGTAACTTTAGCTGTACCAGAAACAACGATCCAGTGTTCACTGCGGTGGTGGTGCATTTGCAGGCTGAGGCGGTGTCCGGGCTTCACTTCAATTCGCTTAATTTTGTATCCTCGCCCTTCTTCCAAAACAGTGAAGGAACCCCAAGGTCTTAGCTCGGTTGCAGCAACACCATTATGGGCTACGGCTGGGGGTAGAGGTAAAAATGGACGCCAACAAGATTTCTTGAGTTTGAGCCATAAAAATTATTTCTCCTTGGGAAAGAACAGCACCTTGCTATTGTGAAGAACTGAAATTAAGAAACTAAAGGGTTTCAGAGGTAGAAATACGTAATTTAAGGCAATTCTAGCCAAAGATAACAGACTCTGTTAGCTAGTGTCTTGCGCTCGCAGTAACGTCGTTGGCTTACATCAAGTCTTTATAAATCTCTAACCAGCTTTAAGAAAGCTTTAATAAAACTGCAACCTACTACAAGAATGTCTTTAATCATCGGTGAGAACTGCTGGCTTTTTTGAATTTGGGCTTTGAGAGGTCTTACTTTTTCTAGGATTTCATTAAACTGTTCGTAGTCAGACACTTTGGCATTTCCGGGATACAACTAGCATCACAACAATATTTGATAGACATGCCTTCATAGCTACTACAGGGTACATGGATACTAAGTTTGAGCAAACTTCCACAATGACTCGCGCATTGCGAACAAATTACAACGCTAAAGATGAGGAAGGAAAACACCAAGACCATTGTGAACACGAGCAGCAGTACGAGGTGAGCGATTTGTGGTTGACTCCCGCGGCTTGTAGAACTACCACCGTCAAAATTAGCATCAATACATCCTATCTGCTGCATTACTTTGGCAATTTCCGCCAAAGTGGACCAGCGCCGCCAATGCGGTTATGAACCGCAGCAATTAGCAGAGTGCCAGAATCTGTCACACCAATTCCACTTCGAGCAGCTTTTTCGCGGATGAAAGCATCGCTGAAGCCTTCACTTTTAGCATTAAGCACAATTTGGCGATTTTGGACTAAAACGGGTCCGGCTCCAATTATATGGGGGTAACGCCCGAAGTCCGCTGGAACAGTGGCGCTTGCTTCGCGGACAAGAGTACCAACTGCCAGGGAACTAGCGGCAGCATTGTTGGCTCTTATGGCTAGCAACATCCATTAGCCGGAATTGAAAGTGGTTTTACTCAGCGATCGCCGCTGGCAGTTGAGCAGTAACTTGGTTGTTCTGAACGACTACGATACCTGTTATTAATTAGGAAAAAAGCGGTGAACCCCATGCAGAAGAATAACGGGCAATGCCAGGCCGGACATAGCCACTATTGGTTGAAATGGGTAAACGCTCTCCAGCTGAGGTAGTTATTGTTTCCTGAAAAACTGAGACGATTAATTTTTACAAGACCTGAATCATTCCAGGCGATCGCACTCGATTCAAAATCGGACTCGACAACCACACTACCATCCTGACGCCAGAAGTGTGCCTAACGGCAACCGATTTTTCCGATTAAAAAAGCCACTATTAATTGCAGCGGCGGCTGAGCGTTAGAGCAGTTTTAAGTATGGAGCAATATCACGAGTGTTACCACTTGTAATCGGTTTAAGTGTTAAGCCAGTAGTACGGGGGATTAATTTCTCAACTATACAACCGGGAAGCTATTGCCTAGATTGACAAATTTTTGTTGCCAGCGCAACCTTTTAGCCCAAAGGATATCTCGTTCTACCATATGTCTGGTCGCAGATCAATTACTAAACGACGGGTTAGGTAAGGTGCTAACGCGAGGAGATAGCTGACTTGGAACGCTCAAACGAATGGCGGGCGTTATGACTTGCTTCAACTTTGAGAATCCGCGTTTGCGTCGTTATTTAAAAGCTGATTAAATCGGCTGGGTAAAAATTGTTGGATTAAAGCAGGAGCAGTTGCCGCATCAACCGTAATCGTCCATTCTGATTTGAGGTTTTGCTTACTGACTGCTGTTGGATTTGGCTACAGGTGGGGCATCGAATTCAGCACAATCCGCTCGTCTCAAGGTTGCCGTCCCTGACGAACGTTTGTACTCTGCTGCTGGTGGCTGTACGTAGAGTATTACCACTAGGCTGCACTTGCCAACCTGCTTTTCGAGCAAAAATCAGTTAAGATCAGATAACGCGCCGCTGATGTTAACCAGCTAGCTAAAATAAGAGGTATATAATGGGGAAACCACTGCACTGGTTGTTTGGTCGCATCCTTTGTACTTAATAACTTACCCCAAGAGTTAACAATTCGCATCGCTAATCGCAAAGTAGAATATTCCGGGTTCGCCACTGGCTCCAAGCAGCAGGTAAAGTTCGACCATTTTACGAAACTTGATTGCCAGAAGCAAGTAATCGAGGCGAGGATATCTGGGCTAGCGGCGTGAATTTGGCTAATTAGCGGCGTTGTGACAGGTGAGGGGTGGCGTTACCGGAGTATAGATACTAACCATAGTGAGGTTGTCATTGGGAAAAGAAATGATTTTCGGCAAACGGTACAATAGCTTCACACTGGTTGCCTGTTTAAATCTAGCTTCCTGATTTTGGCAACCCATGATCGCTTATACAAGTGAATAATCCGAGTTTGCAACTATGAATCACTGTAGAATGTAGAACTTTATGTCAAATATTAAAAACTAATGACTTTTATTTTGAGTCTTAACGTCATAATGATAAATAGTTGCTTAAGACACTATTGACAACCAACTAGTGACTTTTGAGCCTTGCCCAGTAATTAAGCCTGTCAAAAGCTTTACTCAAACCCTATAGTAATCCCAAGGGTGTTACTAGCTTACTGCACACGTATTTTTAAAGCAGCAACGGTTACTTGATTCCAGTTGCGCTTCTAAGGGTGGCAGTCGGGAATTGTCAAATCTGGGCATTTTATCATAACCTGATTCTGTTGCTGTTTCAGAATCCTGACAGATGCAGAGACAGGGTTGTTTGAACTTGTCAATACAAGCTTAATTATTCAATTGCTAAGTTAAGACTAGCTCAGGCATTAGCTCATGTCCAAGTCTTGTCAATTAGTCGAACCTAAGTTTAAGATAGTAAACCAAAATGCAGGATTTTTGGAAATTAAGTTGCGCTCCGGATATTTAAATCCTTGTAGAGGAGAGCGCAAACGCAGGAAGCAATAGTCAGCATCAAGCTATTACAGCACTAGATGGAAGAAAATTACTTTTAGATAAGTTTTACTAATTTTTGTTTTTTAAACAGGTAAGTATTCTGTAGTTATAAATTACAGAATTAATTGCACTCAAAAAGCGCAAATATTTTCACTCCTTGTAACGAGTTAGGACTAGCCTATGGACAACAACCATGTTCAAAACCAACATTTGAATGCAGTAAATCAAACATATAAAAGTACAGAGTTAGCAATGCCGTATGCAGGTCCACGCTGGTTAGTAGAAGAACGAGATGCTTGTGGAGTCGGCTTTATTGCCAACTGCGAAAATCAGGCAAGTCATCAACTGATTATTAAAGCTTTATCTGCCCTGACTTGTTTAGAACACAGGGGTGGTTGTAGTGCAGATCAAGATTCCGGTGATGGAGCTGGGTTGATGACAGCAATTCCTTGGGAGTTGTTAAGCCAGTGGTGCGTAGAACAGGGAATAGAAATGCCTGGTGCAGATAATTGCGGTGTAGGAATGGTATTTTTACCTCCAGATGCCGAAGTTGCAACGAAAGTCCGCCAAATCATTGAAAAATTGTTGGTTGAGGAAAGCTTAACTGTATTGGGCTGGCGAGTAGTGCCAGTGCAGCCGCATATATTGGGAGAGCAAGCTAGAGAAAATCAGCCCCAAATTGAGCAAGTATTAGTGCGATCGCATTTGCGGGGGGAGGAACTGGAGCGGCAGTTGTATGTGACGCGCCGCCGTATTAGTAAAGCCTTCAAGAATTTGAGCGATCGCACTGAGTTGTCAGATCCCTATGTTTGCTCGTTCTCTAATCGCACAATTGTCTACAAAGGCATGGTGCGTTCAGCTGTACTAGCAGAATTTTATCCAGATTTAAAGAACCCAGCCTACGAAAGTGCTTTTGCTATCTATCATCGCCGCTTTAGTACAAATACAATGCCCAAGTGGCCCTTGGCACAGCCGATGCGCCTTTTAGGACACAATGGCGAAATTAACACCCTCTTAGGTAACATCAACTGGATGATGGCACGAGAGGCAGACCTGAATCATTTGGTGTGGGAGAATTGCTTGGATGCCCTGAAGCCGACGGTACACATTGATAATAGCGACTCTGCGACTCTAGACAATGTGCTGGAATTAATGGTGCGTTCCGGGCGTAGCCCACTGGAAAGCTTAATGATTATGGTTCCAGAGGCATACCAAAATCAGCCAGACTTAGATAATTATCCGGAAATTACTAATTTTTACGAATACTACAGTGGGATTCAAGAGCCTTGGGATGGACCAGCATTGTTGGTATTCAGCGATGGGAAGAAAGTAGGCGCGACGCTGGATCGTAATGGCTTACGCCCAGCTCGGTACAGCATAACCAAGGATGGCTACATTGTTGTAGCTTCCGAAGCTGGAGTTGTGGATTTACCGGAAGCAGACATTGTAGAAAAAGGGCGACTGGGACCAGGACAAATGATTGCTGTGGATTTGGAAACCCATGAGGTGTTGAAGAATTGGGAAATTAAGCAGCGGATTGCTCAAGAGCAACCTTATGGGGAGTGGCTGAAGCAGTACCGTGTGGAACTAGAGACGAAAGGTTTAGGACTAGAAACTAGGGACGGAGGAGAAAATAAGGAATCGATTGTATCTAACCTTTCTTCTACGCCTTTGCCCGAACCCTTAGCACCTAAAACCGCTCTGCTACGCCATCAAATCGCCTTTGGCTACACCACAGAAGATGTGGAAATGGTAATTCAGCCGATGGCAAGTGAAGGAAAAGAGCCAACTTTCTGCATGGGGGATGATATTCCTCTAGCAGTGCTATCTGGAAGACCGCACTTGTTGTATGACTACTTCAAGCAGCGATTTGCTCAGGTGACAAACCCAGCAATTGATCCGCTGCGTGAAAGCTTGGTAATGTCGTTAAAGCTAGAACTGGGTGAACGCGGTAATTTGTTGGAAGCAAAGCCGGAGTATGCCAAGCGGCTAAAGCTCAACTCCCCCGTTTTGAATGAGGCAGAGTTAGAAGCTGTAAGACAGTCGGGATTTGAAACTACTGAGTTGGATACGTTGTTTGAAATTGCTGCTGGTCCTCAAGGGTTAGAAATAGCAGTCCGTAATTTATGTGAACGGGCAGTTGAAGCAGTTCGTGCTGGTAATAAGATCCTAATATTGAGCGATCGCACAACTGAAAAAATTGGCACTGAGTATAGCTATATTCCGCCTTTGTTGGCGGTAGGTGCTGTACACCACCACTTGATCCGCGAAGGACTGCGGATGAAAGCATCACTAGTAGTAAATACTGCTCAATGCTGGAGTACCCATCATTTTGCTTGTTTGATTGGTTATGGAGCAAGTGCAGTTTGTCCGTATCTAGCATTAGATACAGTGCGGAGTTGGTGGTCTGATCCCAAGACGCAACAGTTTATGGAGCGGGGAAAAATTCCAGCAATTACGCTAGAGAAGGCGTTAGGAAACTATCGCAAGGCTGTAGAAGCAGGGATATTGAAGATCTTGTCTAAGATGGGTATTTCCCTGTTAACAAGCTACCAAGGAGCGCAAATCTTTGAAGCGATCGGTATTGGTCAGGATTTGTTGTCGGTAGGATTTTATGGCACAACTTCCCGACTAGGTGGCTTAAGTATCAGCGAACTCGCCCAAGAAGTTCTATCGTTCCATCAGCGGGCTTTCCCGGAGTTGACAGTTAAGAAGCTAGAAAACTTTGGCTTTGTCCAGTATCGACCAGGGGGCGAGTATCACATGAACAGCCCGGAACTGGCAAAGATGCTGCATAAGGCGATCGCTGATCAAAAGTACGATCACTACGAAGTTTACCAAAAGCATTTAGCAGCTAGACCAGTGACGGCGTTGCGCGACTTGCTGGATTTCCAGTCAGATCGTCCCGCTGTGCCTTTAGAGTCAGTCGAGCCGGTAACAGAAATTGTCCAGCGGTTCTGTACGGGCGGGATGTCTTTGGGGGCGCTGTCACGGGAAGCGCATGAGACTCTGGCGATCGCTATGAATCGACTTGGCGGCAGATCTAACTCTGGTGAAGGTGGGGAAGATCCAGTACGCTACAAGGTTCTAAATGATGTTGATGCTCAGGGACGTTCTCAGCTGCTGCCCCATTTGAAGGGGCTGCGGAATGGCGATACTGCCTCTAGTGCAATTAAGCAAGTGGCATCGGGACGCTTTGGGGTAACGCCAGAGTATCTGATGAACGCTAAGCAGATTGAAATTAAAATTGCTCAAGGAGCCAAGCCAGGAGAAGGTGGGCAACTGCCTGGAACCAAAGTCAGCCCCTACATTGCGACGCTGCGGCGCTCTAAGGCTGGAGTAACACTAATTTCACCGCCACCACACCACGATATCTATTCAATTGAAGACTTGGCGCAACTGATATTTGACCTGCACCAAATTAACCCCAAGGCGCAGGTATCGGTAAAGCTGGTAGCGGAAATTGGCATCGGAACTGTTGCGGCTGGGGTCGCTAAAGCAAACGCTGATATTATTCAAATTTCTGGGCACGATGGCGGTACGGGAGCATCGCCTTTAAGCTCGATTAAGCACGCTGGTGGTCCTTGGGAACTGGGGTTAACAGAAGTGCATCGAGTGTTGCTGGAAAATAAATTGCGTGATCGCGTGATTTTACGCGTTGATGGCGGCTTCAAGAGCGGCTGGGACGTAATTATGGGCGCATTGATGGGCGGCGAAGAGTATGGCTTTGGCTCGATTGCAATGATTGCTGAAGGCTGTATTATGGCGCGGATTTGCCACACAAATAACTGCCCTGTAGGGGTCGCCACTCAGAAGGAAGAACTGCGGCAGCGGTTTAGCGGGATGCCGGAGCAAGTAGTTAATTTCTTCTATTTTGTTGCCGAAGAAGTGCGCTCAATTTTAGCTCGAATCGGCTATCGCTCTTTGGCGGAAGTAATTGGTCGCGCTGATTTGCTGAAAGTCCGTGAGGGCGTGAATCTAATCAAGACTCACGAGCTTAATCTAGATTGCATCACCCAATTGCCTGATACTAAGGAAAATCGCTCTTGGCTTAACCACGAAACTGTTCATAGTAACGGTGTGGTTTTGGATGATCAACTGTTGGCTGATCCAGAAGTTCAAGCTGCTATTCGCAACCAGTCGAGTGTGACTAAGACTGTGGCAATCGTGAATACAGATCGGACAGTTGGAGCGCGGCTAGCAGGGGCGATCGCTTCTCAATATGGCAACACAGGCTTTGAAGGGCAACTTAACTTCAATTTCATTGGCAGTGTCGGGCAGAGCTTTGGTGCCTTCAACCTCCCTGGCATGACTCTAAAACTGGAAGGTGAAGCCAATGACTACGTAGGTAAGGGAATGCATGGTGGAGAAATTATTATTTATCCACCGGAGGCTGCCACCTACGCACCTGAGCAGAACGTGATTGTGGGTAATACCTGCATTTATGGTGCAACTGGCGGCTTCCTTTTTGCTAACGGTTTAGCTGGTGAGCGGTTCGCCGTTCGTAACTCCAAAGGTACTGCAGTAATTGAGGGAGCGGGCGATCACTGTTGTGAGTACATGACTGGTGGCGTTATTGTCGTACTAGGTAAAGTCGGCAGGAATGTGGGAGCTGGGATGACTGGTGGTTTAGCTTACTTCTTAGATGAAGATGGCAACTTCCCTGCTTTAGTTAACCCAGAAATTGTTAAGCTCCAACGAGTAAGTAGTCCAGTTGGCGTGCAGCAACTACAAGAGTTAATCCAAGCTCATGCAGAACGCACTGGTTCACCGAAGGCGAAAACAATTTTGGCTAATTGGGACGAGTACTTGCCCAAGTTCTGGCAAGTAGTTCCGCCTTCTGAGGCTGATAGTCCCGAAGCCAATCCTAATGCTGGAGTAGAAAAAGAGCTGAGTTCTGTGTAGTAAGCCAATGTCGAAAGGCAAAAGAAAAAAATTCTTTTGCCTCTTAACTTTTAGGTATTTCTAAGCATATAAGAATGCACAAAATACTAAATGTCTCTGCTCTAGTTTTCCGGCTTTTTGGAAATCCACATAGTTTTTCTGAGTAAACTATGACAATCCTTAATTCTTAATTGAGTAAGGTACAGATGATTGTCGTGGTGAGTTAATGGTGATTTGTACCATCAGGCATAGTTACCCCTTCGAGGTTTGCTTGGTAGAGATTAGCTCCTCCAAGGTTTGCCCTATGAAGATTAGCTCCTCTAAGATTTGATTCGCTAAGGTTAGCATAGGTGAGATTTGCTTTACTGAGATTAGCTCCTCTAAGGTTTGCCTTGCTGAGGTTAGCATAGGTAAGATTTGCTTTACTAAGATTTGTCCATGACAAATTAGCTTCCATCAGCTTAGCTTCGCTCAGATTAGTAGCAAAGATGTAACATTTACTAAGGTGAGCCTCGCTTAAGTTGGCTTTATTAAGTTCAGCTTTGTAAAGGTAAGCCCCCATTAGTTGAGCACATGAAAGATTAGCATTACTCAAGTCAGCTAGACTAAGGTGAGCTTCTATTAAGTTAGCCTCCCTAAAGTTAGTTTGAATAAGCTTTGCTGTACTCAGATCCGCTCCTCTCAGATTTGCCTCTCCTAAGTCAGCGCCCATCAAATTGGCATCCTCAAAATTGGCATTCATCAGATTTGCCTTTCTCAAATCAGTCCCAATCAGAATAGCCGCTTTAAGTTCTGCGTCTTTAAGGTTAGCTCCTTCAAGATTAGCAAGGCTGAGATTAGCTTCAATTAGGCTAGCTTCACCAAGCATTGCCGATGAAAGGTTGGTAGTACTGAAGTTAGCTCCGTTTAGGTTAGCTCTAATCAGTACACTATTACAAAGATCGGCTCCTCGGAAGTTCGCTTTGCTGAATGAACCTCCTCTGAGGTTTATCCCTCGCAGGTTAGCAACACTTATATCTGGTTCTATATCAGGATTTTTCCTTCGCCACTCAATCCATCTCACTGCACCTGACTTTAGTAGGGCAAGATGGTCTGGATTTGCCATAAATTGCGTCCTCTCTATTCGGCAGCGCGAACTTGTGGATTTTCACGCCCACTAACGTTTTCAATTGCTAACACTGCCGCTCTAGAACCTGCTAATATATTCTGCTCTTGCCCACCTAAGTAAAGTCTGCCAAAGCTGCCGACTGCATGAACATCTAGTATATTTATCAGAGCAGCTTTTTCTGCTTCGTTGGCAGCTAAAGCAGCGTAGGCGGCGGGCTGAACTTCTAATACATAAAGTGTTTGCCCTGCTAAGATCATTTGTCCCCTGCGGGTGCGATTAATTAGTTGTGTATGATGGGGATCGAGGTTGCGGATGATCTGGCTAGAAATGATTCGAGGTTTGAGACACTCCTTTTTAGAAACTCCTAGCGCCTCCAGAATTGCTCTTCCAGCCTCCTGCGTCTCACTCTGTCGGCTAGAATGAACTTCCAATAATCCGTAAAGCCGTTCGACAACTTGTACCCCAGGGCGAACCGCAGTTGCTTTTACGGCGATATCAGTAATTCGGTTAATTTCAATGCCTGGTGAAATTTCAACCCACAGCGATGTATCTCCTGGTAAAGGTAAGAACCCCAGCGCCACTGTTCCCATGTAAGCTGCGTGTTGAGGCTGCAAGCTGTCTAGAAATACGTAGCTACGTAGTTCTATTTCCAAGTTTTACTCTCCATTATTAGATGAAATATTCCTGCAAACTTTGATGTTAACAGTGCATCTAGGGGCTGTGGAGAATTAGGTAGGCCGGGTAAGCG
>JAUJND010000042.1 GCA_030446505.1 Chroococcidiopsidaceae cyanobacterium YX2bin18 | reverse complement strand
GGCCGCATTAGGTAACGGGAGAAACCCCGCTTAGATCGCACCTGTCCAATGAAGTAAGCGAGCATCTTCTCTGTAACCTCAAAGTCAGCTATCACCCCGTCCTTCAAAGGTTGCGTGGCCACGATGTTACCCGGCGTGCGCCCGATCAATGTGTTTCTCTATTAGTTTTTGCAACACAACCTTTCAATGCTTGCACGTTAGTTGTAAATTTGTTTCTATTCCTCTTTACTTAGTAAGAATATCTAGTGATTGCTCACACTCTAGGTTTTGATTGTTTTACTATAAACAATGTAACTCCAATCCACATTATAGAAACAGAGCTAATAACAACTATTAATGTTATTTGCATTGATTTTTCTTCTAGTTTTCTTGTATCCTTAATACGGATAAAACCTGCATCCTCAATTAATTCCTGTCCTTCATCTGTCAAGAGTAACTCAGCATATTTTTTACCTGCTTGTTCTATCTTTTTCAAATCGTTACTTGTGTTATCTTCATAATCTTTATATATTACATACAATTCTCGCGTCATGCGTTCTGGATACAGTCCTTCCTGAAATGCTTTTTTATTTAGTTCTGTTCTCTTTTGTAAGGAACAATCTCCGGGAGGTGTTTTGGGATCATAAGGAGTTATGGGCAGCTTATCTTTATCGGCGGCTATTGCCAAGGGGAAAACTTTACCTCTTAAGCATATAGGTATAACTTCAGAAGCCGGTCCATATAAGATTGCTCCCTCATTTTCTTCTACTTTTTTTAAACCTTCGGTTAAGTCAGAAACTTGACATTTTCGAGTGACATCTAAAAACTTTTTTACAGTTTCATCTTCCTTAGAAACTTTGTTTGTATATGGATCTATAGTGAATGTACCTTCAAGAACTTTTTCAATAAAAAGATTGACTGTACCTCCAGAATCTAAGGAGCGGGAACAGGGGATAATTCGCTGCGTTGGACCTTTTAAATGTTTCCAATCAGTAATGGCACCCGTGTAAATTTTAGTAATATTGTCTATTGTCAAGCTACTTAATTTGGAATTTTTATTTTCCAATTTTTCTACAATTTTAGAATTTACTACCACCACCAAACTATCGGTAGCAATACTTACTTCCTGCAATTCATACCCTTTCTTTTTAGCTACATTCCTCTCTTCTTGGGTCACAGGTCGTGAAGACTGACCAATATGTATTTGAGGAGCTAATGTTCCCAATAACATCCTAATACCAGTGGTAGAACCTGGAGAACTTTTTGCTAGAGGAGAGGCTCTACGTAACTGAAAGTTAAGCCAATATCTTGTTACGCGATCATGGATGTTCCCGATGATGGGAATCCAAGTTGTGCTGTTACCAAAAAAAAATGTCCCTGTAGGCACATCCTCGACATCTATAAAACACTGAGCTGGGACAAATTCTTTTATAGTGGATACGTCTCCTTTAGATTTTCTTCTACTAAAATTTTCTAAATCAAGTAAGGTGTTTATATTTTGTTTGTTATCCTTCCTAGCGGCACAAATCTCTTGAGCAGTTGGGTCAAATATTAAAATGGTAACGGATACAAGGCTTGCCAACGCAATAAATATAATAGAAAATTTTCCTAAAGAAGGAATCTTAACCACCTTAACCAGGATTTTAATAACCTCAGTTATAGGCAAAGGATTTTTAGAAACTTTAACTGTATCTGCAAGTGATTCAAATGTGCCAGATGCCTCCTCTATCTCTCGAATTTCTTCTTCACATATACGTTGATTTCCCTCTCCAGTTCTTCCTATTCTTTCTATTGCTTCTATACTTTTCTTCAGTCTATCAGATAGCTCTGATGCTTCATTTTTCTCGATTAATCCAATAGTTATTTGCGGTAGTTTTTGAGCGTGACCTTTAAGTTTTCCACACGTTTTAGCAGATGGTCTATCACTTTCTCTTTGGAGTTGTTCTGCAAGCTCGTCAAGACATTTGCTAATACTTAAAAAGTATTCTGCAATCTCTATACGCCTCTTGTTCCCAGCTTGTTGAAATTTATCTATCGACCCAATTAGTACGTTTGCGATTTCTGGTAAAGATTCAGTCACTTTTCTTTTTCCAAAATGAGAACAACCAAAAACTGTTTATCCAATAAAGATGTTTTTCTATGACTTGCACTGGATTTTTTCACAAAATAAATGCTTGTTTGGGAGTTTAACTATCTTTGAACTAGAGTAATATCAACTGAGAATACTAGAACTCTTCTTTAATATTTCAATACGGGGTTAAATGAGCAGTCGTACAGAAAGTTACGCTAAGGTTGAAAGCCTTTTCCTGTAAGCATTTCAGTAGTCAATGGTTTTACCTCTTAAAAACCTGTTCAGTTCACTCTTGATGTATTAGTAAGGGCTTACCCATGTTTGGTACATCAAGAGTGAATGGTTCTTCTTGGGTTTGAGGCTCTTAATTTTCAGACCCTTCAATTGGTACAGTTTCTCCTATTGATATCTATGGCTTTGGAAGAAAGTCATTGAGTCCAAGCCCGTAGTTTTCTGCACAGTTGCTCATTTTACCCCAATACAAATGTAAATTGTTTTACGTGTGTTGTAAGTTATACGCTTAATTAAATAAGAGTAATCTTCAGCTTCAAAAACGGATATTCCGCAAAAATTCATTTGTAGTTGTCATGAGAACTTGATAATTTGCTATTAAATTGATGTTTCAACTTCTAGGTATTGAGTTGATATTCTGATACTGACTTGAAAATTTACCCAAAAGTTATGCTAATGAGTCAGCGGCTTGAGGTTGGAGAGAGACTTAGTAGCCCAGGTTCTCCAAGCGTTTGACCAGTCTCTTAGTTGTCGCTTCTGGACGTTACTGATCAAAATAGTTAGCTTCTAATTCCCGATACGGCTCCTGACGCTGAATAACATGGTATGCAATGACCAAAATCGCGTGAGCCACTGCCATCGTGACACATTTCTTGGTTGTTTTTCTCTATTAGTTTTTGCAGCACAACCATCTCAACAGTAAGGGTAAAGGTAATGTTCTTGACCCCAGTATGGGTTTTGAAATTATTCTTGATTATTTATTCTTGATTCTTGATTCAAGCATCAACAGCGTTGCACGTAAACTCTCCTCTGAGTCAATCTCATGCCAGTCCACAGGCAGCGCTCTAAACAACTCCAGCGCCGCTTGCACCCATATCTCCTTGGCAATCTTATGACCGTGCTGCCGCTTTCCCTTCTTCAATAAATCGTCTAGCCAATCATTTAACTCCACAGACAACCGCAGGTTCACCTTTTCCTTCTGCTCATCAATCAAGAATCTTGATTCTTGATTATTTGAATCTGCTGGTTGTAACTTAAGCTCTTGGTTTCCGGTTTCAACGATCGGAGCCACCTCTACTGTTTCATCTGTATCAGTAGAGAAAACAGTAGACTCAACCGTTTTACTAAAAATCCCTTGACTGAGTGGATTATTACCCAGTGCTACTTTTGGCTTCGCTTTGTTGGCTGCCATGCCATCACCTCATCAACTAGTGCTTCATAAGCTTTTGCTCCAGGACCATAGGGGTCATAGTCAAAAATCGACTGACCAAAACTGGGAGCCTCCCGTAACCTCACCGTCTCTGGAATCACAGTCTCGAACAACTGGTCGCCAAAGTGTTCTTTTAGAGATCCGTGAACTTCCTTACTTAAATTGTTTCGACCATCAAAGCGAGTCGCCAACACACCAGTAATTTGAATCGGGTGATCCAGTTGTTCGCGGACTAAAGTTAAAGCACGTTCAATCCCAGTGATACCTAGTAATCCCAAGTAGCTCATATCAACTGGAATAATCACACCTTCACTCGCCATCAGAGCATTTATTGTAAAGACACCGATATTTGGTGGGCAGTCAATCAAAATAAAGTCGTACTGTTCTACCAGTGGTTCCAGCGCCTTACGTAATAACATTTCTCGACCCGGACGACCAGATATAGGAATTTCTTCTTCCGCTAGCAGAATATTAGATGGGACAACATCAACGCCTGTTAGTGTAGATGTCACCACATCTTGAAGTCGTGTAGTAAAGAGCAATACATCTTTTAGTTGTTTCTTCAGCTCCCAAATGGGGATACCCAGCGCTGCACTCGAATTCCCTTGAGGGTCGATATCGACCAACAGAACCCGTTGCTCATGAGACTGTACCAAGCCAGCAGCTAAGTTGTAGGCTGTGGTCGATTTGCCTACCCCACCCTTCATGTTGAAAACAGCAAGCTTGCGAGTCACGGCTGCACAGGAAACTCTTGAATAAAGAATAAAGTATCTTGAATCAAGAGTCAAGTATCAATATTCAACTAACAAGAATCAAGAAAATGTGTATTAATAGCTAAGTTAAGATGACTGCTGCCTCCATATCAATGATTTCTGCTTATTTCAGCCAGGTTAAATAGTACAGATTTACTATAATGTAAGAAATTTTGACGGGGATGTTTGATATGTCAAGAAAAAGAGTCAAAGTTACCAATGAAAGCGATACCGGGAGAAATCAACAATTCCACGATAACTACTCAGGTGAGGACATGACCCGCAAACAGTTTGTGGACAAAATCAAGCGTGGTGAGTATCCGAACCATCATGTTCGTAACATCAATGGGGTAGACACTCCTGTATCCAATCCAGACAAGTCTGAATCTAATAATCTGGACTGAGGTTAACAACTTGCTCACTCTTAGGGCTAAACCTAGAGTTCTTGCTACCAATGGCAAACTAAGTCATTTCACCCTGGACTGTTTGGTTGGTTCGAGGCTACCTAGTCAAGCGTAGCCCTCAACTACACCGCATGAGGCTGAACATAGCTATCTAGATTCAAGAAAAAAGAATCAAGAAAAATCAACTAAGAATTGGCTCTAATCAAGTTCTATTGTTAAGGGCTAATGCTATCATCTCTTAACAACGCCCTAAAGCCTGCCTGTTCAAAATGTTTATCATAGGCAAGAGCTTCAGTAATACCTGCTTGCTGCATGATCCAGAACGACGAGCAGTCAGTATAACTCCAAGCTTTGTCTTCTCGTTGGGCATAGAAGGACAGCACGTCCTCGAACTGAATACTTGTTTGGGAAACGACAGTTGTGTTGGGGTCTTTGGACAGTTGGTTGCTCAATGCCACTGCTGCTCTGCGTAGGTACGTTCCTCGTGCAGCAAAATTGTTTAGAAGTTCTATCAGTACCATTTCGCTGGTGATGAGACGTAGTGGTCTGAGCGATGTAGAGAGCATTATTGCTTTAGTATGCAGTGCGTCACGAGGATTTAGAAGGGCGATCCAATAGCCAGTGTCTGCAAAGACAGTTCTCACTCGTCGTCCTTGGGTGCGCCATATAGATAGTGATCAACATTCTTAGACAGGTCAGTTGGCACAAGCGCCCATTCCTCATCAGGGACTTGTGCGCCAATTTCAACAATTAGCTCCCACAGAGGGCGAGCTGTGGAGTCATAAGCTGTATCGGATATCGTTTCTGTCTGAATAGTCTCTTCTAATTGCTGTGTAGCTTTGGTGTCTTGATTAGACATTGGTTCATTTTCCTTGTGCAGAACGATTAGCTGAATGGTGAGCAGGGGTATAGCTAGATTATCAGCCACAAAAAAGTAAAACGAAAGTAAACTTCATCTTGGTTCTGAGTAGACCACCCAATTAACTATTTCTCCAGCATAGGTAATTGCCACAACGGACAAGTGTACCAACCATTCTTGTCCGGGTCAGAAGCGCGATTCGAGTTGCACACCTGAATAACCCGTCGATTCCGCTCCAGCAGCAATCGGTTCTGCGCTCCCAAATTCCAAGCAAATACAAAGCCCAACAACCCGCTCGTTGCTATAAGTACCCCAACCACCGTCATCAGGTTTTGATGCTTAAAAATCGCCGCCAGCGCTGCCCCAATTCCCCGCCAACCAGACTCAGCAATACTAGCGTCAACGAGTGCCGCAGCCCTCAGTTCTTTCGTCAAATTATCTGAAGCAATCCGAACCCGACCTACCTCTTCCAAGTAGGGACTCAGTACCACCGCAAGAGTTTTCTTCAACTGTTCAGGATGACCTACTAGGTTGCTATCCGTTTGCGTCAGTTGCGCCCTTAATTCAGCAATTTCTATTCTAGTCAGAGCCGTTTCCACCACCCAAGGGAAAATCTTATCCGTTGCTGGAATTCCGCTTTCTTGTAGGAGTTGGAAGACTTTCTGTTTCAATTCCGTTGGTAGAGTTGGATGCTTCTCGCTGAGAAAACGCCAAATCGGCGAGTCGTTCGGCTTGATCGAGTTGAGCATAGAAATCTTCTAAATAAGTTTGAATTTCTTGCTGTCCCAAAATTCCAAAATCGGGATAATCTCGCGCTTCCCCCCAAGTCAATAGCTTCTTCTGGGTGGTGGTATGCCCATCAATCACCTTCTTCATTTCCAGGTCGAATAAACTCAGTTGCACTACGGGTACTTGATACCGTGATAACAACGCCTGAAAACCCTGAGACTCAAAAAACTCTAGATCAGTTGTATTTCGCCCAACATTAGCAACAAAGATCATCGGTATATGTTGACCGATAGTTTCTGCTGTCGGTTCAAACAAATTCAGAGAATCGTTATCCAAATCGCTGACAAACAGATAACGTATCCGAATCCCCAAACGTTTAGCCGTTGGCATTACCTTTTTCGTCACTAGCCAAGTGAGTGTAGCTTCGTTAGTCCCCGCCTTACAATTTGCTACAACAGGACGAATTAAAGCCGCATCGAGCAAAGAATTTGCTGTACTCGCTCTTGAAGCCTCTTCACTAAAGAACGCCTTTTTGTCGAACTTATGACTGCCGTAATAATTACTCGTCGTCGCATTACTCTTATCAGTATCAATCAAAAAGAAATCCTGATTGCGATCTAAATGCCGCTGACAATCCAACCTCGCTCCAAAGGACTTACCAGTTCCTCCCTTCTCCCCAGCCCATAGATTAATCGCATTACTCACGGCTTATATCTCCCAGTCCTAGAAATTAACAGCAGAATTAGCAGTAGTACTAGCAGTAGAATCTGGTTTGGCTGATGATTTAGTCGCTGGTTGTTTAGAACTTGTAGCTTGTGTTGGCTCTGATGAATGTTTAGTATTCAACCTCTGCCAATACTTACGGAACGTACTCGGCTGAACTTTAATGCCGTAAGAGGCTGCCAGTCTACAAATATCATCAGCGCTATAACCCTGTTCAAGAGCACGAGCAAACTTCTCTTGATTTGTCTCTAGCAATTTCTCAAAAGAAGCTGGATTAGGCTTATTCCCCCAGTCATCAAGTTCCGTCAGAAACCCATCTGGATTCGGTTGAGTATCCGATGATTGAGGAGCATCAACCGGAGGCGAAGATTTTTTAGATTTAGATTCAGTCGGCATGGCATCATAGCCTCAAGTAAAATATTGCGTCTACCTGTAGTGCTATCTAATATTACAGCAATATACTAATAAAGAGAGGTTACTGCCCCCGAACATAACCCGAAGTGCAGACAGCAAACCCGTGATGCCAAGCGATACCCTCCGTGAATACGCCTACGGGCAAATGATACCCCCTGGTAAAATGTGAATATTGACTCTGCCCTTGGGCAAGCTGTGAACTTTCGGAAACTGCGCTCCGCTCATTTTCCTCATCGCTGCGCGACCGTTCAAGCTTGCCAGGGGAGTACCCCTGGACCCCCAACCCCCAGACACCCTACAAACTAAAACTAAAAATCTGCCGTGACTAACCGCCCCCCTCTAGATCAGATATTGCAAGGAGTATTTGATAACTCGCAAGTAAAGCTACCTGGAAAAGTAGAACGAAAAAACAAACTTAGCTTTGTAGTCAGCGACCAAGAGTTAGAACTCCTCAACGCTGCAAGAGGAGGCATGAAGTTAAGCGAATACCTCCGCTCTATTATCTTTAAGCAGCGGCTACCCATTCCTCGCGCCACCGTTCCTGCTATCAACCGCGAAACCTTAGTTAGGTTAAACCGGATTGGCGCACTGCTCAATCAACAAGCTAGGGCTTTAAATACTGCAAAGTGCCTTAATAGCTTTTCGGGAATATCAAGAGAATATCTCCAGCAGTGCCTCGAACAACTGCAACAACTAGAGCGAGAATTAAAACAACTCGGTCGGGCAATTGTTTTATTAAACGCTAGAACCAGGAGCGAGAATGATTGGGAAGATATCTAAAAGCGGTAGTTTCAAGCAGCTAGTCGAGTACCTAGATAAAGAAGATGCAGTAGTCCTGGGAACAAATATGTACGGTCAAGGCAGTAGAGAACTAACTGCTGAATTTATGACTATCCGCGACCTAAACGCCAGTATCAAACAACCTGTATTACACGCCTCGCTATCACTATTACCTGGAGAATCCCTAACCGACGAACAGTTTAGGGAAGTATGCGAAACCTGGATAGAGAAGATGGGCTTTGACTTAACTAAAAATCAATATCTAATTGTTCGCCACAAAGACACAGAACACGAACACGCACATCTTGCTATCAATCGAATAGATATGCTTACTAGCAAAGTAGTAGTTGATAGCTTTGAGCGTTATCGCAGCCAGGAAATTATTCGTCAGTTAGAGCAGAATTACGAGTTAGAACAGGTTGCTCCTAGTTGGCAGAGCTTCAAGAATTCTGGACATGAGTTAGAGCAGAATAGAGAACCCGATAGTCGCAAAGGACTGACTCATGAAATAGAAATAGCAGCTATTGGCAACCCGACGATGCCAGAATTTTTCTACCGCTTGGCATCACGACAGATTCGAGCCGAAGTGGGATTTACCCGCAATGGCAAACCGAAGGGCATTACCTACAAAGTAACAGATGGGGAGAAAATAGCTGGCAATACCTTGGGTAAATCCTACAGCTTCCCAGGATTGCAGAAGTACCTGAAAGTTAACTATGACCCGACTAGAGATAACCGAGAACTAGCTGAACTTGTCCAAAGCACACAAGAAAAACACCAAGAATTACAACAAGAAAGAGCGCCTGCACGAGAGGAACTAGAATTACAAAATCCTCACTCTCACTTGGAAGATATAGAAGAACCGCCCTTACCAGAGCCAAAATTTCAGCAGATTTGGTCGCCACAATATGGCATTCCTGCTATCGAGGACTTGATAAAAGCTATCCCAGCGCATCCAAAAGAATCCCTTCCTGAAAGCACAGAAAGGACTAATAGACAACGAGAAAAAGCCCAAGCTGCTTACCAACAATGGGCTATCCTTGCCAAGTCAATCTATCGAGTTGAAGAACGACAGGGTGTTGACCAGCGAGTTGCGTTTTTGATGCAGTCAGAGCAGCAGACCCCTAGCCAAATTACCCAAGTCTTAGCGCAAAGCCCTGCTGTGCAGGAACTATTTAAGCGAGATTTCACTTACGTCCAGAGCTATTCCCAATTCTGCCAGACTCAGGCTAGCGACAATCAGGCAACCTGGCAGCCTGAGCTTGACCAGTATCGTAGGGCTGTGGAGCTAGAGCGCCAGCAGCAGGAGGAGCGGCGTATTGCCCAAGAGCGTCAGCTTATTCAGCAACAAGAACGACAACATAATTTGGAACTACTAGGACAGTGGCAAGAGGCAGCGATCGCTTTGGGCAGACCTGCATCCTATGTGGAGCAGATTCGTGAGGTGACGGCAGACTATCAGCAGGGCTTACCTCTGTCCAAGAAGACCATTGCAGCAAGGCAACAGGATTTAGCTGCTAAAGAGCAACAGCAAAAGATGCAACGTCAGAGAGGAGAGTTGAGTTTATGAGGTTTTTTAATTTCTCTAATGTCGCCCGTGAAAATCCTCAAAAACTACTTAAGCAGAAAGAGCCAGAGTTCTCTAATCTTAATGAAGCAAGCGTTTTGTGTTGTTCCTGACATTTGGAAGAGCGAGTACCCAACTTGTAGACTTTGGTCTGGAACAAGCAAACAGAGATTCAGGTGAAATTAGCCTGTGATTCTGCTGCCGCCGTTTCCTGCGTACACCCAGATTTTCTCGCTCTCATGTATAGTTGAACCGCAATTGAATTAATTCGTTTCCCAGACACTAGGCAGTTTCTCAATTGACGTTAATTGAGAAACTGCCTAGTGTCTTTTATTTAGGTATCTATTGCGTGAGGTAAATTTTCTCTTCGATGGCTCGGTGATGCAGTCAAGTTAGGGGTCTCAACCACCCCACCAGCCATCAATCTGGCGCGAAATTCACACAAAACAGAGAAATCAAAACCTGAGTCAGTCAGTTCCAACCCCAAAAGATACTTCCAATCAATTCTACTGCGGACACCTTCAGCAGCTTGTCGATCTGGCAAATCTTCAATAAATTGCAGCACACACACTAACGCCAGTCGCCAAGGTCTAACTGTTGGTTGACCATGAGTAGGATACAAAGCGGTAAAATCACTGTCACTGTGTATTGTGGTTGCTCATTTCACCCCGTGAATGGTATTCCTTTAGCTCCTACTCGCTATTCAAGATTTCTGACACTTAAACCAAAAACTGGATAGCTCTTCTAAATTTACCAACAGTATCAGCGAAGCTGTTGCAAGTCCAACCTTCCACTACAATACCGATTTTTGCAACACAACCTTTAGGACTACTCTAATCTTTACAAGTTTTTACTTAATCAGTTAGACGGCGAATAATTATCTAGTTATTCTTACTGAAGTCAATTTTGTATCAATAGCTTAAAGTTTTATTGTTAACAAAAATAGGTCACAACTTTATTATTCTACTTAATTATTTTTTTGTAACTCTTAATACATAAATTACGTTCCTCCCCCCTGAAGAGATTTTAAAAATCTTTGCTTATAGAGTAAAGATTTCAGTTCTTGCATTATACAAATTAAATATAAACACTTAGCAATATTTTTACTTCAAAAACTTTAAAAAGTTAATCTATTATTTAATTTTTAAAGTTGCATTTCTAGAGATGAAATATTGTCTAGCGAACTGTCCCTATATTTATTTGCAATTAACCTCTATTTAGTTATAGCGGGCAATATGCCTTAGTTTTTCAAGATTCTGATGCGACTCAAACAGAAGCCTTCGCCACTTTACAACTAGTAAATTTATTACATCAAACAAGAATCTTTCCTTGCTTTAACTGGCTTTCGCTCAGTTTTGAGTTCAGACAGTTTACTAGTCCTTATAAGAGCTAACGAAAGGAAAATATGAAACAACGACAAAATAATAGTTCAAGAATTACACAAATTTGTCTTCTTCTTCTTGCACTACTAAGCTTAAATATTGATACAATTAGTGCTCAATATACCCTAATTAGCGCTTCATCTTCATATATCTATACTAAAACAACAAAACCAGCCCGCACAGTTGTTAAAGACACTTCTGGGCGATGGCTCTCTACGTTCACAGATGGCTCCTATACCGTTACTCTTAATGGTCCAACCCGTACCTTTACGGAGTCGACTGCATCCAATCCCGTATCGACAAGCATTTGGGTAAGGACTCTTTCGGCTCCTTTTGCGGGTAAGGTTGATGAAGCTTGGCTAACGAGCGCACTTGCCGATAGAAGCGCTGATGTTCTCGAAACAGCTATGCACTATGTTGAAAATGCTCCACCCACTTATAATACGGCAGCTCTGAAAATAGAGGGAGATGCTAGTTACGGTCCTCTTTTAGCAGACGGTACTCGTCAAGAGGGGTCAGATTTCAATGATTATCTTGGAATACGTTGGGCTTATTTCAATTTTGTCGATCAACCGGAGAGTTCTCAACTTAATAGTCTCGATTGCTCCGGCTTCGTGCGAATGGTCTTCGGGTACCGAATGGGTCTTCCTCTAACGCTCTCGCCAGATGGCTCATCGCTTCCGCGCCGCGCAGTTACAATGATCGAGTCGGCTCCAGGAGTTGAGGTGATTCCTAACTCTGGACAGCAAGCAGAGGATATTTCTCTTCTTTCTGCTGGGGATCTCGTATTCTTCGATGCATCCATTAATGATGGTAGCGCAATCGATCACGTAGGTATTTTTCTTGGTCAAGACACTGGGGGAAACTTCAGATTTATATCAAGTCGTAAAAGTATAAATGGGCCAACCTTGGGAGATTATAAAGGAAAGTCGATTCTTAACGGCACAGGACTGTATGCAAAAGCTTTCAGAGCCTCTCGCAGGCTTTGAGGCTTTTTCCGAAAGCGATCACACTTAATTTACTTCGGGATACCTCTTTTTCAACCGTGGGAGTTCTTCTTTCCTTTTTAAATACCGCTCAATGGGGCAAGGGTAATGTATTACATTGGTCTAGCTCTAATTCAAAAATCTTAAACCCTCAAAACCATTCAAGCTTTTAATTATTTGCAGTTTGACAGGCATACCTGCAGTTAGTTTACTCCTTTCTTCTGGTGATATGCCCTGAACTACGAGCTTAACGTAGGCTGATTTGTCTTCCGAACCTTGCAACTGGTATTGTCCTCTGACTGTATCAGGCAGCCCACCAGTGCGATCAATATTTACTACCTGCGCTTGATAACTTTTATCTAAGTCAGGTACTAAGACTGTAACTTTACTACCAATTGATACTTTTGTAACTTGATCTTGCGTTAAATAAGCTTCAACTATTGGTTGACCTAGCTCTGGTTGTAACAACACTATAGTCTCACTATCATTAACTTTATTACCAGGAGACTTAGCTACTTTTAAAACAGAGCCAGAAACAGGAGATTTGTAAACAACAGAGAAAGGGCTTCGCTCCAAGCTGTTACCTAAACCCTGCTTTGGTTTTACGATAAATTGTTGCTTCTGCTTTTCTAAATTTTTTACCTCTTCTTGTTGTTTTTCTCTAAATTGCTCTAAAAAAGTTACTTTTTCAGCTGCTAACTGTATTCGTTGCTGCATATCTTTAACTTCTGCAGTGAGACGTGGAAGGTTGCTGATGAAACTGTCACCATCGTAGAAATTTCCATTTTGGAGAGAATTTACAGCAGTTTCGGCAATTTTCAAGTCTGCCTTTGCTTCTTGAAGCGCACCGTCCACTTCAGCAAATTCAGATTTTACTGAATCGGCTCTTTGCTGGCTCACCGCCCCTGCTTGAGATAACTCTAAAAATCTATTCAGGTTATTTTTTGCGGCTACGTACTGAATATTAAGTGAATTAACTTTAGCTCTGGCTGATACAAGCTGGCTTTGAGAGATCGCTTTAGAAGGCTGCAATTTATCAATCTCTTGTTGTTTAAGAGCCATTGTGTTTTGTAGTGCGACTTTAGCTTCAGCCAACTCTAATTGACCTAATTTAATCTTCTGGTTAAGTTCATCAATACTTTCAATCTTGGTACGAATCAAAGCATTTACATTACTAATATCATCTTGAGAAATAGACTGAGCTATTTTTTCATCATTAAGCTGAAATAAAGGTTGACCAGCTTTAACTTTCATTCCTTCTCTTACATAAATCCGGCTCAGAATACCCGTGTTATTGGAAATAATAGGTTCAATCGGCTTGCTTAAAACTGCCGTTTGAATCTCCATACGAATCAAAGATTTATATAAAGATGAAATAGTGTATAAAATAAGAATTCCTCCAATAGCTAAACCACCCAAACCATACAATATAAATTTATAGTTAAGGCTTTTTATAATTGTTTTATATCCTTGATTCTGGTTAGAATTTACAGATGCAGCTTCACTAGAAGAATTACTTGTTTTGCTTAACTCTTCTAGAAGAATTACTTCACCTATTTGTAAATTACTAACAGCATATTGTAGTAAATCTTTTTCTACTTTTGTAAGGTTAAGAAAACGAAATCCAACTTCTTTTTTATTACTTGAAAGCCATTTAACTTCAACTAAAGTATTAATTGAAATATTAATTCCACCTTTGAAACTCAAAGAAAACTCAACAGGTAAACAATCTCCTACTTGTGCTTTTTGAGTAAACTCACTAATCTTAAATCCTCCAACACTCCAATCTATAGCTGTATATTTATACTCATCAATAATTACTACAGCAGGTGCCTTAAGGCGAATATGAGCGCGTTGGTCACGATTTTGCTTTTTAATTTCCATTGAACAACCTCTTCAAGTAAAATTTTTATGTACTTCTACGTTTTGAGCAAAAAAAAGCTTAAATTACAGCTTCAATAGAGTCTGCGATAACTCTAGCGACTATATCTCGATTAGTAGTGCTGAAGCGGATACTCTTATCTAATTCAACGTGAATAAATGGGTTACCCACGCTACGACAATAAATACCTTGTATATTTTTGGTGGCACCTAAGTGTGAGAAAGCTGTACCCGCTACACTCTGATTCACCAGCTGATTTAAGAAGGTAGAGCCTGAAAGTTTGTTGTAAATATGGGTGAGAAAGCCACGGTTGTTCATTCGCTTGCTTAAATCTAAAACTTCAGTCGATACATTACTTTGACCGCTAGACAAAACAGACTGAGTAATGACTGGGAGTTTTGATTTAGTTGAAATACTAAAGCCATGAATCTGCCAAGTTTTGGTTTTAGATAAAATCCACGCTTTGTGAACCTCTTGAAAAATAGACTTTATTGGGTTACAGACATCTGCGGTACCAGCACCGTTAGCATTACGGTGTGCGCCGGAAATTAAAACCCCACGGGCTGCTGACATTAAAAAAACTTTGGCTCCAATTTCTTCTGAAAATAGATCGAAAAGAATGTGCGGTATCTCTATCAAAGCATCAGCTTTATAAGAAGCGTTAATAAAGTAAGACCCCCAGCCTCGCAAGGGATAATTATGTATGCGCCTCTCTCTCAAACCGTAAAGAACTTGTTGGGTGGGAATATCAACAAACCTTACTACCTCATAATTAAGGTCACTGGCTTTGTTAAGCGCTTTATCAATATCTAGAGATATCAAAGCGTTTGCAAGTATCTTAAAGCTTTCTAAATCGTTAGTTGTGGGAGGTTGATAAAGATTAGAGTTTTTGGGTAAAGCCAATTTTTTAAGTTTTTTAACTTCAGTTAAAAATTTCCCAGACTCGTTTAGTAACTCTACGCCACCTTGACGAGAATGTTTACCAAAACTCATAATTTTTTGGGAGTGACAGGATAATAAAGATCCTGAAACTGTACCTACTAAAACTTGAAATCCTCTAGTAAATAGAAGTTTAAAAGCTTTTCTTCTTGACACCAGTTCAAACATTTTTATGTATGATAGATCTACTGCTTTATATAAAAATTAGTATATAGGTATTTTACTAATCAATAAATAATATATTTATAGTTTCATCCTAACTTAAAATTGTAAACAATCCATTAGTAAAAAAATAAGTAATAATTGCAACTATAACGGTAATCACCATATAAAAGATGACGTTCTTTTTGGAATACAATATATTATCATTAACATATGACATCATAGCAATAATTACAAAAATATTACTGCCTTTAAAAGGCAAAATAGTAGAGTCTAAATATAAAAAGAAAAGCTCTACTGACCAAACATAAACAGTACTTAGAAATAGCGCTAGGGCATAACGTTTCAATCCTATAGTTAGAGTTGCGTTACAAATAAATTGCGTCAATAAGTAGACAACAAAACAACCTAGTAGGAAAATAGCTGCAGTTAAAGGATGAATTAGTAATGCAGCAGTAATTGGGGCTATCATATAACCGCCTGAGCGGACATCTTTGTAGCGATAAATAAGATATCCCACGCCTAAAGCAATATAAAAATGAATTAAGGGAAACTTTAGTTCTATTGTTTCCTTTCCGGCATACAATGGTCTGAGTGTATCAAAGTTTATGTTAAATAGATAGAAACCCACTAGATAAATAATTAATAGAACAAAAGCCGTCACCAATGTGGTAAAAGCTATACCTTTTACCACCTTAACCATTTTTTGCTTGGTAAAAGTAAAAGCAATAATTGCTGGAAGTAAAGTGCCAGCTAGACCATCAAGGGAGGGAACTAACCAATCTAGTTGGATGTACACCAGCGCTACTAAGTTAGTGATCGCCAAGGATAAAGTTGAGAGAATATACATAGGAGTCCTACGTTTATACCCTGTTCTATCCAGAAAATGTTTGTAAACAAAGTAAACGACAAATGATAAACCTAATGTAGTAATACTCCAAATAGGCGATATCAAAAATAAGATGATGATAAAACCAGGAACGATGACACCTCCTGGATTAATTCCATAAATATTTTTATAACTTACCGCTGCAAAAGCTCCAATTATCAGAGCTAGTCTACTTATTTCCGGAGTGTTTATTGATTCAAACATTTACTTCTTCTAGTTTATCTTTGTTTGTTTCAACTACATTCCCTTGTACTTCTTGCTCATTTAATTGCTCTTCAAAGAAATGTAGTAGCTTCTCTGCTTGCGTTGTATGAATATTTACCGCCCCTATTAAAAGAACTTTGTTACTATTAGTTCCACTAACAATTTGTTCTAAAATATCCGTTGCTGAAGCATTTTTGAATTTTGTGGAGTACCCTAAGTTAAGTACCTTGGCTGGGTCAGCAGAAAATACCTTATTAACTACCGCTTCATAGTCGCCCAATGTAATCACACGCTCAAACTGTAAATTCCGTGACATATCAGCGAACAATTCAACCCTAGTTGGACGGTCGTGTCTATTATTTAGAAGGACTGTTTTTTTATAATTAGGAAGTTGTTTAAATAGCTTTAAGCACACCTCAATGAAACTTTCGCGATCATTAACTGCAAACAGATTTGCCCAAGCAATTGTACTGCCATTAAAATTTATATACTCAATATTAAAAGCCCCTGGATCTGCTGGTGCAGATTGCATTGCTTTTAAAGCTCTATCTCTTGGAAGTTTTAAGATTTTGGCAATCTCATAGCCAATAGCAACGTTTTCTTCATGAGCAAAATGAGAAAAACCTTCCATATCTTCAGGCTTAACTATATGCTTATCAGCAATAACCATCAAGGAATTTTTCTTTTTCGCATTTTTCCACAGGATATTAAGTAGTCTGGGTTCGGATTCTGATGTAATTAAAATGCTATCTTGAGGGATTGTTTTAGATAAAGACTCAGCAATCTCTTCTAACGTTTCACCCATATAGTCAGGATGGTCGTAGCGAACGTTGGTAATAATCCCAATGTGCGATCGCATAACCTTTTCTTCAAGCCACTGAGCATAAACAGGGTTAACAGCCATGCACTCAAGGACTGCAGCTTGGGCTTTTTGGCGACAGAAGCCCTTTAAAATCTTTACTTGCTCGTTGACGTTGGCATAGCCTTTACGTTTAAAATCATAATCCTCTCCATTTGGTCGCAGGATTCTAGCAGCACTGCCTGTAGTCTTGCCAAAAGTGTGGTATTCCGCCTCCCTAAAGACCGCTGCTGTATATCTTGTAACAGTTGACTTACCTCTAATTCCGTTAATATGTACTCGCCACTCAATTTTGTCCCGTTGGCTTTTAAATCTTGAGTAGGAGATTAAAAGCCAAGAAATATAGATGTAGAAACTACTTAAAGACAATAAAAAAATAGTCATTCTCGTTCCCTAATTCCAAGCAATAGTTAGGCATTGTTTAGCTAGATGGTTACGACCATATCTAAATAGCAGCAGAATAACAGGCATCAACTTCAGCTACGCCTGCTGCGAACGTAATTTTTAACTAGGCTGGGTAAGCTAATCGGCATTTAAGCTGCATAATAGAAAGGTAAAACGACTGAAAAGCAATTATGCCACCACCAGCCAAGAACTTTTTAACACCAGAACAAGTTATTGGGCTACAGAAAACTCTTAAAGAGAACGAACTATCGCACGTTAGAGAAAGAATTTTAATTATTTTACTTCAAAACGATGGCAGAACCCAACAAGAAATTTCTAAATTTTTAGGTTGTTCGCCGAGAACAGTAGCATATTGGTGTATGAATGGAGATCCAGATAAGCTAGAAACTTTACATAATAGACGAGATTACGAGCATTACCGAAAAGCTACGCCTGAATATATTGAACTATTATTAAAAACGGTTGATAAATCACCATCAAGCTTAGGTTATGAATTTGGACGATGGACAGCAGAGAGATTAGCTACTTATTTAACTATGGCAACTGGGATTGAGTTAAGTAGTTCTCAAGTTAGGAGGATACTAAAGCGAAAAAAGTATAGTTATATTTGGGCTAAATATGACTTAGAGTCCCAACAAAACCTAGTAGAGAGAGCTTTGTTTGAAGAGAGACTTAATAGATACTTAGCAGTAGCTAGAGAGTACCCAGAGCTATTACAGGTATGGTTTTGGGATGAAAGCGGGTTTAGCTTACAGGTAATTCGACGCAAAAATTGGGGGCAGAAAGGACAACGCAAAAATATTACAGGGCAACGCCGTCGTGGTCGAATAAATGTCATGGGGGCAATTCGAGAGTCAGACCGTAAGCGAGTAGGTTTTTTTATTAAAAAAGGTAATGCAGATATCTTTTTAGAGCAACTGCAACAATTCAATGAATTAATTAAACAAGAGTGGGTAAACAAAGGAAATCGCTTAGAGGATTTTCAATCCCATGGACCGAGGATTATTTTAATTCTAGATAATGCTAGTTTTCATAAACGCCAAGATATTTTGAGTCGTCTATCTCAAGAACTCCCTAACTTTCGCTTAGATTTTTTACCAGTTTATAGCCCTGACTACAATATGATTGAATTGGTCTGGCATTCATGTAAAGAATACATTGCTCACCGCCTATTTCAATCAATAGATGAATTGCAGCTACTACTGGATAGACTACTAAATCAAGGCGAGTTAGTGATTAACTGGCATCGCAAAATTAAAAACAAAGGTAATAACCATCATATTGCAACTTAAATGCTTATTAGCTTATTAATCAGCAGAAACTTTGATTCAAAGCAATGTTAAGCATCTCATCTTGTATTTCAGACATGACTACAGTAGACACAGAAAATCTTGCTTCAGAATGCAAATTTATAAAACAGGACTGTCTAGAGCCGATTCTAAGTTTTCAAGCTGAAATCTTCAGTCAAGATGCTGGTTCAAAAGTCGGACAAGCGTCTTGACTAGAAATTTTTAGAATTGAACAAAAATAACTTTACATCCTCGAAACCAACTATTTAAAATAGCACCTCCTCTACAATTCTTTATATAGACTATTAAAAAATTATTAAAAAATAATAATTTATAAATCCTCCTTAAGCAGTATGACTATTGGCTACAGCTATGGAATAGCTGTAGCGACCTGCAATACTAACGGGACTTAGACAAGTTCTACGCCCAAATAGGGGTAGATAAGCGCGAAAATACTGTTGGGGGTTTTTTGTAATAACCCTCGGAAAGGGGGATTAGTAAAAAAAGAGGTTTGGTATTACATCCTTGAAATTCTTCCCGGCAAAGCTTTTCAAAACAAAATATCTCTCAAAAACTCTACTTTTTGATACTCACCCATATTGTGTCTCGAATCAGTGTCTCAAAAAGCAATTCTTAAATGCTTTAAGGAGTAGTGATACTCTCCCAAACGCATAGGTTTCATTGGTTATGCGCTAATGCAAGAGTAAAGCCCCCTTCTAGATCAAACTAGATCAAAATCCTTAATCACCTTTTTCGAGGGTTTATACAAAAAACCCCAAGATGAAAAGGGCGAGAGTAGTCTAACACTGAACTAGGGGTTTATACAAAAAACCCCATTTTCCGTTGCCGACAACAGCTTTTTTGACCCTGATGTAGCAAATTTTCAAACCTAAACAGGATAAAGGTTTTCAGACCATCTTGCCGGAAATTACACGCATCTCGGCTCAATGCCCTCTTAATAAACGGTGACAGTTTCCTTATCTACTGAAGCTGCGGTTGGACGAGCTGCGTCAAATAATTCAGCGCGACGATTCATAAGTGAAGTCAGAGACACGCTTGTGTGCGCTATAGGGCGTGTGGGCATGGTTTAATTCACTTATGAAAAATACAGTTTGCCCAAGCTCCTCATGAATCAGGCGATCGCTCACTTTTATGAGCCAGAAGAACTGGCGATGAAAGTACCACTGCCCCTGACCCAGCATCCAGCGGCGGTGTATTTGTCCCAGCTGGCTCCCAAGTCGCGGCGCACGATGCGACAGTCTTTGAATGCGATCGCGTCGATGTTAACTAATGGTCAGTGCGATGCTATGACTCTGGACTGGTCAAAGCTACGCTACCAGCACACAGCGGCTCTATGCGCTGTGTTCAGGGACAAGTATGCCCCAGCGACAGCAAATAGAATGTTGTCAGCGTTACGCCGTGTCCTCAAAGAAGCACGGCGATTGAAGCTGATGGATGCTGATGACTATGATAGTGCGGTGGATTTCAAAGGCATTAAAAGTACCCAACTGCTGCGCGGTCGAGCTTTAAGTGAAGCAGAAATTTCGGCACTTTTATCCGTTTGTATGGATGACCCCACGCCAAAAGGGGTGCGGGATGCAGCAATGATTTCTATCTTGATGGCAGGTTTGCGACGCTCTGAAGTGGTGAATTTGGATGTTTATGACTTTGACCCAAAGACGGGAGGTTTAACAATCCGCCGGGGCAAGGGAATGAAAGACCGGATGACTTATCTGCCACAGGGAGCGAGCGCGGCGGTGCAAGATTGGCTTGAGCTTAGAGGGGATGAACCGGGACCTCTGTTGTATCCCGTTGACAAAGCGGGTCGAATTACTTCGAGACGTTTAACTGACCAGGCGGTGATGTTCGTTCTCCAAAAACGAGCTGCCGAATCCTCTGTAGCGGCGTTCTCGCCTCATGATTTCCGGCGGACGTTTATCACCCAATTGTTAGATACAGGCGCTGATGTGATTACTGTTTCCCGGCTGGCAGGACACGCCGATCCTGCTACTACTGCTAAATATGATATGCGCTCTGAAGAAGTCAAACGCCAAGCGGTGGCGAAGCTAAAGGTTCCTTATCGCCCACGTCGCCCTAAAAAGAGTTAGTTTCGGCTCCAGGTCGCGCATAAGGTCAGCGAACGGCTGAATGGATCTGTGCTGCCAACAATGCCACGGGAATCAACTGGCTGGTTGCACAAGCCTTGGTGCGGCGCGCATTAGTCAAATATGTAACTATTCCTGAAAATGCTTTGCTATATGTGTATTAAAACTTATCCCAACCCTTTCCCTGCTTACTAAGCTTGTTTCTATTACCCAAGGAGTTCGTCATGGCAGTCACAGTGGATTTGCTCAAGCGCAAGGAGACGAACTTTGTTCTGTGGCGACCCGGAGCTTCAGACTTTACTCCAGCCCTTTTCATTGGCTCTATAGATTTTCTCCCTCCAGCATCAGGGAAATTCAAGCTGGAGAATTTTAAGGAGATAACCCTCACCCAGCCCGACTCCCAATTCCCAGAGCTTTGGGAAATCCCTGCCGCAAGTTGTGGGTTGGAAGAGGGTAAAGTTTATTTCTATTGGTTCAAGGTTCGCAACACCGAACCCTTTGACGCTGCCAACTCTAAGCAAGTAATCTACTGCACTGACCCCCTGGCATACACGATTGACCGACGTTTTCGTGCCCCGGTGCCACAAAACGTTCCAACAGGACTGACAGGGATTTCCAGCTTTGACCCAGCAGGCATAACCCTCTACCGAGGCGGTAAGTTAATTCCCTGCGACCCAGGTAATCCAGAAGCTCCAAACGGCGTTGTGGTGGACTTGGGTAGCGACCCATCTCCGGCAACACTGCCGTCAAATAACAAGCTTGTCATTTATGAACTGCCAACTCGGTGGACCCGGATTACCTCCCGCGACAGTATTGAGATTGGAAATGGTACCTTTCAAGATGTATTAGCTTTGCTGGTTCCTGAGTTGTCGGCTCCAACCTTCCCAACAGTGGCTGCCCTGAATAATCGTGCTCATTTAGTTGAACTTGGAATCAATGCCCTGGAACTGCTACCTCCCGCAGATAGCGAGCAGTCTGAGAAATGGGGCTACGGAACATCTAATTATTTTGCTGCTGACTTTGAACTTGGCTTTCCTGCTTCTAAGCCAGGACCCACGGCATCGTTTGACCTTGCTAATATGATCAAAACCTGCCATGGAAAGGGTATCCGTGTTTTCAAAGATACAGTCATGGCATTTGCTACTGGGACTTCTATTCGCAATGTTAACTTTCTAGATTTCTTTGTTCACTGGGATAGTGGCGATCCAGAACAAGCTGGTCGGAATGGCTTTGGAGGAGACCTGATTAAGTATGCCTTTGCAGTATCTGGTTATGACCCAGTCAGTGGTAGTAAAACTACTTTATTTCCATCCCGTGCTTTCTTAAAGGCATACCTATTTCACTGGATGACTTATTACCACGTAGATGGATTACGTCTAGATAGCGTCAACAACATCAAAAATTTTGACTTTCTCCAGGAAGTCAAAGACTTGTCACGTGCAATCTGGAAAGACCGTGGTGGACGCGATGACAATTTCTTGGTAGTTGGAGAAAGCATACCCATCCAGCAAGCTATGCTTGAGCAAAAGCGTTTAGATAGCTTGTGGAACGAGGAATTCAAGAACATTGTTAAACCGGCCGTCGTTGGCAGGAATGCAGAAGGTGAGCAGAGCTTTGAGCAGTGTGTACGCAAAATGATTGACTGCCGTATCCTTGGTTTTCAAGACGGCTCTCAAGCTATCAATTACATCACTTCGCACGATGTTGAGGGTACAGGCGCAGAGCGACTCTACACTTTCCTTGATTTCAATGGAGTATTTAAGAAGGAACAGCGTGCTAAGTTAGCCTTCGTTTGCTTGCTAACAGCAGTAGGAATTCCCATGATTCTTTCGGGGGAAGAATTTGTTGATGAGATGGATTTGGATATTTTCAAGATTCCCGAAGCCAGAAATGATGATGAGAGAAGAGACATTAGGGACTTCAGGAAACAAGTAGACCCAGTTAACTTCAGCCGTCTGGATGATGAATGGAGGCGGCGGGTTTTCTTCTATGTGGCCCGACTTGTCAAGTTCCGCACCCAGTCAGAAGCCCTGGCTGTGAACGACACCGACTTCATCCACGTAGACTTTGAAGAGGGCAAGCGGGTTCTGGCTTGGAAGCGCGGCTCTGGGGACAACATCGTTGTTGTCGTCGCCAACTTCTCCGACTGGGGCACAGCTGAACCGGGTAATCCTAACTCCAAGTACGTGGTTCCCAACTGGCCCGGACTCCCTTCAGGTAAGAAGTGGCGTGAAATCACGCAGGAGCGGGATGTCCCTGTGCAGTGGGCAGGTAAGGAGCCCCTCTTCCCCTGGGAAGCGAAAGTGTACGCCGCTGTCTAGTTCCAGCTTCAACCGTGATAGGGCCTCTAGCTCACACCCTGTTACCCTATGTAGCATATCCTTACTTGACCCCAACTTCTACTCCTGAATGGACTTGATTGCTTTAAGGGCTTTATCGAGGAGTTCATAGTCAGATGGTTTTTCCTGTTCAGGTAATTCTTCGGCTAATTCAAGAAAGACTTTAACTATGGTCTCGAATCCCTTCAAAATAAAATCAATGGCATCAGGCTCATATGCATTCCTAATTTTGTTTTCGCAAACCAACCGATAAATCTCTATAGGAGGCACATTCATAACACGAGATAGCTTGCGTATGTTGCTCTTCGTGGGATTGCCCCTCTTCAGGCAGATCGCTCTCAATCCAGGACGAGTGATTTCTGCCTTATCTGCCAACTCAGTCATGCTGAGTTGATGATCTTCCATGTACTTGAGAATCAATTGCCCCAACGGAGAGCAGTCTTTGGGTTTTAATGTTAAGAATCCCATTGAGCAAACCGTTAAAAAACGTGCCAGAATAATTTACAACCTGAACTCGTAAAAAGCCGGGACAGCGAGGGAGAAAGTGATTGAGACCCACAGAACCCTTAAAACGCCCGACTTCCTACGGAAGAGCTTTAGCTCTTCTACTATATTTATATGCTACACGCATATTAACAGGGTAGAGGTAGAAAGCCAAAGCAAAATCTAGGAAGCTCGGTCAAAGGCTGATCCGGCTCCATAAGGAGCCAAAGATGACAGTAGCAGTTGCAGCTGCCCCTAGACAATTTGAATATGTGCGAGAGTGGGACGACGAATTTCTCAAGCTTTTCCCCCACCGCTTTGATTACATTTACGCACTCCACCCAGAACCAGGCACTAAACCCGACTGGAAAACCCAGAGCAACCATCCACTAAGCGATCGCCTGATTCGCCAGAGTGCATACCTTTACGGTGTTAGGTTTCGCGCACAAACCAATTACCTGATGCTGGACATTGACTCAAGCAGCATCTACCACCCGCGCCGCGATCCATTCGCTGTCCACCGCATTCAAGACGCTCTAGAGCCATTGGGCTTAGTGTGTAATGTGGCTTGCACCTCCAGCTATAGCGGAGGTATCCACGTCTATTTTCCCTTCACTGAAGCACAAAGCAGCTGGGAGATTGCCAAAGGTGCAGCGACCCTGCTGGAAAACGCTGGCTTCAAGATTGCGCCGGGGTTGCTTGAAATCTTCCCCAACCCCAAAGGCTATGTAGCTGAAGAGAACAAAAGCCTTTACGCTGCCCACAGACTACCCATGCAAGCAGGGTCTTACATCCTTAACGAGGATTGGGCGCTTACAATCGGCTACCAATCTACCTTTGTGAGCCACTGGAAACTTGCCCAGGCGCGGAATGACATCAATAGCCTCCAGCTTACCCAAATCCTAAAGCAGGCTAGGCGCAAGCAGTACCGCATCTCAGGTGATGCCCAAAAATTCCTAAACGACCTGAACGCAGAAATCGAAACAGGCTGGACAGAGCCAGGGCAGACTAACCACCTACTAGGCAGAATTGCCATGCGAGAGTATATCTTTCGCCATGCCATAGATGGAGGCGACCCCCTAGAAGGACAAGCCCTAGCAGAGGCAATCTCTCAGATTGCCCGCTCACTACCAGGGTTCAACCAGTGGTGCAACCACCGTAACGAACTCGAAGAAAAAGCCGCGTACTGGGTGCGAAGTGTGGAAGCAAGCCACTACTACCACTACGGGCATGGTAAAAAGCATGAAGCCACCCAGCTTGAAGAGCCAGCAGAGCCAAAAATTAACTGGAACCAGCAACAAAGAGATAGCGCCAGGCAGCGCATCACAGCAGCACTCGCCGAATTACTCAACAAAAATGCCTTGCCAGTACAAGCTAAAGCAAGATGTATAGCACTGTCAGCCTACGGCATCAGTGCAACCACGCTCTATAAACATAAAAATTTGTGGCATCCGGATTTTCTCTTGAACAGCACCAATTACCACTCAGAATCGCCACAAGCTTTGCCAGATACAGAGTTACACCCTCAACAGCTAAATTCTGATGATTTAGAATCGCCACAAGCCTTGCCAGATACAGAGTTACATCCTGTTTTATCCAATAAGCTTATGGGGCTGGCTGGCGAGGGCGCTTTTGTGTCGCAGCCCTCAGCCAGCCCCATAAATGACGAAGGGGGGTGCGGGGGGTTTTCCACAAGCTCAGAGCCTGCGCCACAAGCAGCTGACCATCCCCAGTTAGATGCAACGTCTGAGCCAGCGCCAGAGGGGATTGAATTGGTGAGACGGGTTATAGAACAAATTAAGGCGAAAAAGGCGGCGAGAAAAGCAGACAAATTAGCAGAGTGGATAAGGTCTTTCGACATCTAGCTGGGGCAAATAGACTGTGTTTCTCTATTAGTTTTTGCAACACAACCTTTCAATGCTTGCACGTTAGTTG